>JAFAOG010000486.1 GCA_019237945.1 Deltaproteobacteria bacterium | reverse complement strand
TCCTTGACGCGCTCGTACGCCTGGCTCGACTCGATCACGCGTGCCGCGCCGATCGCGAGCTGGCGGAAGCTGTCGATGTCGTCGGCGTCGAACGCGCTCTCGGTCCGATCGTCGCGCAGGCAGAACAGGCCGAGCAGCCACGGGCCTTGCTCGGTCTCGGCGCTGCCGAACAGCGGGAAGATCAGCGCGGCCTGCAGCTCCTCGACGCGCGACTTGAGCGCGAGGATCGCGGTCTTCTTCGCGTCCTGATCGGTCGTGGGAGGGAGCTCGTCGGGTTCGCGGACGAGCTGATCGAGATCGAGATAGCCGCCGCGCACGCGATCGAGCAGCGCGCGATCGGCATTCGCATCGAGCCGCTCCGGCGGCGCCTTGCCGAGGAAGCCGGCGCGATCGAAACCGGCGCCGTCGGGATCGAGCAGGTAGATCGCGGCGTCGGTGACGCGGCGGCTCTCCTCGAGCGCGGTCATGATCCGCTGCACCATGTCGGCGACGTCGACGACGCCCGGCAGCTCGCGGCGCACCGCATCGAGGCGACCGCGCAGCTCGGTGCGCTGGCGCAGCAGCCACCGGTTGATGCCGTTCTCGAGCCAGTTACGCACCGGCTCGAACAGGATCAGGATCACGAACGCGGCGACGAGCGCGTTCAGCAGATACAGGCCCTGCTGACCGCCGCCGATCCAGTAGAGCAAGAAGCCGTAGACCGCCGACAGGAGCACGACGAGCGTGCCGAGCACCGCCATCTTGCCGACGAGCTCGTTGAGGTCGAGCAGGCGATAGCGGAACAGCGTCTGCGACAGGAAGTAGAGGTAGAGGATGCCGAGGACGTTGCCGATCGCGGGCCACGCGACGCCGAACCGCGGCAGCACGTCGGTGAGCGTCAAGGTCGTCGCGACGAACCCGCCGAGCGCGAGGTAGCCGACGCGCGTGCGCTCCACGCGCTTGGTCGTCGCGCGGTACTGCTTGTACATGTCCCAGACGCACCGGTAGAGGCCGCCGAACACGTACAGCCCGAACGGGACGAGGAAGTAGCTCGTGTCGTGGATCGGCCGCCACACGGCGCTGACAACGAGCGCCGCGTAGGCGAGCAGCGTCCACGCGAGCGTGACGCGCGGGCCGCGCTTGGGGCCGCCGATCGAGGGCTGCGCGAGAAAGATCCGGAAGAATCGGATCGCGAGCGGCGGGATCGTCGCGGCGGCCCACAGCGACAGCCACCGCATCACCGGGCTGCCGGTTGCGGCATCGATGAACGAGCATAGGTGCCACGCCGACACCGTGAATGTCATTGCGGCAAACGACGTGTACATGCGGTCGGAGCGCGAACGCAGGAGGACGCTCGCGCCGATCGCGAGGATCAGCAGCGCGGCGAGCAGCGCCGAGACCGCCTGGACGTCCATCGACGCCAGTGTAGCCTCGAAAATTCGAGGCGTCGCACCGTGAATTCAACGACCTGTCCCGGCAGCCGATTTGCACCATCGTCGGTCATGAAGATCACCGCCGTCGTGCTCGTGCTGGTCTTTGCCAGCGCCCGCGCGAATGCCGACGACAGCGACGACGAGCGCAGCCCGGCCGCGGCGTTCGGGCTGGGTCTGTTTCCGACGGCGCTCGGCGCCACGGGCCTGCTCGTGAACGCGATCAACGGCGATCCGATCGCATCGTTGTGGCCGTCGGCCCTCGTCACGGTCGGCCCCTCGCTCGGTCACCTCTACACGCACTCGTTCGGGCTTGCCGCGATCGGCGCCGGCATCCGGCTCGGCGGCGCCTTGTTGCTGTACGAGGGGTCGGGTCATTGCGAGCCCGGCGTCGTCGGTGACGACTTCCCGTGCGCGCTCACCGGCTACAACTCGACCGAGGTGCGCGCCGGTCTCGCGATCATCGGCGTCGCGGCCGCGGTGGAGCTGATCGACGCGCCGCTCTCGGCGAGCCGATACAACGATGCGCACGCGCATGCGGCGATCGTGCCGATGGCCGCGCCGGGCCGCGTCGGGCTCGCGATCGCGGGGACGTTCTGATGCGCGTCGCGATCGTCCTCATCGCGTTGCTCGCCGCGGGCTCGGCCCGGGCCGACGACGGCAACGACTCCAAGAGCCCCGGCACCGCAGCGGCGCTGTCGATCGTCCCCGCGGCCGTCGGCACGTTCGCGTTCTTCGCGGCGGCCGCGCAGGAAGATCCGTCGCCCGGGGTGGTCCTCGGGGCGGCGGTCGTCGTCGCGGTCGGCCCGTCGCTCGGGCACTTCTATACCGGCTCCTCGGGGATCGGCCTGCTCGGGATCGCGGCTCGCGTCGGCGGGTTCGCGATGTATCGCGTGGGCGCAGGCGAGTGCACCGACTCCGACGCGGTCGACGAGTGCGGGCCGCGCCGCGGGCAAAATAGGGCGCTCGAGTACGCGGGCCTCGCCGTGCTGTTCGGCGGCACGGCCGCGCAGCTGATCGACGCGCCGCTGTCGGCGCAGCGCTACAACGAAGAGCACCGCTCGGTGATGGTCGCGCCGATGGTCGGCGGCGGCACGACGGGGCTCGCGCTCGTCGGCACGTTCTAGTAGCTTTGCGCGCGTGAGTGATTCGCCGTTCGCGAAGCTGCCGGCCGTGCACGCGCTCGTCGACGAGGCGGCCGCGCTCGGCGCAGCGCCGCGGTGGGCGGTCGTCGAGGCGGCGCGGCGCGCGATCGATCAGGCGCGCGCGGCGATCAAGGCGGGCGGGGAAGGGCGGGTCGCGGCGGCCGACGTGGCGAAGCTCGCCGCCGAGCTCGCGAGCCCGTCGCTGCGCCGCGTGATCAACGCGACCGGCGTCGTGCTGCACACGAACCTCGGGCGCGCGCCGCTCGCCGACGAGGCCCGCCGCGCGATCGACGAGGTCGCCGCTGGGTACGCGAACCTCGAGTACGACCTCGGCAAGGGCGAGCGCGGGTCGCGTCACGATCACCTGCGCGCGCTGCTGCGCGAGCTGACCGGCGCCGAGGACGCGATCGTCGTCAACAACAACGCGGCCGCGACCGTGCTCGGGCTCGCGGCGCTCGCGACCGACAAGCAGATCGTCGTGTCGCGCGGCGAGCTGATCGAGATCGGCGGCTCGTTCCGGCTCCCCGAGATCCTGGCGCTGTCGGGTGGCAAGCTCGTCGAGATCGGAACGACGAACAAGACGCACGCCCGCGACTACGAGAACGCGGTTGGTCCGGGCACGGGGCTGCTGCTGAAAGTTCATCGGAGCAACTTCGCGATCGTCGGGTTCACCGCCGAGGTCACACCGGAGCAGGTCGTCGCGATCGGGCACGCGAAGGGCGTGAAGACGATGATCGATCTCGGCTCGGGCATGCTCGTCGACCGCGCCACCCAGCGCGCGTGGGGGCTGCCCGACGAGCCGACGGTTCGCGAGTGCGTCGAGAGCGGCGCCGACCTCGTGACGTTCTCCGGCGACAAGCTGCTCGGCGGCCCGCAGGCCGGCATCTGCGTCGGCAAGGCGGCCGCGGTCGAGGCGGCGCGGAAGCACCCGCTGATGCGCGCGCTGCGGCCCGACAAGCTGACGATCGCGGGCCTCCACGCGACGCTGGCGCTCTACCGCGAGGGCAAGGCCGAGCGCGTGCCGACCGTCCGCATGATCGCGACGCCGGCGCAGGTGCTGCGCGCGCGGGCCGAGGCGCTGGCCGGCAAGGTCGGCGGCACCGTCGAGCCGTGCACGTCGACGGTCGGGGGCGGCGCGATGCCGACCGCCGAGCTGCCGTCGTTCGCGGTGACGCTGGCCGGCGATGCCGAGGCCGTCGAGCGCAAGCTCCGCGCCGCCGGCGTCATCGCCCGGGTCGCCGACGGCAAGGTGTGGCTCGACGTCCGCACGATTGCCGACGACGAGCTCGACCTGATCGCCCGCGCTTTTTGATAGGGTGCGCCCCATGACTCCTCGGGTGGTCGCCATCGCCGGCGGCAAGGGTGGTGTGGGCAAGAGCCTCGTCGCCGCGAACGTCGGCATCTTCCTGGCGACGCTCGGCAAGCGCGTCATCCTCGTCGACGCCGCGTTCGGCGCGCCGAACCTGCACATCTTCGCGGGCGTGCCGCGCCCGTCGCGCACGCTGAGCGAGGCGCTCGCCGCCGATGGCCCGAAGCTCGCCGACCTCGCGGTCGCGACGCACGTACCGGGCGTCCGGCTCGTCGGCGGCGTCTACGATCCGTCGTGGATCGCGAACCCGGGCCCCGCGCAGGTCAGCGTGCTCGGCGAGCAGTTGCGGACGCTGCCGGCGGACTGGATCGTCGTCGATCTCGCGCCGGGCACGGCGAGCTCGACGCTCGAGCTGTTCCTCGAGGCGGACATCCAGCTGCTCGT
Organism: Deltaproteobacteria bacterium; assembly: GCA_019237945.1. GTDB lineage: Bacteria > Myxococcota_A > Polyangia > Haliangiales > Haliangiaceae > JABFXX01. The sequence goes on along the minus strand of JAFAOG010000486.1, from coordinate 241 downwards.
CGGCGTGCCCGATCCGACGTCGATCGAGCTGATGCACCGGTTCGTGCGCGCCGCGTTCCTGCATCGCCTGACCAAGCGCGGCCTCGGCCACCTCGCGACCAGCGTCTCGACGCACGCGCACGAGGGCGGCATGCCGGGCGCGCTCGACATCTATCTCGCCGCCGTTGCATCGCAGGCTCCCGAGGTCGAGGAGCTGCGCGAGGCGTTGCTCGGCTTTTCGCCGCATCTCGTCGTCAACTCG
>JAFAOG010000458.1 GCA_019237945.1 Deltaproteobacteria bacterium | reverse complement strand
GCGGCGGGTTGACGCCGCCCTGCAGAGCAAGCGGCTCAAGCTGCTCGGCAAGTACGAGGTCGATCTCGATCCGGCGACGAGCCTCGTGTTTCACCGCCGCGAGAAGCTGCCGCTGCACGCGAACGGCATGCGGTTCACGGCGCTCGGCGCGGCCGGTGCGAACGCTCCGCTCGTCGAGCGCATCTACTACTCGGTCGGCGGCGGCTTCGTCGTCGATCATGCAGGCGCGCCCGCCGACGGCTCGACGCCCGCCGATCAGGTGAAGGTCCCGTACCCGTTCAACTCGGGCGAGGAGCTGCTCAAGCTGTCGAGCGAGCACGGCATGGCGCTGTCGACGCTGATGCTCGAGAACGAGAAGGCGCTGCAGAGCGAGCCCGACGTGCGCAAGCACCTGCTCGCGATCTGGCACGCGATGGAGGCGTGCGTGAAGCGCGGCTGCGAGCGCGAGGGCATCCTGCCCGGCGGCCTCAAGGTCAAGCGGCGCGCCGCGCAGCTGCATCGCAAGCTCAAGGCCGATGCGCGCGGCTCGAGCGACCCGCTCGTGATCATGGACTGGGTCAACCTGTTCGCGCTCGCCGTCAACGAGGAGAACGCGGCGGGCGGGCGCGTCGTCACGGCCCCGACGAACGGTGCCGCCGGCATCATCCCGGCCGTGCTGATGTACTACCGGCGCTTCCTGCCGAACGCCGACGACGAAGGCACGCTGCGCTTCCTGCTGACGGCCGCCGCGATCGGCGCGCTGTACAAGAAGAACGCGTCGATCAGCGGCGCCGAGGTCGGCTGCCAGGGTGAGGTCGGCGTCGCGTGCTCGATGGCCGCCGGCGCGCTCGCCGAGGTCATGGGCGGCACGCCCGCGCAGGTCGAGAATGCGGCCGAGATCGGCATGGAGCACAACCTCGGCCTCACGTGCGATCCGATCGGCGGCCTCGTGCAGGTGCCGTGTATCGAGCGCAACGCGATGGGCGCCGTGAAGGCGATCAACGCCGCGCGGCTCGCGCTGCAGGGCGATGGCACGCACAAGGTGTCGCTCGACAAGGTCATCAAGACGATGTGGCGTACCGGCGCGGACATGAGCTCCAAGTACAAGGAGACCGCGCGCGGCGGACTCGCCGTAAACATCATCGAATGCTGATAGGCTGATCTCAGTGGAGATCGTCGGCTTCGAGCCGCGCCGCACCGACCTCGCGCGAGGCATCTTGATCGCGCGCAGCACCCGCCCGCAGAATGCAGCGGAGCAGAAGGCGCTGTGGGACGCGTTGGCGGCCGCGGGCATTACTGAGCCGGCCGACGAGGACGCTCCGGACGAGGCTGAGCCCGATCGCCAGTGGCACGCCGCGCCGTGGCTGCCGCCCGCGCCCGAGCAGATCGATGCGCATCGCCGCGCGCTCGAGGAGACCGGCGCGAAGTTCGGCCTCGACGGCGTGTGGTTCGTCAAGGTCGAGACCGGCATCGACGGCGTCGCGTGGCTCGAGATCGCGGCGAGCGAGCCGCAGGAGGAGGAGCCCGAGGAGGCGACCGTCAGCGAGCTGCCGCCGGAGGTCGTCGACGGCATCTTCGACGAGGGCGCCCGCGAGATCCTCTACGCCGCGCCCGATGCGCCCGCGGTCGAGGACGCCGCCGAGGACGACGTCGACGAGGCCGAGGAATCCGAAGAGGAAGAGGTCTACCTCGAGGAAGTGCCGGTCGAGAGCCACTGGCGCAATGGCGTGCCGCCGTTCGAGCACTCGGTCGCGTTTCCGATCGAGGAGTACCCGGAGATCATCGACGACTACGACTGGGAGAGCTTCGGCGTCGCGCTCAAGATGTCGGGCGACTCGCTGCCGGGCGAGGAGTCGATCGTCAACGCGTTCTTCGCGCTGTGGCTCTCGGTCTACCAGGACGAGCGCGCCGAGGAGTTCGAGCCGTTTCAGCGCGCCGATGTCATCCACGACCGCCGCCATCGCAGCGCGCTGATGTGGGTCGAGCGCCTCGCCGTGCCCGCCTCCGCTTCGGACCAGGTGCACTTCCTGTTGTGGCTGCTCGCGCGGCTGCACGAGATCATTCCGATCGCGTGGGCGCGCTTCACGTCCGTCGACGAGGCCGTCAAGGGCCAGGCGACCGGCGAGCCGCCGTTCGTGCTCGCAGGCAACCCGTTCGAGGATCGCTTCCGCCGCCAGGGCGAGGAGCCCGCGCTCGCATGGGCAGTCGGCCAGACCTCGTGGAGCCGCCGCGAGCTCGCCGGCATGCTCGTCGAGGTCGCGCTCGAGCACGATCCGGATGATCCGAAGACCGCGGCCGTTGCCGAGCGGCTGCTGCGCCGCGCGATGTCGTTCGAGCCGAGCTCCGATGCCGCCGGCTACCTCGCGATCGTGCTGATCCGACAGCACCGGCTCGTCGAGTCGGTCGCGCTCGCCGAGGCCGCGCACAGCCGCGATGTCCGGCTGCTCGTCGTCGGTGAGACCGCGGAGCACGCGCCCGACGCCCTCGCTCCCGCGCTCGCGCTGCTCGATAGCGAGACGCTCAGCGAGACGCCTCCCGAGGAGGTCGCCGACCTCGTCGCCACCGTCGCGCGCCACGCGCCGAAGCACCTCGCGACGCTGCTCGCGCAGCTCCCCGATGAGGTCACGCTCGTCCCGCATCTCTACAACGCGTCGTTTTCGGTCGAGCGACCGCAGGGCCTCGCGATCCTGCGCCGCGTGCTTTCGCTGCCGGTGCCAGCGAAGGACACCGGCGAGGCCCGCACCGCGATGGTCATGGCGTGGAACAACGCGTGTATCCATGCGCACGCGCTCGGCGACTACCGCCTCGCGGTCGAGCTCGCCGACGGCGGCCAGCGCTACGCGGCGGAGAATCCGTACATCTTCCACTCGGCGGCGTGTGCCTACGCGGCGGTCGGCCAGATCGATCGGGCGCTCGAGCAGGTGTCGCGCGCGATCGAGCACGAGTACGAGCACACCGAGAAGATGGAGACCGACGTCGATCTGTCGCCGCTCCACTCCGATCCGCGGTTCCCGGCGCTGTTCAACGAGTGGCGCACGCGCCGCGCCGATCTCAACTAGGGAACCTGGAGCGTGATCTGGCGCTTGATCGTCACGCCCTCGGGCGGCGCGTCGAGCTCGAGCGCGTAGAGCTGCTGCGTGATGCAGTCGCGGAACGTCTGCTGGGTGATCGTCGTCTCCGCATCGACGATGTCGACACGCTCGAGCAAGCCGCCGACCTTCGGCTCCCCGACCAGCGTGAATTCAACCGTGATCGCGCCCTTCAGCTTGCGGTCTTCGGCGAGCCCGAGGTCGTAGCACTGGCCGAGCTGGTGGTTGAGCGTCTCGTGAGCGCGTTTCGCCCACTCGCTCGTGTCGCCGGTCATGTCGACGATATCGAGGACCGTGCCCGCCGATTCGCTCGCGCTACCTTTCGGTAGTGTCGCACTGGACGGAGTCGGCATCGGCGCGGGCGGGGCGCCGCCGCGCTGACGCACCTCGCGCGCACGTGCGATCGCGGCGAGCATCGCCTCGCGCTCGGCGGCCTGATGCTCGGAGATCGCCGGTAGCGTCGCGCGCGCATCCGTCGCCGCGCTGGCCGCGCTCGCACCGGTCGGCGCCGTGCCGGCGGCTGCGGTCGTCTGCGTCGCACGCGTCGACGAGGCCGCATCGGTTCGGCGACCCATCGGATGAACGAGCAGCACGACCGCCGTCCCGACGATCAGCAGCGCAGCGAGAACAAGTGCGACGAGCTTGGTGGGCTTTGCCACGGTCATGCCTCCCTTGGCGAACGCGAGCACGGCCGGTGCCCATTGCTTGCGAGGCCCGGCGCTCGCATCGAGCCCGGCGCGCAGTCGCGCGAGCGCCTCGTGAAGTCGCTTGCGGACGGTGCCGGCGGGAATGTCGAGCGACTTCGCGATCGCGGCCGACGTGCGTCCCTCGACGAAGCGCGCGATCACCGTCGAGCGATACGGCTCGTCGAGCTCGAGCACCAGCTGCACGAGCCGTTCGTGCAGCCGCATCTGCGCGAGCAGCTCCTCGGCAGTCGCCGCGCCCGCTGGTGCATCCGCATGCTCGTCGCGAGCCGTCCGCCGTCGATCGCTGCGCCGCTTCATACCCGCGAGATCGCGCACGACCTTCGTGAGCCACCCGCGCATCGGCCGGCTCGTATCAGGCTGGCGCCGCCACGCCGCGATCCACGCCTCCTGCACGAGGTCGTCCGCGTCGTCGCGATCGTGCGCGAGCGTCGTCGCGAGGCGCTTCAACCACGCGAGGTCGTGCAGCAGCTGTTCCGGCACGTCGGCCACGACCCTATCCTGTCGCCGCCGCCGAAACTGTTACCGGGAATCAGCTGAGCCAGGGAAGCAGAATTACCGCCAAGGAGCCGAGCAGCCGAGGAAGCCGAGTGTTTGGCAGGGAATCGGCCGAGAAGCACCTCTCGGCGGACTCTCCTTCTATGGCTTCTTGGCGGTAACTCTTCGCTCCGTGCGTGGCTCAGCTCGGGCGGAGAACCGCGCCCGAGACATCGGCCGCGATCTGGCGCGTCGCTTCGTCGTAGTGCGCCCAGCAGACCGGTGCGTAGTGCTCGTCGGCGCCGAGCTGGATCTGCGGGCCGACGACCGTCGGCGTGCCGTTGACGAAGCGCAGGTTGCAGATCGCCTTCTTCGAGCAGTACTGGCAGGTGACCTTGACCTCTTCGATGCCGTCCGCGAGCTCCATCAGCCGCTGCGCGCCCGGGAACAGCTTCGTGCGGAAGTCGGTGCGCAGGCCGTAGCAGATGACGGGGACGCCCGGATCGACCGTGATCCGGCGCAGGTCATCGATGATGTGCGGCGGGAGGAACTGGGCCTCGTCGACCAGCACGCAGTCGAGGTTCGCGAAGTCGCGCGGGTCGAGCTGGGTCTCCTCGTCGACCATGAGGTCGGCCTCCGCTTCGAGGCCGCAGCGGGAGCTGATCTTCGCGGCGCCGAAGCGCGTATCGAGGCGCGGCTTGACGAGCAGCACCTTCTTGCCTTGCTTGCGGTAGTTGTGCGCCACCGCGAGCAGGTTCATCGACTTCGCCGAGTCCATCGTGCCGTACCGGAAGTAGAGCTTCGCCACGTCCCCGACCTTCGATCGGGGGTATGACAATGGGATGCGAAGTGCTGTTGCCGCCCTCGTCTTCGTCGCCACTCCCGCATTCGCCGACCCCGCTGTCGCCGTCGAGCAGACGCTCGGCAGCGATGCCGCGCCCCAGCTGACGGCCGACTTCAAGGCCTGCACGGGCGAGGCGTCGGGGGCACCGCTGTTCTGGGCCGAGATCAGCAAGGGGGGGAAGGTGACCGCGGCCAAGGTCCACGGCGCGGGCAAGATCGACGCGTGCTTCGAGAAGGCGCTCGGCAAGGCGAAGGTCACCGGCACGCTGACGGCCGCGACGACTGTCGTCGGCCACATCGATCTCGACGGCGCGACCGCTCCGCGCGTGTCGGAGGCGGCCGTCATCCTCGATGCGCACCACGCGAAGTGGCAGGTCACGGCGACGCAGATCCACTACACGGCGAATCGCATGATGGACATCGCGGCGGGCCTCGATGCCGCGAGCGACGCGGTGTCGAACTGCGCCGGCAAGCGCACGACGCCCGGCAAGGCGCTGATCTGGTACGACGGCAAGGCGCAGGTGCGCTCGGGTACCAAGGGCTACGACGACTGCGTCGCGAAGGCGCTCGGGCGCATCAAGCTGCCCGCGCCGGAGTCGTCGTTCTGGATCGCCGCCGACATCACGCAGCCCGGCGAGCAGCTCGCGCCGGCGGGGACCGATGCGAAGGCGTCCCACGAGCAGGCGCTCCGCGATGCGATCAACACCGCCGTGCGCTCGCGCAAGCTCGACTTCGTCGACTGCGAGAACGGGCATCCCAAGGTCGCGCTGACGGCCGTGACCGTGCAGCTCGCCGTCGAGAAGCTCAAGACGACGAAGGTGACGTCGAGCGACGGCAGCATCGACGCGTGCATCAAGACCAAGCTCGACGGGATCAAGATCCCGAACGCCTCGCCGAGCGACAAGCTCGAGCTCGAGGTCGATCTCTCCGCGCTGTAGCGCGACGGCTAGTACGCGCCGCAGGCGTGCGCGATGAACAGCACGGTCGCACCGACCGCACCGGCGGCCGGGATCGTGAAGATCCACGCCCACACGATCCGCGTCGCGAGGCCCCAGCGGATGCCGCGCAGCTTCGTCACCGAGCCGACGCCGACGATCGCGCCGGTGATCGTGTGCGTCGTCGACACCGGCACGTGCAGGCCGGTCGCGCCGAACAGCGTCACGGCGCCCGCGAGGTTCGCGCAGAATCCGCCGACCGGCTTGAGCGACGTGATGCCCATGCCCATCGTCTTGATGATGCGCTGACCGCCGAGCGCGGTGCCGAACGCCATCGCGCTGTACGACGCGACGATCACCCAGTACGGCACGCCCTTCGCGCTCGCCGGCAGCACGCCGCCCGCGACCATCACGGCCCAGATCACACCGACGGTCTTCTGCGCGTCGTTGCCGCCGTGACCGAGCGAGTACGCGGCCGCCGAGAACAGCTGGCCGATGCGGAACACGCGGTCGACCTTGTTCGGCCGCACGCCGCGGAACACCCAGTAGATGATGTACATGATCAGCCCGCCGAGCAGCAGGCCGAGCAACGGCGCGAGGATGATCCACTGCAGCGTCGGGTAGAGCTTCGCGGTGTTGAGCAGCGAGAAGCCGCCGTACGCGACGCCGGCGCCCGAGAGCCCGCCGATCAGCGCGTGCGAGCTCGACGACGGCAGGCCCCACCACCACGTCAGCAGGTTCCACACGATCGCGCCCGAGAGGCCGCTGATCACGACCCACACGAACGCGGGGTCGCTGGCCTGGATCGTCACGATCTTCGAGATCGTGTTCGCGACGCCCTGCTGGAAGACGAACAGCGCGACGAAGTTGAAGATCGTCGCCCAGATCACGGCGAGCCGCGGCGACAGCACGCGCGTCGAGACGACGGTCGCGATCGAGTTCGCGGCGTCGTGGAACCCGTTGATGATGTCGAACAGGAGCGCCACCCCGATGGTGACGTAGACGAGCGCCGTGATGCTCATGAGTGCTCGAGGATCACGCCTTCGATGATGTTCGCGACATCCTCACAGCGGTCCGCCGCACTCTCGAGGTTCTCGTAGATCTCTTTCCACTTGATGACGAGGATCGGGTCCTTCTCGTCCTTGAACAGACGAGCGACCGAGCGGCGCAAGATCGCATCGGTCTCGTTCTCGAGGCGATTGATGTCGATGCAGAGCTTGAGCGTCGCCTGCGGCTCCTTGAGCGTGCGCAGGCCGCGGACCGCACCCTCGACCTGCTGGGCGGCGCGGTGCAGCGCGTCGGCGAGGTCGCGGCAGTCGGAGGTCATCGTCGTCAGCTCGTAGAGCTCGATGCGCTCGGCGGCGGCCTCGACGTAATCCATGATGTCGTCCATCCGCGTGATCAGGCGGTGGATCTGATCGCGATCGATCGGCGTGATGAACGTCTTGTGCAGGGCCTCGACGCAGCGGTGCGTGATCGTGTCGGTCTCGTGCTCGATGTCGCTGATGCGACGGCACTTCGCCGGGATGTTCGCGCCGGTGGTGACCATCGACAGGAACTCCTTGGTCCCCTCGATCGTCAGCGCCGCGTGTTGTTCGAAGAAGTCGAAGAAGCTCGTCTCGCGCGGCAGGAAGCGGCCGAACATGCTCAAACTCGTAACACGGCTCTCACACAGTCGTCAGCTACATCGCGTGAAAACGCAGGCCGGCGCGTCGCAGCCGCTCGACGAGCGCCTCGCCCATCGCGACCGACGGCGTCAGCACGCCACCCGGTGACGCGAGGTCGTCGAACGCGAGGCACAGCGCACTCTCGCCGAGCATCTTCGACGTCGACGCGTAGCCCGGATCGCCCGCCGGATCCTCGACGATGTAGAACGGCACTCCGTCGGCGATGAACGTCACACGCCAGTGCCCGGCCGCGCGCTGCTCCTCGCTCGGTCCCTGGCCCGGCTGGGGCGCGCGCTTCTTGAGGGCATCTCGCAGGCGCGGCCGCTTCATCGCCTCGGAGAGCGCGAGTAGACCGCCGGTGATCGTCGCCGCCATGATCGCGCCGCGCGCGTTGCCCGGCGTGCCCATCACCTCGCGGTACTGGAAGTCTTCGCCCCACGGATGACCGGCGAGCGCGTGACCGCGACGCACGACGGGCGAGTTCGTATCGGCCATGAAGAACGGCACGACGAACCGGCCGAGCGCCTTGTTCCATCCCGGTTGCTTGTTGTCGGGCTGCGGCGCGTGCGGCGCCTCCGGATCGGGATCGAGCGCGTACGGATTGCGCAGCAGGCGGCGCACCGCTGCGTCCTTCATCGCATCGGCGAGCAGGAACGCGCTCGAGGCGGTGCCGCCCGACATGCCGCCCTTCACGGGGCCGTAGACGGCGGTGATCGAGTGCGCGGCGTGCCCGCGTTGCCGGATGTGCTCCTGCTGCGCGGCCCACGTGCCGAGATCGCTCGGGATCGAGTCGAAGCCGCACGCGTGGACGATCCGCGCGCCGGTCTCGGTGGCGCGTGCGTGATGCGCATCGATCATCGCGCGCATCCAGTTCACCTCGCCGGTGAGATCGCAGTAGTGCGTGCCCGCGTCGGCGCACGCGGCGACGAGCGCGCTGCCGTACTTGCCGTACGGACCGACCGTCGTGCAGATCGCGTGCGCGCGTTCGGCGATCGCCTTGCACTGCGCGGGATCCAGCGCGTCGGCGACGAGCACCGGCACGTGGTCGAGCTGCTGCGAGATCGCCTCGAGCTTCTGCTCGTTGCGCCCCGCGATCGCCCAGTGGATCGAGCGGCCCTCGCGCTTCGGCGCGCTCGCGAGGTAGTCGGCGACGAGGCGGCCGGTGAAGCCGGTCGCGCCGAACAGCACGAGATCGTAGTCCTTCGCGGCGGCCATACTCGGTTGCGCACGCTATCATGGTGTGTGTCTCCGCTGATCGAGCGCCTGATCGAACGCGTGCGTCCCGGCGCGACGATCCGGCCTCCGGACGACGGTCGCCGCCGCGCCGCCGTTGCCGCGGTGCTCGATCCGGATGCGCGAGTGCTCCTCATGAAGCGCACCGAGCGTCCCGGCGATCCGTGGTCGGGTCACATCTCGCTCCCAGGCGGCCGCTACGACAAGTCCGATCCGGATCTGTTGACGACGGCGATTCGCGAGACGCGCGAGGAGCTCGGCATCGATCTCGCCGGCGCGCGCCTGCTCGGCAACCTGCCGACGCTGTCTCCGCTCTCGGCGGGGCCCAACGGCATGGAGGTCACGCCGTTCGTGTTCGCGACGCACGAGCCGGTCGTGCCGCAGCTGTCGGCGGCGGAGGCCGCGGCCGCGTTCTGGCTCCCGATCGAGCAGGCGCTCAGCGGCGCGTTCGACGACGAGTATGTCTATCCGGGTACCGAGCGGCGCTTTCCCAGCTGGCGCTACGACGGCCACGTGATCTGGGGCCTGACGTTCAGGATCCTGGGAGAGCTAGCCGCGCTGACGAAGTGACGCGCCGGCGGAACAGCGAGCGGCTCGCGAACGCGATCAGGCTGCCGCCCGCGAACGCACGCAGCGAGTCGCGCAGCGCCGCGATCCGGTTGCCCGTCGTGCACAGATAGACCGGCTCCCACGCGTGCGGCCGCAGCTTCGCCTTGAACGCGCGCAGGCCCTCGAAGTCGTAGAGCGGACCGCCGAGCCACTTCGCGAGCCGCAGCCACCGGGCGACGCCCCCGGCGAGCGGCGCGAGCCCGAGCGTCACGTCGGGGAGGCCGAGGTGCGGCGTGCAGCGCATGACCGCGTCGACGAGCAGCTCGACGGTGCCATTCGGTGCGCTCGGCGAGCGGATGAAGTCCTCGAGGAACAATCGCTTGCGCGCGTAGACCGGCACCGCCGATGCGAGGCCGACCATCTTGTCGTCGCGCTCGGCGACGAACAGCACGCGCTCGCTCGCGAACGCCAGCGGATCGAGCTGGACGAGGAAGCGCATCGGCGCCATCCGGTGCGTCGCTTGCCAGTGCACCTCGAGATCGTCGAGGCAGCGGCGCAGCGACGTGCCCGGCGCGAGGTCCTTCGGCGCGATCCGCCGCACGACGACGCCCTTGTTGCGCGCGCGCCGCAGCTGGTAGCGCAGCGAGGGTGCGCCGGCGAGGATCTCGTCCCACTGCTGCGCGTGCCACACCGGCTGCTCGCCGATCTGCAGCGCCGACATGTGCTGCGCGAGGTCCTGCTCGGCGGCGAAGAAGCAGGCCCGGCGGCCGCAATCCTCGGCGGCATACGAGAACCGGCGCGCGACCTCGAGCAGACGAGCGTCGGGTGCGATCGGTCCGCCGGCCGCGACCCACGCGCCGCCCGTATCGACGTACGCGACGACCGCGTCATCACCGTCAAAGAAGTAGCGGTATCCGGACTCGAGACCCTGGAACGAGACCGTCGTGCGCCCGAAGCGCTGCACGAGCTCGAACATCCGCTCGACATCGGACCTCACCGCGATCCTTTAGCAAACACTCCCAGCAGGTCGCTGCGCGTCACGATGCCGCACGGCACGCCCCCGCTCACGACGACCAGCCGCCCGACATCGTGCTCGGCCATCTTGTGCGCGGCGACCCGCGCGGTGTCATTTGGCGACACGGTCACCGGGTCGCGCTCGATCAGCTCCTCGACGCGGTCGGTCGGCTCGGCGGCAAGCAATTCGCGCGCGGTCACGACGCCGA
>JAFAOG010000400.1 GCA_019237945.1 Deltaproteobacteria bacterium | reverse complement strand
GGCTAACCATGCGACCTGCTTGTGCTTGTTCGTGCTCGTCCTGATCACGCACCGCGCAAGCTGACCAGCGGCTGGTCAATCTGACCAGTGTCCAGTCTGCCTCGACGGTGATCGCATACACTGGACCTCTCCCGTGGCTTCCGACTTCGAGGACCTGGAGACCGACACGGCGCGGACGGCGATCGAGCCCGACGCTCGACTCCACGCGTTCATCACGGTCGACGGCGCGGTGGCGAGTCGCGCTCTGCCCCCCGGCGGCACGCTGACGATCGGCCGCGCGCCCGACTGCGACCTCGTGATCCCGCACGGCTCGGTATCGCGCCGCCACGCGGTCCTGACGCCCTCGCCGCTCGCGATCGCCGATCTCGGCAGCCGCAACGGCACGCGGGTGCAGGGCAAGCCGGTTGTCCAGGAGCGCCCGACGCCGATCGCGATCGGCGATGCGATCCAGATCGGCGAGGCGACGATCGTGATCCAGTCCGTGCCGTTGTCGTTCGACGGCAAGCCGCTGCTCGCCGAGGCATCGGGCCAGCTGCCGCCGGTCGATGCGGAGTGCGCTCGCTCGGCGCGGACCGGCTCGCCGTTCGCGGTCCTCGAGCTCGAGACCGATGGGCCGCCGAAGCAAGTGCTCGGCCTGTTGCGCGGCCTGTTGCGAACGACCGACGTCGTGATCGGCGACGGCGATGGCGGCTTCCAGATCGTGCTCGTCGAGACCGGCGGTCCGCATGTCGCGATCGCGGCAACGCGGATCACCGACCTGCTCGCGCAGAACGGGATTCCCGCGCGCATCGGCGCCGCGCGCTATCCGGAGGACGGCGTGATCCCCGAGCAGCTCGTCGCGCATGCCTACGAGCAGCTGGCGCGCGAGCCAGGCGGCCCCGCGACCGCGATGGATGGCGTGCGCGAGCTCGTCCGCCAGGTCGCGCCCGGCGAGCTCAGCGTCCTGATCCTGGGCGAGACCGGCGTCGGCAAGGAGCTCTACGCCGAGATGATCCACCGGCTGTCGCCGCGCGCCGCCAAGCCATTCGTCAAGCTCAACTGCTCGGCGCTCGTCGAGTCGCTGATCGAGACCGAGCTGTTCGGCCACGAGAAGGGCTCGTTCACCGGTGCGACGAGCGCGCATCCCGGCCTGCTCGAGACCGGCGACGGCGGCACCGTGTTCCTCGACGAGATCGGCGAGCTCACGCTGCCGGTGCAGACGAAGCTGCTGCGCGTGCTCGAGGAGCGCGTCGTGCGCCGCATCGGATCGACGAGCGATCGCAAGATCGACGTTCGCTTCGTGTTCGCGACGAACCGCTCGCTCGCCGACGAGGTCGATGCCGGTCGGTTCCGCCGCGATCTCTACTACCGGATCAACGGCGTCACGGTCGCGCTGCCGCCGCTGCGCGAGCGCACGACCGAGATCGTGCCGCTGGCCCGCGCATTCGCGAGCGAGGCGCGCCGCGGTGAGCCGGTGACGATCGGCAGCGAGGTCGCGGCGGCCCTCGAGCATCACAGCTGGCCGGGCAACATCCGCGAGCTGCGCAACACGGTCGAGCGCGCGGTGCTGCTATCGAGCGGCGGCACGATCCGCGCGCGCCACCTCGTGCTCGACGCGACGCGCGACACGCCGCAGTCGCTGCGCGATAGCTCGCCGCGGATGCGCGACAGCCGTCCGACGATGCCGATCCCGATGGGCGACACCGCGCCGCCGGTGCGACCGAGTCAGCAGTCGCTCGCGAGCGCGCTCGCCGACGTCGAGAAGCAGCGCATCCTCGAGGCACTCCAGCAATGCGGCGGCAACCAGTCGCGCGCCGCGAAGCTGCTCGGCATCTCGCGCACGACGCTGCAGGCGCGCATCGACGCGTACGGCCTGCCCCGGCCGCGCAAGTCCTAGCGTCCGCGCGCGATCGGGATCGTGAACTGAAACGTCGCGCCCTTGCCCGGGTCGCTGTCGACCCAGATCCGGCCACCGTGCGCATCGACGATGCCCTTCGCGATGAACAGGCCGAGGCCCGACGTGCGGCGCAGCTCCTGGGCGCCGGCGCGATACGGCTCGAAGATGTGGGCGACGAGCTCGGGCGCGATGCCGGGGCCGGTGTCTGCGACCGCGAAGCGCACGTGATCGCCCTCGCGCGTGGCCGTGATCGTGATCGTGTCGCCGGCGCGGCAGAACTTGAGTGCGTTGCCGAGCAAGTTGCCGAACAGCTGGAGAAGGCGACTGCGGTCGCACAGGATCTCGACGTCGCCGACGTCGCCGCGGCGCTCGAACGTGATCTGCTTGTCGGCGGCGACCGGCGCATGTAGATCGAGCGCCTCGCCGACGACCGATGCGGCCGGCTCGGAGCGCAGCTGGACCGCGAGCTTCCCGGCGCGGATCGCGGCGGTGTCGAGGAGGTCCTCGATCAGACGCTCCATGCGGTCGACCGTGCGCTCGATCATCTCGATGTGCTTGCGGACGCGGGGGTTGTCCTCCTGCGTCTCGAGCAGCGCCGCGCTGAGCTTGATCGCGCCGAGCGGGCTGCGCAGGTCGTGCGAGACGATCGCGAGCATGTCGTCGCGGTCGCGCAGCGTCTCGCGCAGCTGCGTCTCGATCGCCTTGCGCTCGGTCACCTCGATCACGAGCATGCCGACGCCGGTGATCTCGCCGCTCTCGAAGCGCACCGGGAAGTAGCTCGTGACGAACGTGCGATGGTCGGGTGTGATCTCGCGATCGAGCACGGGCTCGCCGGTCTCGACGATGCGCTGGAGCATCGGCACGAGCGTCGCTGCGGCGGCGGGTAGCACCTCGTCGACGCGGCGGCCGACGTGCGCCTCGGCCGGCTGACCGTCGAGCGCAGCCATCGCCGCGTTGACCCGGAGGTAGCGGAGCTCGCGATCGACGAACGCGATCCCGACCGGCGCAGCCGCCAGCAACGACTCCAGCTTGCCGATGACGCTCGCCCGCTGCGCCGCCAGCTGGTGCGCTTGCGCTTCCGACTCCTGCAGCTGGCTGCGCAGGATGTGGTGATGGATGCCGGCGGCCGCGCGCGCCGCCATCGACGTGAACAGGTGCCGGTCATCCACCGACAGCTCGTGGACGCGGCGCGATCCCATGTGCGCGACGCCGATCACGCGATCGCCGGCGAGCAGCGGCACGCCATAGAGCGCCCTGAGCCCCTGCTCGCGGAAGACCTGGCTCTTGATGATCGGAGCGGAGGCCGCATCGTGGAGCTCGAGCGGCCGGCGCGTCTGCGCGATCATTCCCGAGAAGCCCTCCCCGAACGCGAGAGAGAGCCCGTCCTCGAGCGGCCGGTCGATGCCGGCGATCGCGCGCACGTGCAAGCGTTCATTCTCGACGAGAAGGATCGTCGCCGTGTCGGCGGTCGGCGCGAGCCGGGTGAACTCGACGAGCAAGCGTTCGAGGAAGTCCTCGAGCGAGGGCGATTCGAGTGTCGCGGTCGAGATCGCGTCGATCGCGGCGAGCGCGCGGTCGCGAGCCTGCGCATAGCGAGTGACGGAATCGGCGACCGCCCGGTCGACCGCGACGTTGATCGCACGCATCTCGGCCTCGCCGTCGCGGCCGGACGCGCGCCACCACTGCTCGACGATGCACTCGCGCAGGATCGACAGCTCCATGATCACGGACACGACATCGAAGCCCTCGGCGAGCCGATCGAGCGCGTGCTGGTGTGCGGCGAGCAGCGGGATGTCGTGCCGCTCGCCCGCGAACAGCTTGGCGGCGGCGTCGCCGATCGCGGCGAGCACGTCGGGCATGTGATCGAGGAGCTCTTTCCCGCTCAGCGGGCGGGCGGCGGGCAACCGGCGCGTGGCCGTGCGCCATCGGTCCAGGATCTCGTTCGCTCTCGTACGGAAGAACTCCGTGAGGTCCGCCATCGTCGTCGCCTGCCATAAATTCGGTGCACGCGCTGCGCCTGCGGTGTTGCGAGAACATCGCAGCTGCGCCATCGATCGCGTAAGCTCCGTACATGAGGTCGCTCGCCGTCGTCGTGATCGCGGCGTGTGGTCACCCGGCGCCGCCGGCCGCGCCCGAGCACCGTCGAGGCGGCGAGCTGATGATCGAGGTCGGCACGCGCTACGTGCGCCTGAGTCGCGAGGTGGCCGCCGGCCGCTGGGAGCTCGCCGCGTACGATGTCCACGAGCTCCGCGAGACGTTCGAGGACGATCTGCTCGTGCACACGTGGGGCGACAACCCGACGATGCAGAAGGCGGCGAAGGACTTCCTCGCCGGTCCGCTCGCGCAGCTCGAGGCGACCGCACGCACGCAGGACCGCGCCGGCTGGGGCACGGCGTTCGGCGCGACGACCACGGCCTGCAACGCGTGTCACAAGACCGGTAAGGTCGCGTTCGTCGAGATTGCCGACGACGGCTCGCTCCGCGACGGCCGATGACGGCTACTTCAGCGGCGGTGGATACGGCGACTTCGGATCGCGCTCCCCGACGATGTGCACGTGGAGATAGCCGACGCCGACGCGCGCGGGCGACTTCACGTAGATCTTCGGGTTCTTGATCTTGAGCCGCGTGGCGAGCGCGGATGCCTCGCGCATCACCTTAAGCGTCGCCTCGAGATCGTCGGCGGTGATGTCGGCGGCGACCGTCTTGCCGATCGTCTCGCGCGGCTCGTTCGGCACGACCAGGATGTGCGCGCGGTTCGGGTTGTCGCCGCCGTCGTCCTCGTCATGGCCCGGCTTGAACCGCGGGTGCTGCGGATCCTTGAGGTCGAGGAACGCAGTGACGTCCTTGTCGCGAAACAGGACGTACTCGCCCGTGTAGTCGTGCTTCGTCGCGATCTTCGCGAAGATCTCGCCGCGCTCGTGCACGCGCTTCTCGCGCTCGTCACGCAGCTGGCGCATCAGCGCCTTCTTGTCCGCGGGCGTCCCCGGCGCCGCCGCAGCGGGCTTCTCGGGAGCGGGCGGATCCGCGCGCACGATCATTGCGGATGCGAGGGAGCCTACGAGCACGAGGGCGTGGACAATCTTCATTGCTTCCTACCGTTCCTGGCTCACGCCCCAGCGTCGCAGCTTTCGCACCAGCGTGCTGCGATCGATGCCGAGGACACGCGCGGCCGCCGCAAGGTTACCGCTGCAAGCCTCGACGACGCGCTGCACGTGCTCTTTTTCGATCTCGGCAAGCGTACGCGCCAGCTCGCTCGGAACGGTCACCGGGTCGCGGCCCATGCAGGGTCGTTACGATGATCCCTGCATCATGAACGGACCGTGAACTCGGATGTACGAAGCGTGCACAGACGCTGGCTAGTGCAGATCGCCGTCGGTCGGCGGCGAGACCTGCAGGTAGACCTGCGAGTTCGAGCCGTTGTACTCGGGCTCGACGATGCCGGAGACGGTCGTGAACGTCTGGTTCGTGATCGGGTTCGTGCACGGATAGCCACAGCTCGGCAGGCAGTACGTCAGCGTGTTGTAGAAGTTGATGCCGATCGCGAGCGTCTGGCTCGTGCTCATCGCCTCGAAGCCGTTGTACGTCGTGCCGGCGCTGCCGTTCGAGCCCGTGCACGGCGCCTGGAACTCGGCCGCGGTGGTCGTCGACACGTGGAACGGGCCGCCCGTGACGTGCACGTACGCGCCCTTGTACGGATCGGCGGCGGCCGAGGCGAGCTGGGCCTTCGCGATCGTCGCGGCATCGACATCGACGGCCATCGGCGTGGCGGTCTGACCCGTCGCCGTGATCGTCGGTGCGTCGATCTCGAGGTTCGGCTGGGCGCCAGCCGGCGCGGTGCTGAGCAGGAAGCTGCTGAACATGCCGCTGACGTCGACCACGCTGCCGACGGCGAGCGCGTCGATCTGCTGCTGCGTCATCGTGCAGTTCGGGTGCGTGCCACCGTAGTTGCAGAACAGCTGGATGCCGCTGTACTGGCCGCCGCCCATATCCTGGACCCACACGTGGCCGTACTTCTTCGACGACACGTGGCCGGTCACGACGACCGACTTCAGCGTGACCGCCGTGCCATTTGTCGGCTGGTTCATGCGGATCGTCTTGATCGACGTGACCATTCCGCTACCCGAGCCCGACCCCGAGCCATTGCCGGGTGCATCAATTTGACTTCCGTTACCCGAATCCGAACGACAAGCGACAAGCGACAAGATGACGAACGCAAAGCCGTGACGCATGACTGCCTCCCTGAAAAGCACCCGCGCGGTAACACGCGCCGCCCTTTCGCGACCATTAAGAAGCGTTCATCTTCGACGAATTGTTGTTGATCAAAGCGATCGGCCGCGTAGCGTGCGGCCCATGCGCAGTCTCGCTGTGGCGTTCTTCCTCGTTGCGTGCTCCTCGTCGCACGGTGGCGGTCCGGAGGACGCGCCCGCCAGCGGCGACGGATCGATGCTGCCCGACGCCGGCGGCGGACCGATCAGCGAGCTGCGATTCGCGGTCGTCGGCGACACGCGCCCCGCGAACATCGACGACACGACGGCCTATCCGACCGCGATCATCACGAAGATCTGGCAGGACATCGAGGCGGAGTCGCCGCACCCGACGTTCGCGATCTCGACCGGCGACTACATGTTCGCGAGCCCGAACGGCTCGGAGCAGCAGGTGCAGCTCGGCAAGTACATGACCGCGCGCGCGGCGTACACGGGGCTGCAATACCCGGCGATGGGCAACCACGAGTGCACCGGCGCGACCGACTCGAACTGCGGCACGGGCGCGCGCGATGGCATCACGAAGAACATGACCGACTTCGTGACGACGATGCTGCATCCGATCGGCCAGACCCAGCCGTACTACACCGAGAAGTTCACCGCGCAGGACGGGAGCTGGACCGCCAAGTTCGTGTTCGTCGCGTGCAATGCGTGGAACACGACGCAGGCGAGCTGGCTGACGACCGCGCTCTCCGATCCGACGACCTACACGTTCGTCGTGCGCCACGAGGGCGACTCCGCGCTGTCGCAGACGCCGTGCTCGGCGAGCTCGTCGATCATTGCCGCGCATCCGCTGACGCTGAAGATCGTGGGGCACACGCACACGTACGCGCACTACGCGAGCAGCAAGGAGGTCGTCGTCGGCAACGGCGGCGCACCGCTGACGAGCGGCATGAATTACGGCTACGTCATCGTGTCGCGGAACGCGAACGGCACGCTCCTCGTTGTCGCGAAGGACTACATGACCGGCGCGACGCTCGACACGTTCACGATCACCGCGGCCGGCGCCGGCGCCTAACGTTTGACCAGCGTGCCTCGCCACGAGCCGCAGCGGCGCACGCGGTCCTTGGTGACGTCGCACCGCGAGATCGTCGCCGTGACCTCGCCATCGCTCGTGAACGGGATCGACGCCAGTGGAATCGCTGTTTCGAGCAGCCACTCCTCGTCGTCGTCGGTGGGGGCATCGACGCTGCCGTCGACATCGCGCGCGACGCGGATCCCGTTCGGTGACTTGCCGCTCGCCGCGAACCGCATCGTCACGGTGCGCGACCCGGTGAACGTCACCGTGAACGCATCGGTCGACCGCACGTCCTCGTCGGCCGCGTAGAACGCGACGTAGAGAAACTGGTTGTCACGCAACAGGCGCGCATCGGAGTACGGCGACGCCAGCTGGCCACTCGCATCGACGAACTGCCCTGTTCGCGCGGGCGCCGTCCACGCGATCTCGTCGAGCTCGCCGTCGATCTGGATCGGCGCCGCGACCTGCGGGATCACGAGCTTCGCGAGCAGGAGCGCCGTGGCGGCGGCGCTCACGGGCACGACTCCCCGCAGATCGTGCTGACCTCGGCGACGCATGCCGAGTCCCAGCTGTGCGTGCAGCACCACGAGTCCTTCGTGCAGATCTGCGTCGCGCACGCGTCGCAGCTCGACGTCAGCTTCGTGCCGGTCGTGCACAGCGCGTGGCTGCACGAGCCGCCGCCGCCACCGCCGCCTCCTCCGCCGCCGCCGATCGTCCAGTTGACCGTCGTACTCTCGGTCTCCGAACCGTCGGTGCCGCTGACAAGCACGCTGTACGTGCCTGCCGTCGCGACGCCCGGCGAGAGCGAGAGCGTGGTCGACTGACCGCTGCCGAGGTGCGAGCTCGCGAAGCTCGCCATTGCGCCCGACGGCAGCCCCGAGGCGGCGAGCGTCGCCGTGCCCGAGAAGCCCGTCAGCGCGGTCAGCGCGATCGACGAGGTCGCGGTCGCACCGTTCGACGTGACGGACGCGGGGCTCGCGGCCAGCGTGAACGTCGACTGCGGCGGCGGAGGAGGCGTGCCGTTCGCCGCGGAGCCATCGGGGTTGACCGCGAACGTGTCGAGCACGGCGTGCGTCTTGTAGTTGTAGATCGTGAACTGCACGGCGCCGTCCGTCCGCTGCCGCACGACGCCGTACCCGTAGACCGACCCGGTCGTCAGCGGCGCGCCGCCATTGCCGACCATCACCTCGCGCTGGCTCATGCGCTTGTACGTGTGATCGTGACCGACGATCAGCATCGTGTAGGGATGCTGCGCGATGATCTGAGCGCTCGGCGTCACGCCGGGGCCGGTCGTCGCCTTCGAGCTCTCGTGGCGGACGATGAACGTGTACGTCGTCGGCTTCGCGAGCACGGTGTCGAGCCACGTCGCCTGCGTCGACGTCCACGCGTTCGCGGCGATGAACACGACCTTCGCCGTCCACGAGTTGTCGGCGGCCGTCACCAGCACCGAGTAGTACGGGTTGTGCACGCCCATGGGCGCGAGCACCTTCGACATGAACGTCGTGTAGATCGACGTGTTGCCGTTCGTCGTGCCGGCCCCGCAGTTCGACTTGGTCGCGCCGGTGCACTCGTGGTTGCCCATCGCCGGGAACTCGGGATTGGTGAACGCGGAGCGCGCCTGGAGGTACTTGTCGAGTTGCGGGGCGGTCTGCGCACCGCCGACCTTCGAGAACTGGTAATCGCCGGTGCCGATCGCGAAGCCGGGCCGCGGGTTCTCGGCCTGGAGGTCCTGATAGATCTGCGTGACGACCGCGGTCGGATACGCGCTGGTGTCATCGATGACGGCCGGGCGCGTATCGCCGACGATCGCGAAGCTCAGCTGCGACTCGGTCAGCGTCAGCTGATCGGCGACGTCGGGTGCGAGACCCTGGTCGGGTGGCGCGGGTGTCGAGCTGCCGAGGCACTGTGCACACTCCTCGGAGTCCGGGTTCGTGCAGGTGCGGCAGTCGTCGGAGCTCGCCAGCGGTGGCGACGAGCCCCAGCCGGGAACCGACACATCGCAGGCGGCGAAGAAGAAGAGGAACGCGAGCGGAACAACGTTGCGCATGATCTCCCCTCGAAGACGAGACGCAGCGTACGCAGCTGATCGCGCAGGTCCACTCACATGTTCGGCGGCGCCGTTGCACGAGTTGTGAATTCACGAGCAGTTCACGATCGCGCCGTCGCGCCAATCGCGCGAAACCCGCGCACGCCGTGTAGGTGCACGGAAGACCACGCCATACTGTGAACGGGACAATCTGCAGCGCTTTGGCTGTCAGCAGAAAGTCGCTGATGTGCGCGTGTCGAAGCATGAACGCGAGGGGCACCTCGCCGAACGCAGCGCTACCCCTGAGGCATGGAGACCCAATTCGGCAAGGTGGCGCAGGCAACGCTGGCGTTCTGGATCATCAAGATCGCAGCGACGACGCTCGGCGAGACGGCGGGCGACGCGGTGACGATGTCCTTGAACCTCGGCTATCTCGTCGGCACGGCGATCTTCGCCGCGATCTTCATCGTCGCCGTCTCCGCCCAGATCAAGGCGACGAGGTTCCACGCGCCGCTGTTCTGGTTCGTGATCGTCGCGACGACCACGGTCGGGACCACGCTCGCCGACTTCGCCGACCGCTCGCTCGGCATCGGCTACCTCGGCGGCTCCGCGTTGCTGCTGACCGCGCTGCTCGCGACGATCGCGCTGTGGAAGCGCACGTGCGGCTCGGTCTCGCTCGCCTCGATCGATTCGCGTCGCGCCGAGATCTTCTACTGGGCGACGATCGTGTTCTCGCAGACGCTGGGCACCGCGCTCGGCGACTGGTTCGCGGACGGCCTCTCGCTTGGCTACGGCGGCAGCGCCCTCGTGTTCGCCGGCGCGCTCGCGCTCGTCGGCGCCGCGTACCTGTGGACCCGCATCTCGCGCACGGCGCTGTTCTGGGCCGCATTCGTGCTGACGCGCCCGCTCGGCGCCGTCGTCGGCGACTTCCTCGACAAGCCGACCTCGCACGGCGGGCTCGCGCTGAGCCGCTACGCCGCGTCGGGCGCGCTCGCGCTGTTCATCGTGCTCGCGGTCGCGCTGCTGCCGCAACGCCCCGAGCGCCTCGAGACCGCCTAGGCGTCGAGCGGCTGCACGCCGAGCAGCACCTGCTCCTTGCTGACGGCATCGAGCCACAGCAAGAGGCGCCGCGTCTCCTTCGCGGAGACGTCGATCTCGATCACGCGGCGGACCGGATTGCCGGCGATCGTGCGCGCGAGGTCGCTATCGCAGGTCGACCACGCGCTCGCGAGCGGCGTCGACTTCACGGGCAGGCCCTCGACCTCGACGTTGACGCCCATCACGAACTTCGCGAACGCGGGATTCGCGACGAGGATCTTGCCGGTCGGCGTCAGCATCGCGAGCGGCAGCCGGCACGAGTCGAACGCGCTGCGCGCGAGCTCGTCGCGGCGGTTCTCGCTCTTCTGCTCGATGACGACGCGGCGCGCGGGACCGGCGGCGGGGCGCTTCTTGCCGATGCCGATCATGTCCATCACGGTCTTGAGCTCGTAGATGAACGCGGCCATGTCCTTGTGGCGCTCGGACGGCCGCTTCGCGAGCGCGTGCAGCACGAGGTTCTCGAGCGCGGGATCGAGGCCGTCGGGGATCAGCTGCGACGGCGGCTTCGGCTTCTCGTCGAGGTGGCCGGCGAGGATCTTCTGCACCGGGCCGTCCCACGGCACCTGGCCGGTCAGCAGCTCGTAGAGCAAGATGCCGACGCCGTAGACGTCGGAGCTCGGCGATGCAGGCTCGCCGCGGATGCGCTCGGGCGCGACGTAATGAGGCGTGCCGGAGAGCGAGGTCGATGCGCGCGGGCCGGTCAGCGGGCGCGCGAGGCCGAAGTCGAGCAGCTTCGCGACGAGGCGGCTGCGCTTGCCCTCGAGCTCCTCTTCCGTGATCAGGATGTTCTCGGTCTTGATGTCGCAGTGGACGACGTTCTGCTTGTGGATGTAGTGCAGCGCCTCGGAAACTTGAAGGACGATCTCGCACGCCTTCTTGATGCTCAGGCGCTTCTCGCGGAACAGCAGCTTGTGAAGGGGTTCGCCGTCGACGAACTCCATCACCATGAACATTCCGACCTTCTCGTCCTCGCCGAAGTCGACGACCGACGTGATGTTCGGATGCGACATCGCGGAGGCAAAGCGCGCCTCGCGATAGAACAGCTCGCGCGCCTCGTCGGTCTCGGCGACCTGGCTCGAGATGATCTTCAGCGCGAACCGGCGCGACAGGTGGATGTGGTTGACCTCGTAGACCTTGCCCATCCCGCCCTGACCGATGCGCTTGACGATCTGGTAGCGGCCGCCGATCACCGAGCTGTGCTGGGCGGTGTGGACGCGCTGGAGGGCGCTGCGCTGCGGCGGCACCGGCGTGTACATGCGCGCCGTGTTCGGCGACGACCGCCCGCGCGGCTTCTCCTGCGCCGTGACGCGGCCGGGGCGCGGGCCGGTGGGGACGAGGCGGGCGCCCGACACCGAGTCGCGGCCGGGCACCAGCGCGCGGTGGTCGATGCGTACCTCGCTCGAGTCGTCGACGCGACCTACCTCGGGCAGGCGCGGCAGATCGTCCGTGGCCGGCCGGCGAATCCGGCTCGACTCCTCGTCCGTGGGCGGGGGCGGCAGCGGCAGGACCGGAGGCCTGCGTGGAGTGCGCTGATCCGCCACCCTCCAATGGTACACCAAGGAGGATGGAGCTGTGGTCGAGCGCGAGCTACGAGCCGCACCTCCTGTCGTTGCCGTTTGCGTTCGCGCCGGCCGCGATGCTGATCGTGATCGCGTACGCGCTGGTCATGCGAGGCGAGCCGAAGCTGCGCGCGTGGATGCTCGCGCATTTTGTCGCGCTGATGCCCTACTCCCTCACGATGGCCTTATCGCCGTCGCTGCGGTCGCCGGCCGCGGCCCTCACGGCATTTCGCGCCGCTGGCTCGTTCATCCCGCTCGCGGCGGCGGCGGGGGCTGGCTTTCAGCTCACGATGCTCGGCAAGCGCGGGCCGTGGAGGGTGTTCGTGTGGGCAGGTGTCGTAGTCGCGAGCGCCTGGGCGATCCTGGGCTTGACCACGGACGTCCTCGTCGACGACGTGCACTGGCTACCGCCGGGGTTCTGGTACGCGAAGGCGGGATCGCTCGTGTGGGCGAGCCTGGCCTCGACGCTGCTGATCTCGGGCCCGACGTTCGCGCTGATGACGATCGCCGCGTTCCGCGAGCAGCCCGGCGAGGAGCGCCGCCAGCTGCGGTTCGTGCTCGCCGCGAACTACGTGACGTACGCGGGGCTGACCGACGTCGCGCTCGCCTACGGGATCGGGTGGTTCCCGCTCGGCTGGTTCTTGTCGGGCGTCGGCAGCGTGCTCGTCGCGCGCGCGCTCGTCGTCGAGGACCTGCTGCGCGTCCGCGCGATCGACACGACTGCTCCGCAGCTCGTGCTGCACTTCACGGTCGCCGTGCTGTTCGGCTGGCTGATGCTCGGCGTGCTCGGCCACGTGACGTGGTGGGGCATGGGCATCGCGCTGTCGCTGAGCTACCTCGGCGTGCGCACGACGATCGCGACGGTCGGCCTGATCAACCGCGGTGCGCGCGGCGGCGAAGGTCCGCTCGAGCGGCTGCTCGATCAGCTGGTCGTGCGCGCGCGTGCGCTGACGAGCGAGCCCGATGTCGCGCGGCTCGCGATCGATATCGTCGAGCTCGGCCTCGGCGTGAAGATCGACGTGCTGATCGCGCAGGCCGAGGACTACGGCTGGACCGACGCCGCCGGCGTGCGCCTGCCCGACGAGGCGGCCCCCGACCCGCTGCTCGGTGCATGGCTCGGCGAGCAACGCGGCGCGCTGTGGCCCGAGCATCCCGGCATCCCCGACGATCTGCGCGAGCCACTCCGCGGCCTGCTCGCCAAGCGCGGACGCACGCTGATCCCGGCCACCGCGCACGACGAGCTGCTCGCGCTGATCATCGTGCCGGCAACCCATCCCGTGCGCGGCCGAAGCCTCGCGTTCCTCGAGCAGACCGCGGTGCGGCTCGGCGAGGCGCTCGTGCACGCGCGCATGGCGCATCGCGCGGAGCAGCGGGCGGCGCTCGCACGCGAGGTCGAGCTCGCGGCCGTCGTCCAGCAGCAGCTGCTGCCGAAGCCGGGGCCGCACGTCTACGGCGACCTGACGATCGTCGGCTCGTGGCTCCCCGCGACGCGGTGTGCGGGCGACTTCTGGGGCGTCTACTCGCTCGGCGACAAGCGCGTGCTCGTCGCGATCGGTGATGTCACCGGCCACGGCGTCGCATCGGCCACCGTGACCGCCGCCGCTGCTGCCGCGTGTGACGTCGCGGTGCGCCGGCACGGGAGCGCGCTCGATCTCACGCAGCTGGTGACGATGCTCGATGCGGCGGTGCGGCGCGTCGGCGGCGGGCAGCTGTCGATGACGTGCTTCGCGGCGATCCTCGATCCGGATGCGAGCGAGGTGCGCTTCGTGTCGTGCGGTCATACGAGTCCCTACGTGTGCCGCGCTGGGGAAACCAGCGAGCCCGCGATCGAGCTGCATGCGCTCGTCGGGCGCGGCAATCCGCTCGGCGGAGGATCGGCGCCGGCTCCGAAGGTCCAGCAGAAGCAGCTGCGAGCGGGCGATCTCGTCGTTTGGTATACAGATGGTGTGATCGAGGCGAAGGATCCGGCTGGCGAGGCCTACGGAGACCGCCGACTGCAGCGGATGCTGCGCAAGCTCGATCGCAACCAGCTCACGGCACCTGCTGTCCATACGGTGATCCATGCGGCAGTCGCGGCTCACCGTGGAAGTCGTCCCCGTGGCGATGACGAGACTCTCGTCGTCGCGCAATGGGCTCCATCATGAAGCTGCGCATTCTCAGCTACAACATCCACAAGTGCATCGGCGGCGTGGATCGCCGCTACCAGCCGTCCCGCGTCGCGGAGGTCATCCACAAGCTGGATGCGGACGTCCTGCTGCTCCAGGAAGTCGATAACGGCGTGCCGCGCTCCAACCGCGACTGCCAGCACGAGGTGCTCGGCGACCTGCTCGGCATGAAGCACCGGGCGTGGTTCCCGAACGTCGACGTGCGAGGCGGCGGCACCTACGGCAACGCGATCATCAGCCGCTATCCGATCATCGAGGCCTCGAACCTCGACCTGTCGATCCGGTGGAAGAAGAAGCGCAGCGCGCTGCACGGCGTGATCCGCGTACGGCACGAGGACATCGACCGCACCGTCCACGTCTTCAACATGCACCTCGGCCTCGCGCGGTTCGAGCGCAAGATCCAGCTGCGCACGTTCCTCGACAGCCATCCGTTCGCGGGACTGCACCACGAGACGCCGGTTGTCGTCGGCGGCGACCTCAACGACGTCTACGGCCGGCTCGGCGAGCTGCTGCGGCCCGCGGGCTTCCGCGGCGTCGAGAAGCGGCCGCTGACGTTCCCCGCGTGGGGCCCGATGCGCGCGCTCGATGCGATCTTCGTGCGCGGCGCCGTCGACTTCATGAAGCTGTCGCGCTGCGATAGCGAGCTGGCCCGCCGCGCGAGCGATCACCGCCCGCTCGTCGCCGAGATCCGCCTGCACGCGCACACGTCGCATCACGCCGCGCACCACGACCACAAGCCGCCGTCGCCGCGCCCGTGAAGATCGCGCTCGCGTTCATCGGCGTCGTCCTGATCGCACTGCTCGTCGCGATCCGCGTCCCGCGCTCGGCGAGCTACCTCGAGGACGTTCCGGGGATCGGGTGGCTCGTCGATCTGTTCGGCGCGCACGACCCGGGGCCGATCGAGTTCGAATTGACGTTCGATCACACGCCGTCGCGCCCGGAGCTCGAGCACGCTCGCGAGCTCGTCGCGGCGCGCATGTCCCGCGGCACGGTGGTCGTGCGAGGCAACTCGCTGTTCGTGAGCGGCGACGACGTGTTCCGGCTCACGCTGCATCGCCCGCCGCTGCGCGTGTTCGAGGTCGTGTACGAGTCGCCGGAGCTCGAGGCGCTGCGGCGCGCGATGCTGCGCGACGACCAGGCAAAGGCGCTGCGACTGTCGGTCGCGCTCGACAGGATCGGCTATCACGTCGAGTCGCCCGACGACGCGCTCTACGTCAACGACGCGTGGGCGCAGAAGCATGGGTGCACCGGCCATCACATCGAGGGCACGGGCACGGCGTGCTTTCTCAACACGAGGCAGCGGTTCGACGCCTACGTGCGCGGCGATGCCGACCTGTTCGTCGACCCGCATCCGCTCGCGCTTCCGCCGGGCCGCAACTTCTACGCGACCGACGCGGGCCCGATCTACGAGCTCGCCGCGCAGCCGCTCCTCGTGCCGCTGACGAGCCTGCAGCGATCCGGTGCGCAGGGCATGATCCCGCTGGGCGCCGCGCCCGCACCCGATACCGAGCTCGTCGTCGAGGTCTCCGCGGGAACGCTCATCCCCGGCGAGGTGCACGGCTCGCAGCTCGCGATCCCGTACGATCCCGAGTACGAGCTCGCGTTGCTCGGCCTGCGCCTCCGCTAGCCGTTGCGGATCGGCTTGTACTTGATGCGGTGCGGCTGGTCGGCGTCGGTGCCGAGCCGGCGATGGCGATCCGCCTCGTAGTCGGCGAAGTTGCCCTCGAACCACTCGACGTGGCTGTCGCCCTCGAACGCGAGGATGTGCGTCGCGATGCGATCGAGGAACCAGCGATCGTGGCTGATGACGACCGCGCAGCCGGGGAACTTCTCGAGGCCGTCCTCGAGCGCGCGCAGCGTATCGACGTCGAGGTCGTTCGACGGCTCGTCGAGCAGCAGCAGGTTGCCAGCGCGCTTGATCATCTTCGCGAGGTGGACGCGGTTGCGCTCACCACCGGAGAGGATGCCGACCTTCTTCTGCTGGTCCTGGCCCTTGAAGTTGAAGCTCGAGACGTACGAACGCGAGTTGATCGACCGCTCGCCGACCTGCATGAAGTCCATGCCCTCGCTGATCTCGTCATAGATCGTCTTGTTGTCGTCGAGTGCGTCGCGGCTCTGATCGACGTAGCCGAGCTTGACCGTGTCGCCGATCTTGATCGTGCCCTTGTCGGGCTTCTCGATGCCCATGATCATGCGGAACAGCGTCGTCTTGCCGGCGCCGTTGGGGCCGATCACGCCGACGATGCCGCCGCGCGGCAGCTTGAACGTCAGGTTCTCGATCAGCAGCCGGTCGCCGAACGACTTGTAGACGCCATCGAACGACACGACCTCGCCACCGAGACGCGGGCCCGGCGGGATCACGATCTCGATCGCGTCGTCGCGCTTCTCCTTCTGCGCCTCCGCGACCATCTCCTCGTAGCGGTTGAGGCGCGCCTTGCTCTTGGCCTGACGAGCCTTCGGCGACAGCCGCACCCACTCGAGCTCGCGGGCGAGCATCTTGCTGCGCGCGTCGGCCTGGCGCTCCTCGTCCTTGAGGCGCTTCGCCTTGAGCTCGAGCCAGCCGGAGTAGTTGCCCTCGAACGGGTGGCCCTCGCCGCGATCGAGCTCGAGGATCCACTTCGCGACGTTGTCGAGGAAGTAGCGATCGTGCGTGATCGCGACGACGGTGCCCTTGAAGTTCTCGAGCGTCTTCTCGAGCCACGCGACGCTCTCCGCATCGAGGTGGTTCGTCGGCTCGTCGAGCAGCAGCATGTCGGGCTGGCTGAGCAGCAGGCGGCACAGCGCGACTCGGCGCTTCTCACCACCGGAGATCTTCGTGACGTCGGCGTCGCCCGGCGGGCAGCGCAGCGCGTCCATCGCCATGTCGACCTGGTGGTCGAGCTCCCACGCATTGACCGCCTCGATCTGATCCTGGAGACGAGACTGCTCCTCGAGGAGCTTGTTCATCTTGTCGTCCGACATCTCCTCGCCGAGCTTCATCGAGACTTCCTCGAAGCGCTGGAGCAGCTTGCGGGTCTCGGCGACACCCTCGTCCACGTTCTCCTTGACGGTCTTTTTCGGATCGAGGTGCGGCTCCTGCGCGAGGTAGCCGATCTTGAGGCCGGGCGCGGGCCACGCCTCTCCGAGAAAATCTTTGTCCTCGCCCGCCATGATGCGGAGCAGCGTGGACTTGCCGGCGCCGTTGTTGCCGAGCACGCCAATCTTGGCGCCCGGATAGAACGACAGCCAGATGCCCTTCAAGATCTCGCGCTTGGGCGGCACGAGCTTGCGCAGGTCCTTCATCACGTACGTGTACTGGGCGGTCATGGCCGGCGGTTATACCCGCGTGCCGCGTCGTCGGCTACCCTGAGTGCGATGGCCTATCGCGGGGACGATGGCGGCCAAACCCTCGAAGCGCCTACGGGGGAAGGAGACGTGCGCGCGTCGTTCGCGGCCAATGAGCTCGAGCTCGCCGTCGCGGGCCGCTCGCTGCACATCCAGGGCAAGACGGTGACGCTCGCCGACGCCAAGCAGCGCCGCATCGCGATCAAGCTCGCCGGCCACCTCGTCGTCGCACGCGACGTCCCGCGCGAGGACATCGGCATCTGGCTCGAGCTCCCGTCGCCGACCGGTTCCGCCTGGCGTCGCGTGTTCGGAATCGAACCGGTCTCGCTCTTCGATCCGAACGGCCTCGCCGCCCTCAAGCGTCTCGATGCGCTCGCGCAGCGCCTGCGCAACGCGCTCTCTCACCTCGCCGGCGACGTCACGCGCGCGATCGAGATCGGTCGCGGCCTCGACAAGGTCCTCCTTGCCGACCACGGCGATCGCTACGTGATCTACGCGCGCCGCCTGTTCCGCGATCGCGCTCGCTTCGCCCTCGCGATCTATCGCGACGGCCGCGTCGTCGTCCCCGACGGCAAGGAGCTCCGCCAGTTCCGCGTGACCTCGCGCTTCGGCATCACCGTGCGCGGCGACTACGTCCGCTTCGCGGACCCGCACGGAACCGACCTCGGCCGCGTCGCCATTCCCTGGATCGCATCCGAGGATCGCGACGAGATCGCGCGCCGTCTCGGCCAGTTAGTGCACGCCGCCTCCCCATCCGACCAGGTTTGACTTCCGACACCGCGTGCGCACCTTGTACGCATGTTCAAGTCCTGGCGCATCGGAACGTTCCTCGGCTTTCCGGTCGAGGCCAACGTTTCGTTTCTGTTCCTGCTGGGTCTCGTGTTCGTCGCGTTCGGCGGCGTGCCCGGCGTGCTCCTCGTCTCGCTCGTCTTTGCCTCCGTCGTCCTCCACGAGCTCGGCCACGCGCTGGTCGCGCGCCAGCTCGGCGTCCACGTCTCCGGAATCGAGCTCTCGTTCTTCGGCGGCGCCGCAAAGATGGTCCAGCTCCCGCGCACCGCGAACCACGAGCTCGCGATCGCCGCGGCCGGCCCCGCCGTCTCGCTCGCCCTCGGCGGCCTCGGTCTCGGCCTCGCCGCGCTGACCCACGTCCCGCTCTTCGCCTGGCTCGGCTACACGAACCTCGTGCTCGCCGGCTTCAACCTGATCCCGGCCCTGCCGATGGACGGCGGCCGCATCCTGCGCGCCCTCCTCACCCGCAAGATGGACTTCGTCCGCGCGACGGACGTCTCGGTGCGCGTCGCCCGCGTCGTCGCGATCGCGTTCGGCCTCTACGGCCTGCTCGGCGGCGCCTACCAGCTGCTGCTGCTCGCGCCGTTCCTGTGGATGATGGGCACACGCGAGCAGATGCTCGCCCGCGTGATGGCCGACCGCTACGCGTACGGCCGCGATGGCTACGTCGAGCGCACGCCGCAGTGGAATGCCCCGCGCGCCCAGGCGCCGCGCCGGTTCACGATCGTGCAGCGCGGCGGCCGCCTCGTGATCGAAGAGGTGTAGCGTCAGACCCGGCAGGGTCTAACCCCACCCAGGTTGCGGCATCGTCGGCAGCGCCGGTCGCGCGTGCGTTTCGTGCACCCGCGACCGATGGTATCGATCGGCGTTACCGACTAGCCACGCCGCGACGGCGCCCTCGTGTGAGGACGCGCCAACAGTCGCGATTTCGCTAGTTCGAAAATTCGGGAGTCGCGACGACGACGCCGACGAGGCGGCGAAGACCATACGTCCCGAACGGGAATGGAATCGGTGCGCCAGCGAGAAGGGCCTGTCGGGCCCTACGATACGCAGCAACGAATTCGCGCTTGCGCTGAATCGCTTCGAGCCTCGCCCAGAGGCTGCGCGCCGCGATCGTAGGCCGCAGTCCGCGGCGTGGTTCTTTGCTCGAGGGCGAGTCGCGCCACGACTGACGCAAGATCGCGTAGCGGCCGAGAACTCGCATTCCGTTGGCAGCACGCCTTCGATCTTCCTCGGCTTCGACAGCGGCTACACGCCTCTGAACGGCGGCGAGAATTTCCGCGCGATCACCGAGCTCCGGCGCGATGGTGAGCAAGAGCTCGACCTCCTCTGGCATGTCGCCGTCTTCGGCGAAGAAGTGGCGCGGTCGCGTCGCGCGAAGGGGCGTCCCCTCGAGCAGCGCGCGGTACCCACTCGCCCCCGGCCAGTCGTCAACGCGTTCCACGAGTCCATCGTTCACAGGATTCGTCGCGACGTACGTGAGCTTTTCGATCAGTGCGTCCTGCGTCTCGCAGCGCACCACGGACGTATGCTCGCTGGCGAAGAAGTTTTCCCAACGACCGCGCAGCGCGTTGATGCACCTCGCGAGCAGCTTGTGAAAATGCTCGTAGAACGCCGGTGCGACCCCGTGACGGTCATAGATCAAGTCATGCAGGTGATTCGACATCTGGACGAAGTTGATGACGTCGACTTCGTACATCTTCGCGGCCACGGCGAGGCAGTAGATGAACGCGTTGTTCGTCTCGCGATCGGGACGCAGCAAGAACTGCCGCTGAGTACACCGCCGCGTCAGCATGGAAGCGGACCCTGGGTAGACCGGCCGTGGCAGCGTCACGCGCCGACCCCAATGCATCCCCTTTGCCACGGCTAAGTGCTCGGCGGAGCAATTCTCGCGGACGGGAGCGTCCGGGTGTCGGACGCGGCGCCCGGCCCACGGCCGGACACCGGACAGGCCACGCTGACGCCGAGCCCACGAGATTACGTTTTCGTCGGTGCGGAACGGCCGCCGCCGCAACCTGGGTGGGGGTTACTGGCGTGCGCGCGCGCTAGGCGTTGCGGCGGTAGGCGTCGGGATCGAGATCGAAGCGGCGCAGCAGGCGGTGGATCTGCGCGCGCGACGTGTCGAGGGCACGCGCGACCGCCGCGAGGTTGCCGCGATGCGTGCGCAGCAGCGTGATCAGCTCCTCGCGCCGCGCAACCTCGACGGCGGCGGCGGGCGCGCGCGAGGCGACTTGCTCGGGGAGATGATCGAGCGTGATGCGAGCGCCGGTGGCGACGGCGGACGCGGCGGCGAGCGCCTGGTCGAGCTCGCGGATGTTGAGCGGCCAGCGATCGCGGCACATCGCCCAGGCGGCGGCGGGTGAGAGGCCGAGGTGATCGGTGCGGGCGTGGCGGGCGAGCGCGGCCGCGACGAGCGTGCCGAGGTCCTCGATGCGGTGGCGGAGCGGCGGAAGCGTGACGCGCAGGCCGGCGAGGCGGGCATAGAGATCGACGCGGAAGCGACCGGCCTCGACCTCGCGCTCGAGGTCCTTGTGGGTCGCGGCGATGAAGCGGACGTCGACCGGTTGGGGCGCGGTCTCGCCGACCGGAACGACCTCGCGTTCCTGGAGGACGCGGAGCAGCGTGCCTTGCGTGGCGAGCGGGAGGTCGGCGATCTCGTCGAGCAGGAGCGTGCCGCGGTGCGCGGAGCGGATCGCGCCCGGGCGATCGTCGATCGCGCCCGTGTAGGCGCCGCGGCGGTGGCCGAACAGGGTCGCGGCGGCGAGCGTCTCGACGAGGCCCGCGCAGTTGACGGCGACGAAGTCCCCCGCGCGGCCCGAGAGCTCGTGGGTCATGCGGGCGGCGACTTCCTTGCCGACGCCGCTCTCGCCGAGCAGCATGACCGAGACCGTCGAGGGGGCGATGTCGGCGAGGCGGCGGAGTGCTTGCTCGACCGTCGGGACGACCGAGAGCGAGCCGGTGATGTCGTCGGGGGTCGACGGCGAGACCTTCAGCGTGCGGAAGCGCAGGAACGTCTCGCCGATCTCGATCCAGTCGCCGTCCTCGAGGACTTTCTGGGCGAGGCGCTCGCCGTTGACGGAGAGGCCATTCTTGCTGCCGAGGTCGCGGACCTGCCAGCCGCCGAGCGAGCGCTCGACGACCGCGTGCTCGACGGAGAGGTGCGGATCGGGAAGGCCGAGGCGGAGCGTCGCGTTGGCGCGCGCGGCGAGCGGCTCGCGTTCGCGACCGAGGATCGCGCGCTCGATGCCGCGTAGCAGATGGCGCGTGCTCGCTCGGGGACGTCCTGAATCCAGGACGACGAACAACGCAGCTACGGAGATGTGATCGTCGCGGCCCCGCTCCGGCGTCAACGTCAACGTGTCGGCCACTCTCGTGATGATACGTCCGTTGAGCTGTATCCCGGTGCGTATCATTGGGTGCGACACGCGCGTGTCGCACGTTACTTTGCGTACGCGGCGTCGGCGCCGAGCTGCAAGATCACGTCGAGCTGGAGGTCCGGATATTTCGCCTTGAGCTTCTGCTGGACCTCGGCGGACGAGTGCGACGAGGCGACGGCGGCATCGAATGCCTCGAGGTAATCGCGCGTCTGCTTGATGCCGGCGGGCGAGTTGTCGAGCTTCGGATCCTTGTGGCCGGCGATCACGGTCGTCGGATGAAGCGCCGCGATGTCGTCGAGCGTCTTGATCCACGCCTTGCGCTGCTCGGGCTTGGTGTTCGCGGTCCACGGATGGACGCCGCGGAACACGATGTCGCCCGCGACGACGGTCTTGATCGACGGGATCCACACGTACGAGTTGTCGACGTCGTCGCCGGTGACGCCGCCGTGGATCTCGAGCGTCTGACCTTCGAGCGTCAGCTCGGGCTTCGCGAGCGCGGTCGGCAGCACGGGGTCGCTCGGGATCAGCGCGCCGTACATCGGCGACCACTGCGCGACCTTCGGCTTCGCCGTCTTCTTGATCTCGGCGAGCGCGGCGGGCAGCGCGACGAGCTTGGCCTTCGGGAAGGCCTGCTTGATCACGGTCAGGCCGAAGTAGTGGTCGGGGTGGTAGTGCGTGATGTAGACGGTCGTCAGGTTCTTCTTCGACTCGAGCAGCTGCGCGACCAGGCGGTGCGCGTCCGCGAGATCGAACTGGCCGTCGATCAGGATGGCGTCGTGCTCGCCCGAGATGATCGTACTGTCGACCAGGAAGCCGGTCGGCGACGCGGTGTACACGCTGACCTCGAGCGGCTTCGGATCGGCGTGCGCGGTCGAGGCAAGCGTTGCGAAGAGGGAGGCGGCGAGGAGCGTCTTGAGGTTCGTCATGCGCAGCAAGCTACTCATCGCGGGCCCCGGCGGCGAGGTCAGGACCGGCGGCGGGATGGTAAAAACGTGTTCCCGGCGCGAAACTCGAGTGGCGTCTGGCCGGTCCGCTGGCGGAAGAATTTTACGAGGTTCGTCGGCTCGTCGAAGCCGGTGCGGTCGGCGAGCTCCTTGACCGACAGGCGCGTGTGCGCGAGCAGTCGCTTGAGCTCGAGCACGACGCGGTCGTCGATCAGCTGCTTGGTCGACTTGCCGGTGTGCGCGCCGAGCAGCTCCCCGAGCCGGCGTGGCGAGATGCCGGCCTGCTTCGCGTAGTGCGAGACCGCGCGGGTGCGGGCGAAGTCGCGCTCGAGGATGGTGAAAAACCGCGCGAGCTCCGGCACCGGCGGCGCATCGGCATGAACGAGGCGTTCGAGCCGCAACAGGACGGCGCTCAGCAGCGCCTCGAGCAACGCCGGCTGCTGCGCATCGAGCGGACGCGCCTGCTCCACCGCGAGCTGGTCGGCCAGGGCGAGCAGCTCTGGAGCCGCATCGCCGAGCGCGACCACCGGCTCGGCGAGCGACGGCGAAAGAACCGCCGGCGTGCCCGCAAGAAATGCCGGCTCGATCAGGAGCAGCCACGCATCGGGCCGTCGCTCGAGCACGAACTGCTGCACGCGCCCGCGCGCGACGATCGTCGCGAACCCCGCGCCGAGCGGCACAGGCGAGAAGTCGACGACATGCGTGCCGCGCCCGCGCGTGCCGAGATAGATCGTGTGGAAGTCGGGGCGCTGCGGCGTGACGAGGTCGTAGCCGAGCCGCTCGGCGCGATCGTAGAGGTCGTGCAGCGTGAAGATCTCGAAGCCGAGCCCGGGCTTTTCGTTGTGCTGAAACGGCAGCTCGCGGATCGCGGGCGTTGACTTCACAGATAGCCGCGCGACAGCAACATCTTGGCGCCGAACGCGAATGACTTCGGCACGAAGAATTTGAACGTATCCGCGAGCCGGTCGATCACGTTGAACGCGAAGCACACCGCGAACGCCTCCTCGAGCTGCGTCTTCGTCACGCCGGCCGCGAGCACCGGCCGGATGTCCTCCGGCGACAGCGTGTGCTGCTTCGTCAGCGTGCGCAGCAGCTTGAGGACGAGTCGCAGCTTGTCGTCGATCGGCGCCGTGTCGACGTCGGCGAGCACCGCCGCGACCTTGCCGTCATCGCCCCATGCCTTCGCCGCGACCGCGGCGTGAGCGCGCGTTCAAAACTCGCACTCGTTCGCTTTCGACACGAACGACGCCATCAGCTCGCGCTCCGCGATCGACCACTCCGACGGCCCGCGCATCGCCTCCTGGAACACCGCCTTCATCGGCGTGCCGAAGAAGTCCGGGCGATACATCAAGGTCTTGATGACGTCAGGCGCCGGCTGACGCGCGACAACGCGCATCATCGCGAACATCGCCTTCGCCACGAGCCCGTGGCCGCGGTCGAGGATCGAGAGCCGCATCTACGCCTTCTCCAGCGCGGCGATCGCCGCATCGTACTGGCGCTTCGCCTGCCCGATCGCGACGCACACGACGAGCTCGAAGATCTCGTCCTCACTCGTGCTCTGCTTCGCGGCCGCGACATCCTCGTCGGTGACGCGATACGCGTGCCTGGCAACCTTCTCGTACAGCGCGCCCTCCGGCAGCTCCATCGCGGCGCGCCGCACGTCGCTCGGTACCGTGCCCTTGCCATCGCGCACGCGCGCGATCAGCGCCTCGATGTGCCGCCGGATGTCCACGCGTCGAACCTACTCGACGGGCCGGCCGATGTCGAACAGCACCTTCCAGCTGCCATCGGCCTCGTGCTTCCAGATCGTGCAGTACGTCAGACGTTCCGGCTTGCCGCCGGGCTCGGTGAACGTCGCCGCGCCGAGCGTGAACCCGACGTCACCGCGCGCCCCGCTCGCGACGGGCTCCCAGCGCAGCGCCCCCGCGCCCAGCGTCTTGGCCGCCGACGCGCGCACCTCGTCGAGCCCTTCGACGCGGTGATCCTGGCGCCACATCGCGCCGTGCTCGTCGAAGTGCTTGACCCAGCCCTCGACGCCGTCGCGCTCGGTATCGGCTGCGAACGCGCGGTCGGCTTCCTCGAGCGCAGGCGCACCGGCGGCGGCGGCCGGCACCATGTCGAACGCGACGACCGGCTTCCCGGGCTCGGCAAACTCGCCGCGCCACCCGCCGGCCGTCTTTGTCAGCGTGACCTCGTCGAACACGATCTGATCGTTCGTCACCTTGTGCAGCGCGAGCTTCTGCGGCTTGTCGCCGTTCTCCAGCGACGTCAGCGCGCCGTGATCGATGTAGTTGACCTCGAAGCCGCCGTCATTGAGCGCGACGCCCCACAGCACGCCTCCGACCGTCATCCACGTCGAGTCGAGCTGCGGCGAGTGCCAGCGTCCCTCGAGCCACTCCATGCCCGTCGCTGCCTTCACCGGACCCGTCGCCGCCGGCTGCACCGGCGCGGAGCAAGCCGCGAGCAGCACGAGCAGCAACCGCTTCACTGCTTCTCCGCGACGAACCGCACGAGCATCGTCTTGCGCTGCCCGGCCCAGTCGGCGTTGTCCTCGATGCGCTCGGCTCGAACGATCTTCCAGTCCTTGAACGCGGCCTTGAGCGCTTCGATGTCCCAGCCTTCGCCCCCGGCCTTCGCGCTTTCACCATCGGCGGCGAATAGCTCGGTGACGAACAGTCCGCCCTTCTTGATTGCCGGCTTGATCTTCTCGACCAACCTCATGCCTCCGGGGGCATAGATCATTGCGACCAGATCCCATTTGTTTGTGCCGTAGTCGTACGCGTTGACGTCCTGTTGCACGGTCTCGACCTTGAGCTTCTTCGCCGTTGCGTCGCGGCGGGTCAGCTCGAGCCCGACGTCCGCGGTGTCGAGCGCAGTCGTCTTCCAGCCCTGGCTCGCGAGGAACACCGCGTTGCGCCCCTGCCCGCTCGCAACGTCGAGCGCGGCCCCGGGCTTGCGGCCCTTGACGGCGTCGACCAGCGTCTGGTTCGGCTGGCGATTGAAATGCCCGTTGACGAGCCAGCGATCCCAGCGCGCGCGATCGACGTCAGGGCCGGTCGGATCCCACTGCCACAATGCGAGCGTCCACTGCGTACCGTTGCGGACCCACACGAGCGTGTTCGCGCCCGGCTCGTCGTACGCCGGCTGCTCGCCATCGGCCGGGACATGCTCGACGCCCATGCCGATGTACACGGCCGAGTTGCCGCCGCGATAGACGCGCTCCTCGCCATAGGTGCGCGAGCGGATCGGCTGGTGCTGCGCGGCGCGGTTGCGCAGCGACTTGAGCTGCAGATCGTGATCGTAGAAGCGCGCCTCCTCGTAGGAGACGAAGCTCGGCGCGAGCACGTCCTGGATGTCTGCGGCGCTCGCACGATCGAACGCGTCCAGGAACGCGTGGCTCTTCGCCTTGACCTGCGCGTCGTCGAGATCCGCGGCAACCTCGGGCGCGCGGGCGGCCGGTGCCGGTGGGGGACACCCGAGCGGTTCGACCGGCTTCGGCGCCGCGCAGGCGACGAGAAAAAGCACGAGGTTAGTGACTCGCATTTCGTCCGCACGTTACTGCGAAGTTGGTGTATGAGGGCGGGAATGGGGCGCTTCGAACCCACGGCACCTCTCGATGGCGGCGGCTACAGCGTCGCCTCGCTGCGCTGGGAGACCCAGCTGGGTGCCCTGGGCCCGAGCGACGGCAGCATGGGCGCCGCGTCGAACGTGCCGAGCGCGCTCAGCGTGCTGCGCCACTCCGAGCTCTATCTGCCGTTTCCCGACGAGATCGAGGAGGCGTTCGGCGTCCTCGAGACGCACTGCGTGCGCGACGAGCAACTGTATCCGGTGTCGCTCGCGACGCTGCCGTTCCTGTTCGCGACGCTGCGGACGCACTCGCCGCTCGGCGAGCGGATCGCGGAGCTGATCGCGCGGTTCACGGCGGCATCGGGCACGCTCCAGGAGATCCAGCGCGCGCGGTTCCTCGACCTGATCGTGTCGCACGCGAAGGACATCAGCGGCTGGCTCAACGCGTATGACCGCGCGCTGTGTGCGATCGCGCTACGCGTCCCCGAGCTGCGCACGGACCTGCTCGCCGCGGTGACGAGTGCCGAGGCGATCTCGCCGGTCGTGCTGCTCGCGCTGATCGATCTCGCCGCCGCGCCCGGCCGCACCCGCGATGCCGCGCTCGTGATGCTGAACAACAACGACGAGACGATCCGGATGTGCGCCGCCGCGTTCCTCTCGCGATACGGCGAGCGCACGCCGGAGATGACGTCGCGGATCAACACGATCCTGACGCCGGCTGCCGCCGACATGCTCAAGACGTACGTCCGCAACTTGTGGACGCCGACCGTCGAGCGCCCCGCCGTCGCGCCGAAGCTGCTGACGGCCGAGGTGATGTTCGCGGGCGAGAAGGTCGTGCTCGTGCGCGCCGGCGATCAACGCGTCGCGCTGCCGTGGGCGAACGCGCAGATCGAGCGCGGCACGCAGCTGCAGATCGGCCTGACCGTGCACGGCGAGCCGGTGCTCGCGCTCCTCACCGACGACGCCGGCGCCGTTCGCGTGATCGAGTTCTAGCTAGCGGACGCTCGACGCGCGCGCCGACGCCTGCTGGTTCGCCTTCGCCTGCGCGATCGCGAGCTCGACCATCTTGTCCTGCTCAGCGGGCGACTTCCACCGCTCCTGGACCTCGGCCGACAGCGTGTCGATCGGATCGAAGTAGAGGAAGAAGCCCGGCTTGACCGACGGCGCCGCGAACACGCTGATGCCGGTCTCGCGATCGTAGTGCTCGAAGCTGTGCGCGACGCGCTTGCCGCCGCCGCCCGGCGCGTCGACGACGAACGTCGGCGTGTGGAAGCCCGCCGTCACGCCGCGCACCGCCTTCTCGATGTCGAGCGCGGTCTGCAGCGTCGTGCGGAGGTCCTCGACGCCCTTCACGAGGTCGTGGACGTAGACGTAGTACGGGTGCACCTGGCAGTGGCCGAGGCGCTTGACGAGCAGCTGCATCGTCGCGACGGAGTCGTTGACGCCGCGCTGGAGGACACTCTGGTTGCGCACGATGATGCCGCGCTCGAACACGCCGTCGAGGGCGCGCTTCGTGATCGCGGTGATCTCGTTGGGGTGGTTGAAGTGCGTGTGCAGCACCACTTCCTTGTGGAGCTTGCGGCCGCGCTCGACGACCGCCGTGAGCGCATCGACCCACTCGGTGTCGGTGATCAGCTTCATCGG
The DNA here is from genome assembly GCA_019237945.1 of Deltaproteobacteria bacterium. GTDB lineage: Bacteria > Myxococcota_A > Polyangia > Haliangiales > Haliangiaceae > JABFXX01. The sequence goes on along the minus strand of JAFAOG010000400.1, from coordinate 4,577 downwards.
CATCACGGCCGGACCCTTGGTCGCGAACCGGATGCGGCGGATGTTCGGCATCTCGAGCAGCCGGTTGCCGATCAGCGTGATCTGGCGGGCCTTGAGCTGATACGAGTCGCCGCCCGAGACGACGATGTCCTCGAGCTCGGGACGCTCGCTGATGTAGCGGAACGCCGCCTCCCAGCGATCTTCGGTCGCCTTGAGCGACACCTTGTCGACGACGTCGGTATCGACGCCAACCGCGTAGCTGCGCGTGCAGAACCGGCAGTAGACCGGGCACGTGTCGAGCGACAGGAACAGCGCCTTGTCGGGATAGCGGTGCGTCAGGCCCGGCACCGGTGCGTCGGCCTGCTCGTGCAGCGAGTCGAGCGTCAGCTTCGGATGGTCGGGCAAGAGGCGCGACGCGACCGGCACGAACTGGCGGCGCAGCGGATCGTTGTACGGGTCGCTCCAGTCGATCAGCGACAGGAGATAAGGCGACACGCGGATCGACATCGGCGAGCGATGAAAGCCCTGCTCGACATCCTCGTAGAACGCCTTCGGCACGAGGTCCTGGACCGCGGCGAGTAGCTTCTGCGGGTTCGTGATCGAGTTCTTCGCCTGCCAGCTGTGATCGAGGAACGTGGCCTCGTCGACGGTGCGGTACGCCGGGATCTTCGTCCAGAACGCGCCGTCGAGCAGCTGGCGGTGGTGCAGCGTCGCGGGATCGACGCGCGGCTTGATGTGTTGAATCGTGTCTTCCGACGCCGGTTTGGCGCCGATCGTCTTGAGCTGGTCCATGGAGCAAGTCCTCGCGGTGAGTCGTGAAAGGTCGGGTGAATGCCGGCCTACGCGACGTCAGGCTGGTGCGGGACGGAGCCCAGGTACCACATGCCTCATCGTTATCACGTCAGTGCGAGCCGAACCACCCCCAGATCGTGGGCATGAAGTCCGCGCTGTAACTCGGGATATGTCCGACGCCCTGCATCGTCCACAGCTCGACGTCGAGCGGCGGCTGGCACGCGGCGATCTGGCTGTGGGTCTCGGCCCCGGCGACGACGGCGTCGAGATCGTAGGTCGGACCGTCGGTGAAGGGGCCGCAACCGTCCTGCTGCGCCCAGCTCGTGGCGCTCGGCAGCGCGACCGAGTACGGCACCTCGGCGTCCTGGTCACCGTGGATGTGGATCAGCGGCACCTTGCGCGTCGGCGTGCAGCCCGTGGTGGGATAGGCACCGGCAAGCACGACCATCGCATCGACGAGGTCGGTGTGGTCGCACGCGAGCCGGTACGTCATGTAGCCGCCGTTGCTGTGCCCCATCACGAGCACGCGGTCGATCGGCCACGCCGCCTTGATGTCCGCAATGACGCCAGAGAGATAGCCATCGTCATCGACGCCGGTGTGGTCGTAGTCGCAGCACGCCGGATCGGCGTTCCAGAACTGGTGGCCCATCGAGTCGACCGTGCCGTCGGGAGCGATGACGAACGCCTTGCCATCGGTGACCAGCGACTTCGCGTTGAAATACGACTCCTGGATGAAGCCGTTGACGCTGTAGCCGTGCAGCACGACGACGAGCGGGTAGTGCTTGCCGTCGACGAAGCCCATCGGCACTTGCAGCTCGACGGGGCGGGCGCCACCGAACGTCTTGGGACGCGGCGCGTTGGTCCCACATGCGAGCAGGCCGAGCAGCAGGATGGCAAAGCGCATGCCGCACGCTACCCTGAGATGTGACGCCACTGCGAGCACCGACCGCCACGGCGCCGACCCGGCAAGTCGTCGTGGCTGCGCTCGCGCTGGTGGTGCTCGGGGCGATCGGCGCGGTCAAGGCCGGGCTGGCCGGCGGCGACTTCATGTTCGACCTCGAGCAGACGACGCCCGCGCTCGCGAAGGTCAAACCGGCGCTTCCCGATCCGCACACGCCTCGGCTCGCGCGCCGCGTGTTCGTCGTGATCGTCGATGGCCTGCGCCTCGATCGGAGCTACGAGCTGCCGTTCCTCGACGAGCTGCGGCGGCGCGGCGTCGACACGGAGGCGCAGTCGCATTACCCGACGTGGTCGCGCCCGAACTACGTGTCGATCCTCACCGGCGTGCCGCCGACCGCGAGCGGCGTGCGCACGAACCACCACTCGACACCGGTCGCACTCGACTCCCTGATGGATCGCGCGCGCGGGGCCGGGTTGCATGTCGCGAGCGCGAGCGACTACGACGTGCTGCCACGCCTGTTCCTGCGCCCGCGCGACCCGCAGCGCGCCGCCGAGACCGAGGACCTCGACATCGATGCGATGGAAGATCCGCTGTCGACGGAGGCCGTGCACGCCGCCGATGCGCCGCTGCAGTCGCCGTTCGACGACGCGCGCTACGCGCCGTGGCCGGGCGGCTTCTCCGAGGCGGGCGCGCAGATCGCGGGCGGCAACGCCGAGCTCGTCGTCATGCTCGTCGGTGCGGTCGATGCGGCGGGCCACGCGCACGGCGGCGACAGCAAGGAGTACCGCGAGGCCGCCGAGATCGCGGATCGCGCACTCGCACGGGCGCTCGGCCGCGTCGATCTATCGCAGGACGCGATCGTGATCACCGCCGATCACGGCCACACGGGCCGCGGCGGCCACGGCGGGCTCGAGCCGGAGGTGCTGACCGTGCCGCTGATCCTCGCGGGCGCGGGCGTCAAGCCGGGCGCGGTGTCGCTCGACGCGCATCTGGTCGATCTCGCGCCGACGGTCGCCGCGCTGCTCGGCATGCCGGCGCCGGGACACGGCCTCGGGCGCACGCTCAGCGAGCTGCTGCAGCTCTCGCCGCAGGACGCGACCGCGCGCCAGGTTGCCGACGAGCAGCGGCTGACGATGACGCGGGCCGTGCTCGCCGGTGCCCAGGCGCGCGCGCAGGTCGACGTGCTGCAGGCCCGTGCGCTGCGGATCGCGCTCGTCGTCGGGGGTGCGCTGTTCGCCGCGCTGCTCGCATGGGTGCTGGTGAAGCGCCACGTGATGAAGTTCGACTGGCGCGTGTTGATCGTGTCGGTGCCCGCGTTCTTCGTCGTGTACTACGCGCTGATCGGCACGCTCGGCCAGCGGTTCTCGCCGTCGCTGTTGCCCGCGCAAGGTCACCTCGCGCTCGTGATGGCGAAGTACGGCCTCGGCGCGATGGTCGTGCAGCTGTGCGCGAGCATGTGGGCGCTCCGCAACCAGGGCAGCCTCGCGCAGCGGCTCGCGAAGGCAAACGCGATCGCGTGGACCGGCCTGATGCTCGCGATGATCCCGGCGGGCCTCGTGTGGGCGTTCTTCCCGGCGCCCTACATCGGCGTGCCGGCGCCATTGTGGCTGGTGATGATTCCCGCAGTCGAGGTCGCGGTCGCGTGCGCGGCGATCGACGTCGCGCTGACGCTGTTCGTCGAGGTGATCATCTTCGCGGCCCGCGCGTGGTACCGCCAGCACGGCGCTATGGCGTGAAGTCGTGCTTGCCGTCGAGCGCGCTCGCCGGGATCCGCGCGAGCACGAACGGATCGACGAGATACAGCTGATCGCCGATCGGGAACACGCGGTGCGGGCCGTAGCCCGGGGCGAGGATGCCGAGATCGAGCGTCTCGACGCTGCGATCCGCGATGTGGACGCGCCCGATGCCGCGTCCGATCAGCACCTGGTTCTCGCTGCTGACCTCGACGATCGCGAAGTAGACATAGCCGTTCGCGAGCTTCGCGTCGACACATGCGAACTGCTGCGTCGCGAGCAGCGTCGAGGCGGCCGGCATCGTCGCGGTCGAGTCGTAGATGAACACGTTGCACGTCGTCATGTGGCAGCTGAACGAGCCACCCATCGGCTGCGCGCAGGACTCCGTCGTCGACCACGCGACCTGATGGTCATCCATGTCGAGGCCGAGCGGCATCAGCCCGCTGGAGTGCGGCGCGTTCGCGATCTTCGTCGGCGTCGTGCCACCGAGCGGTACCTGCAAGAGGCTCCAGAGCGACGCATCCACGCCGGGATCGGCGGCGAGGTACGTGAAGGCCGATCCGTTCGCGACGAGACAGCGATCGAGCGCACCGCATTGTGGCGACCACGATCCCGCGGAGCCGGAGCCGACGTGCCAGATCTCGCCGGGACTCTGCGCGGTGATCATCGTGCCGCTGTAGTTCGGGAAGTTCGGGGCGGCCACGCTCGCGCCGCTGTTCGTCATGTACATGTTGAGCGTGCCGACGTAGACGTCGTTGCCGATCGCGAACATGCCGAGCGGAATGTTCGTCCCCATCATCGAGGGCAGCGACTGGTGCCCGGGCTCGAACGACAGGTTCGTGCTCTGCATCTCGTTGAACGCGTACGCGACACCGGAGCCGGTGGCGACGAGTTGCACGTGACCGTCGTTCGTGACACCGGCCGAGCCGATCTTCTCGAGCGCGCCGCCGGCGAGCGGAGCGCCATAGACCGTCTGCGGCGCCTGGATGTTGCCGCCGCCGCCACCATTGCAGCTGCCGCCTTGCGCCTGATACGGCAGGAAGCTGACGTAGACGTGATCGGAGCCGAACGCGACGGGCCCGATGTACGTGCCGCTGTTGCAGCTCTGCGCGGGCGATGCGGTGACGAGGACCGTCGCTTCGCTCGGAGCGCTCGGAGTGGGCCCCTCGCCG
>JAFAOG010000324.1 GCA_019237945.1 Deltaproteobacteria bacterium | reverse complement strand
GACATCCTCGACTCGCTGGTGCCGCTGGTCGGCACGAGGGACGAGTCCGACGCGATCGAGTACATCTACCGCGCGTACCTGCCGGTCAGCTTCTCGCGTGACATGCTCGAGCGCGCCCCGGAGCGCCTCGCCGCGATGGAGATGCAGGACGTCGAGTGGAGCGACTGGGGCCGCCCCGAGCGCATCGAGACCGTCCTCGCGCTGCGTCGCAGCCGCGCCCTGGTTCCCGAGCGCGCGCTGGCGCCGTAGGCTCTGTAGATGACAGCAAAGGGCCGGCGCGTCTGGCCCGGCAAGCCGTATCCGCTGGGCGCCACGTACGACGGATTCGGGACGAACTTCGCGCTGTTCTCGAGCGTCGCCGAGCGCGTGCAGCTGTGCCTGTTCGACGGCCGCGAGCACCGCTTCGATCTCGAGCGCGGCATCGGCCAGATCTGGCACGCGTATCTGCCGGAGGTCGGGCCGGGCGCTCGCTACGGCTACCGCGTGCACGGGCCGTGGGATCCGGGCCGCGGGCTGCGCTGCAATCCGCACAAGCTGCTCGTCGATCCGTACGCGCGCTCGATCACCGAGGGCCTCGACTGGCAGCCGGTGCTGTTTGGCTTCGACGGCGATCCGATGGGCAAGCCGTCGCTCGACGACTCGGGGCCGTACACGTTCAAGAGCGTCGTCGCGTCGCCGTACTTCGACTGGGGCAACGATCGCCGACTCGAGACGGCGTGGAACGACACCGTCATCTACGAGTGTCACGTCAAGGGCCTGACGCAGCTGCACCCCGAGGTCCCCGAGAACCTGCGCGGCACGTACGCGGGCGTCGCGCACCCGGCGATGATTCGCCACTTCCGCGCGCTCGGCATCACGGCCGTCGAGCTGATGCCCGTGCACGCGTTCGTCCACGACGGCTTCCTGCTCGAGAAGGGCCTCTGCAACTACTGGGGCTACAACTCGATCGGTTACTTCGCGCCGCATCCTCAGTACGCGAGCGGCAGCGATCCGGTCGCCGAGTTCAAGCAGATGGTCAAGGCGCTGCATCGCGCCGGCATCGAGGTGATCCTCGACGTCGTCTACAACCACACGGCCGAGGGCAACCATCTCGGGCCGACGCTCTCGATGCGCGGCATCGACAACGGCGCGTACTACCGGCTCGTCGGCAACGCGCCCGCTTACTACAACGACTACACGGGCACCGGCAACACGCTCAACATGCGGCACCCGCACGTGCTGCAGCTCGTGATGGACTCGCTCCGCTACTGGATCGAGGAGATGCACGTCGATGGGTTTCGCTTCGATCTCGCGGCGACGCTCGCGCGCGGTCTCCACGAGGTCGATCGGCTCGGCGCGTTCTTCGATCTGATCCAGCAGGATCCGATCGTGTCGCGCGTGAAGCTGATCGCGGAGCCGTGGGACGTCGGCGAGGGCGGTTATCAGGTCGGCAACTTCCCGCCGCTGTGGTCGGAGTGGAACGGCAAGTACCGCGACTGGATCCGCGACTACTGGCGCGGTCAGCCCGGCTCGCTGCCCGAGCTCGGCCTGCGGTTCACCGGCAGCTCCGATCTCTACGAGACGGGCGGGCGCTTCCCGCACGCCAGCATCAACTTCATCTCCGCGCACGATGGCTTCACGCTGCGCGACATCGTCTCGTACAACGAGAAGCACAACGCGGCGAACGGCGAGAACAACCGCGACGGCGAGAGTCACAACCGATCGTGGAACTGCGGTGTCGAGGGCCCGACGACGGATCCCGAGATCAACGATCTGCGCGCGCGCCAGCAGCGAAACTTCCTCGCGACGTTGTTCCTGTCGCAAGGCGTTCCGATGCTGCTCGGCGGCGACGAGATCGGCCGCACGCAGCAGGGCAACAACAACGCCTACTGCCAGGACAACGAGATCTCGTGGTTCGACTGGAAGACGGCCGATAAAGATCTGCTCGAGTTCGTGCGCGGGCTCGCGCGGCTGCGTCGCGATCATCCGGTGTTTCGCCGGCGCGGCTGGTTCCAGGGCCGACCGATCCGCACGACGTCGCACGGCGCGCTGCCCGACATCGCGTGGCTGACGCCGGAAGGCGACGAGATGACCGACGAGCACTGGCAGACCGCGCTGTCGCGATCGCTGCAGGTCGTGCTCGACGGCGCAGGGATTCTCGTGCCCGATGATCGCGGCGAGCCGATCCTCGATGACTCGTTTCTGATCGTCTTCCACGCGCATCCCGAGGGTCGGACGATCTCCCTGCCCGAACGGCGGTGGGGCGTCAGCTGGCGGCGCGTCCTCGACACGGAGCGCGGATTTGCCACTGAAGAGGAGCGCTACGCTGCGGGCTCACCGCTCGCTGTGCCGCCATTTTCGCTCTGGTTATTCCGCCGAGAGGGCCCCTAGCCGCTGCGCTTTTGCTCTGTGCGCGCCGACGCACGGTTTCGTTCCCGCGCTTTCAGGCACTTGCAAACCGGTCGATCGCGGGCCGAACTGGCACCGTCCGTGAAGAAGGGGAAGGCATGGCGACGACGACTTCTCCCAATCCCGCGAGCGAGCTGGAGCAGGATCTCCGCCCGCGCGCTAAGACGCTGTCGTGGATGGCGTCACTCTCGGTTGCCGCGGGCGAGATGCGCGCCGCCGAGGGCTACTTGCTCGAGCTGCTCGCGTGGTGCGCGTTCGCAGACCGCACCGTGATCGATGTGGCAGGCGATGAGACCGGCGAAGGCCCGGCTCAGAGCTAGCGGTCTTTGTAGTTGACCTGGGCTCACTTCGTGCGCCAAGTTCGCGCGCGATGAGGGGCAAGCTAGGACTAGTTGCGCTTACGTTACTTTTCGCCGCGTGCGGCCCTCCGGGGCGGCACAGCGGCGGCCCCGGGGATGGCGCCGGTAGCGGCAGCAATGCGACGTGCGATCCCGCATGCCCGATGGACAAGGTCTGTTCGATGGGCGTGTGCAAGACGCCGTGCGACGCGGCGCTCGACTTCCCGTCGAACGTCGGCTGTGACTTCTGGGCGGCCGATCTCGATAACGAAGCGACGGCGATCAACAACGCCGCGTCCCAGCAGTTCTCGGTCGTCGTCGCGAACGACAACGACTACGCCGTGACGGTGACCGTGACCGAAAACATGGCGCGCGTCGGTCAGCCATTGAACGAGCACGCCGTCGCGAGCGCCACGGTCCCGCCGCACACGGCGAATCGCGTCGACCTGCCGCAGCGCGAGGTCGACGGCTCGATGGGCCAGAACGGCACCTACACGCTCAACAGCGGCACCGGCACGTTCGTGTCGCCGCACGCCTTTCATGTCGTGACGAACGGGCCCGTCGTCGTTTACCAGTTCAATCCGATCATCCAGCAGTTCAGCAATGACGCATCGACGCTGATCCCGATCCAGGCGCTCGGCGCCGACTACGTGATCATCGGATATCCGACGGCGAACCCGTGCGCCCCCGTCGCGGTCGACAACTCGATCCCCGATCACACGTCGATCACGATCGTGCCGGCCGAGGACGACACGACGATCACGGTCACCGCCTCGCATCCGATCGCGGCGGCGGGCGGCGACACCGGCATGCCGATCGCGGCGACGCCGAAGAACACGCCGCTCGTGATCCCGCACGTGTCGCGCTACACGGTCGTCAACCTCGAGAGCGATCAGCCGATGCAGTGCGACTTTTCGCGGGACGGCGACTTCACCGGCAGCGTCGTGCACGCCGACAAGCCCGTCGCCGTGTTCGCGGCGAACGAGCGCGGCATCGGCTTCGGCGGCGCGCAGAACGTCGTCTATCCGCCCGACTGGGACTCGATGACCGACGACATCTGCTGCACCGACCACCTCGAGGAGCAGCTGCTGCCCGTCACCGCGCTCGGCAAGGAGTTCGCGATCGCGCGCTCGCCGATCCGCTCGACCGACCCGACCGGCTGGAAGGAGCCCGACATCGTCCGCGTCGTCGCGACGCTCGACGGCACCAACGTCACGACGAACCTGCCGGCGCCGAACGATCACTTCGTGCTCGGCCACAACCAGCAGCACACGTTCGCGGCGACGACCGGGTTCGCGATGACGAGCGACCAGCCGGTCGAGGTCGCGACGTATCTCGTATCGCAGCACTTCGTGAAGCACGGCTACATCGGCGATCCGTCGAGCCTGCTGATGCCGGCCGCCGAGCAGTTCCGCCAGAGCTACGTGTTCCTGGTCCCGGGCACGTTCCAGTCGAACTACATCGTGCTCGCGAAGCCGGTCGACGCGATGGTCGTGCTCGACGGCCAGCCGCTCTCGCAGGCCGAGCAGTCCGGCTGCTACACGGGCCCGGTCGGCATGGTCAACGGCACGATGTTCGATCAGATCACGTGCCCGGCGATGGAAGGCCATCACGTCGTCAGCGCCGACAAGCCGTTCGGCCTGTCCGTCTACGGCTACTACAACGTCGGTTCGTACGCGTTCGTCGGCGGCAGCGACGTCAAGATCATCAATCCGATCCAGTGAGCTGGCGCTTGCGCGCCTCGTAGCGCGCGGCGACCCGTTCGCGGGCCTGCGCGACGAGCGCCGGATCGGCGGTGCGCGGATGCCCGGCCGTGAATGGCGGCTGCGGGTCGTACTCGAGCTGCAGCTGGATCGCCTCCGCGACCGCGCGGCCGCACGTGCGCTCCGCGATGATCAGCGCGGCGTCGATGCCGGCCGTCACGCCGCCGCCGGTGATCCGGTTGCGATCGAGGACGACGCGTTCGTGCACCGGCGTCGCGCCGACGAGCGATAGCAGATCGTGGAATGCCCAGTGCGTCGTCGCGCGGTAGCCCTCGAGCAGGCCGGCGATGCCGAGCAGCAGCGCGCCGGTGCACGCCGACGTCACCCAGCTCGCGGTCGCGCCGACGGCGCGCAGCCACGCGAGGGTCTCTGCGTGGTCGCCGGCCGCGACCTGGCCCCAGCCGCCGGGCACGAACAGCAAGTCGGCGCGCGGGACGTCTGCGAACGTCGCGGTCGGGAGGATCGCGAGGCCGGTCTCCGAGCGCACCGGTTCGCGCGTGCGGGCGACGAGGTGCACGGTCGCGCCCGGCAGGCGCGCGAGGACCTCGTGGGGCCCCGTCAGATCGAGCTGGGTGAGCTGGTCGAACAGGAGCATCGCGATCTGCACCGCGCTATTGTGTGCCCGATGTCCAGCGTGCCGCCAGCGATCGCCGACGCCTACGATGCGGAGCGGTTTCGCCGCGAGGGCCACGCGCTCGTCGACGTGCTCGCCGATGCGCTCGCGCGGATGCATCGCCGCGAGGGCCGCGTGCTGCCGTGGCGTGAGCCGGCGGAGGCGCGCGACGCGTGGGCCGCGGAAGGGTGGGGCGCGGAGGCGCGGGCGGAGGGCGGGGATGGGCCTCGCGCGCTTGCCGACGACATGGCGCGCGTCGTCGCGGCCTCGACCGCGCTGCATAGCCCGCGTTACCTCGGCCATCAGGTCGCGCCTGCGCTGCCGACGGCGGCGCTCGCCGAGCTCGTGTCGGCGCTGTGCAACCAGGGCACAGGCGTGTTCGAGATGGGGCCTGCGGCAGCGCCGATCGAGCTCGCCGTGATCCAGTGGATGTGTGCGCGTGCCGGCTACGCGGGCGGCGGCGGCGCGCTGACGAGCGGCGGCTCGCTCGGCAATCTGACCGCGCTGCTCGCGATGCGCCAGGTGAAGGCGGCCGTGTGGGAGCGCGGGACCGAGCGGCAGCTCGCCGTGATCACGTCGAGCGACGCGCACTACTCGGTCGCGCGCGCGGTGCGCGTGATGGGATGGGGCGATGCGGGCGTGATCACGGTGCCCGTCGATCGCGAGCACCGGCTGCGCGCGGCCGACGTCGAGAAGGCGATCGACGAGCGTGTGATCGGCATCGTCGCCGCGGGTGGCTCGACGGCGACCGGCGCGTTCGATCCGCTCGACGAGATCGCCGACCTCGCGGAGCGACGCGGGCTGTGGCTGCACGTCGATGCGGCGCACGGTGGTGGCGCGCTGCTATCGGCGCAGCACCGGAGCAAGCTCTCGGGGATCGCGCGCGCCGACTCGATCGTGTGGGACGCGCACAAGCTGATGATGATGCCCGCGCTCGTCACGGCGGTGCTGTTCAAGGACGAGGCGCATGCGTACGAGGCGTTCGCGCAGCAGGCGTCGTACCTGTTCGCCGGCGGCGCGCCGCGCGACACGTGGTGGGACCTCGGGCAGCGCACGCTCGAGTGCACGAAGCGGATGATGTCGATCGAGCTGTGGGCGGCGCTGCGCCAGCACGGCGAGGTGTGGTTCGGCAACGTCGTCGATCGCCTGTTCGAGCTGACGCGCGTGCTCGCCGACAAGATCGTCTCGAGCGGCGACTTCGAGCTCGCGCTGCCGCCGGAGGCGAACATCGTGTGTTACCGGCTGCGCGGCGCCGACAACCGCGCGCTGCGCGAGGCGTGCGTGCGCGACGGCCGCTTCTACATCGTCGGCACGCAGCTCGATGGCTCGTACTGGCTGCGCTCGACGGTGATGAACCCGCTCACCGAGCCGGCCGACTTCGATGCGTTGCTGGAGCACCTGCGTTCGCTATGCCGAAAGTGACGATCGACGGCACCGAGCTCGAGTGCGCCGAGGGCACGACGCTGTTCGAGGCCGGCGCGAAGCTCGCCGCGGGCATCGAGACCGCGTGCGTCGGCAAGGGCACGTGCGGGCTGTGCCGCGTCAAGGTCCTCGCCGGTGCCGAGCACCTCTCGCCGTACACCGACGAGGAGCGCAAGCACCTCGGCAACGTCTATCACATCACCAAGGTCCGCCTGTCGTGTCGCACGCGGGTGTCGGGGGACGTCGCGGTCGAGGTCGTGCGAAAGAAGCGCAAGTAGGCACATCGCTTGCTCCCTCGTGGGGCGTGCGAGGCCTGGTCGTCGTGTGCGCGTTCGCCGCAGCCTGTGGCGGCAAGCTCGACCGTAACGAGCTGTCGGGACAGGTTCGCCAGCTCCATGCGTATGCTTCGGAGGCGCACCTGTTGGGGGTGCAAACGGACGCGGACGACACGCCGCGCGCGTACGCACGGGTTCAGCGCGACCAGCTCGTCGACAGAATCCACGACCTCGTCGAGGACCTTGGCGAGGCGGAGGTCGCGCCGGAGCTCGATCCCGCCCTGCGTCGCGCGCAGGTCCTTGGAGCGGAGCTCGAGTCGGCGGCGCGCGCGGGCCGCGGCGACCTCGGCGCGATCGAGGCGCGGCTCGCCGTGCTCGACGAGGTCGTCAGGCCATGAGGAAGGCGCTCGAGATCTTTCTCGGCGTGATGACCGCGCTCGGCGGCTTCGTCGACATCGGCGAGCTCGTCTTCATGGCGCAGGCCGGCGCGCGGTTCTCGTACTCGCTGCTGTGGGTCGTCGCGGTCGGCACCGTCGGCATCATCGTGTACAGCGAGATGTGTGGCCGGATCGCGGCGATCGCGAAGCAGCCGGTGTTCGTCGTGATCCGCCAGCGCATGGGGCCGACGCTCGGGATGATCACGTTCATCGCGTCGACGATCGTCAACGTCGTGACGTGCGCGGCCGAGATCGGCGGCATCGCGCTGATCCTCAAGCTGCTCGTCGGCGGCGGGCCGCAATGGATGCCGCTCGTCGTCGCGGCGGCGCTGATCGCGCTGATCGCGCTGCTGCCGTTCCGTTGGATCGAGCGCGTCTTCGGCGTCGCCGGCCTGACGATGATCGTGTTCTTCGTCGCGATGCTCGCGATCCATCCCGACTGGGGCGGCATCGCGCGGGGGCTCGTGCCGAACGCGCCGCCGATCCACGGCCACGACATCGTGCTCTACGGCTACTTCATCGTCGGCATCCTCTCGTCGGTGATGATGCCGTACGAGGTCTACTTCTACTCGTCGGGCGGCATCGAGGACGGCTGGACGAAGGACGACCTCGGGCCGAACAAGATCAACACGATCTTCGGCTTCTCGCTCGGCTCGCTCGTGTCGATGGCGCTGCTCGTGCTCGGCGCCGAGCTGCTGATGCCGCGCGGGATCATCCCCGACACGCTCGGCTCGACGGCGATGATGGTCGGCATCCCGTTCGGCAAGATCGGGATCACGCTCGCGCTGGTCGGCATGCTCACCGCCGTCGCGGGCGCCGCGACCGAGACCGCGCTCGCCGGCGCGTACAACTACGCCCAGTTCTTCGACCACAGCTGGGGCCGCTCGCTGCCGATCAAGGCCACGAAGAAGTTCGACGCGGCCTGGATGATCATGTTCGTGCTCGGCGCGCTGATCATGGTGACCGGCATCGATCCGGTCGAGGTCGTCGAGCTGAGCGTGATGGCCGCCGTCGTGTGCCTCCCGCTGACCTACCTGCCGATCCTGTTGACCGCGCGCGACCCCGCGATCATGGGCGAGCGCAAGAACGGCCCGATCGCGAACGCGCTCGGCTGGGTGTTCTTCGTGATCATCACCGCGACCGCGGTGGCGGCGCCGATCCTGCTCGTCGCGACGAAGATGGGGAAGTACTAGAGCACGACGTCGATCGGTGCCTGCGTGCCGCCGGTGACGTCGATTGTGATCGTCTTCTTCTTCTTGGTCGGCGGATTCTCGATCACGAGCTGCTGCTTGCCGACCGGGAGCTTGAATGTCGTGAAGCCCTGCAGCGTGCGGTTCTGGCCGAGGTTCTTGCCCTTGTAGTAGACGTTCGCCCAGCCCGCGCCGGTGACGCGGATCTGCACCGCGCCGAGCTTGGGCAGCTCCTTCAGCGTCTGCGTGATCTCGGACGGCTTGCCGAGCACGAGGTCGACCTTCATGCGCGTCGGCTCGTAGCCGGCGTGGGTGATCACGAGGTCGACGCCCTTGGCCGCGTCGAGGTCCATCGCGTTGAGCGGCGTCTCGCCGAGCAGGCGGCCGCCGAGCGTGACCTGCGCGCCGCTCGGGGTCGTCGTGACCTTGAGCGAGGCGCGCGCCTTCTGCAGCGACGGTGCGATCGACATCACGACGTTCGGCTCGACGCGCGCCGTGCGATCCATCGGCGCGTAGCCGGGAGCCTCGAGGTGGATCTTGAGATCCTTGTTCGCGGTGACGCGCAGCCGGACCTTCTTCGCGTGCGAGGTCGGGCCGAACGGATGCGCGACGCCGTCCTCGCCGGTGACGGTGCCGGTCGCGCCCTCGACATCGGGATCGATCTCCAGCTGACCGAGCTCGTCGGTCGGCGCCACCGAGGCGTCGTGCGCAACGGGCGTGACGACTGGCGACTCCGTGCGCATCATCCGCCACGCGGCGACCCCGCCGCCGACGACGAGCACCGCCGCGAGCGCGATCGGCCAGCGCGCGCGAGTCCCCGGGACCTCGGCGGTGACCGACTTCGACTTCGATCCGGTCTTGGTCTGCGCGCGCTGCTTGCTCGGCGGGCGCTCCTCCGACGGTGCGTCGGGATCGGATTTCGGGACGGCGCCCGTCGGCGGACCTCCGACCTCGGTGCGGCGATCGGGATCCTTGTACGCGTCGAGCAGCTTGTGCAGGCCGGAGTCCGCGCTCGAGGCGGCCGGCATCTCGTGCTCCGACAGATCGCGGCGCACGCTCGTCGGATCGACCTCGACCTCCTCGAGGCGCGAGATGCCGTCGTCGGAGATCTTGCGGAACAGGCCGGTCGACACCTCGTTGCGCTCGACGGTCGTCGTCGACGGCGGCTTGCCATCGGTGACGGCGGTGCGGCGCGCGACGCTCTTGTCCTTGGCGTCGCCGAGCTGCTTGCGGATGACGTCGTCGAGCATCGCCGCGCCGGGCGTACGCCGCGCCGGGAGCACCGCGGAGACCGCCTCCGCGACGTCGAGCGCGGTCGCCATGATGCTCGACTCGTAGGACAGCTCGATCAGCGAGCGCAGCACGGTCGCGGGCCGGCTCGGCCGATCGATCGGCTTGCGCGACAGCGGCCCCGCGAGGATCTCGTCGAGCCGCGACGGCAACCCGGGCCGTACCGACGACGCGCGCGGCAGTGGCATCGTCTCGATGTTCTTGATGATGTCCTCGGCCTCGTCCCCCGGGAACAGCTTCTCCCCGGTGAACAGCTCGAACATCACCGACGC
>JAFAOG010000040.1 GCA_019237945.1 Deltaproteobacteria bacterium | reverse complement strand
GGCGGGATCGTGTAGTGGTGATCGCGCAGCCAGCGGTCGAGGCCCGTCGACTGCTCGGCCGACAGCACGACGATGTTGTACTCGCCGACGGAGAACTTCGCCTCGATCTTGACGTGGTACTCCTTCTTCTCGACCTCGGCGTCCTCGTCGTCCGCTTCCTCGCGCACCGCGGTCGGCGCGAGCATCATCTGATCCTCGTCGTAATACGGCGTGCACGGGTCGTGCTCCCAGTACTCGACGAGCCGCGGCGCGCCGAGCGTGTCGACCTTGTCGAACACGGCGCGATCGAGCGTCTTGACCTGGTTCTCTTTGACGACGACCGGCACCGGCACGACCATCGCGAAGTCCGACGGTGGGCCCTGGTAGTTGTTCTCCATCGACAGCACGGTCGTCGTGCCGTGTCGCATCAGCACGACCTCGGTCGCGTTGTTGAACATCTTCTGGCCGGCGCCGCCGACGTAGAACCCGCAGAACGCGAGGATGTGAAGCCACATGTGCGCTATCGACGCACGACGGTGGCCAAGGATCTATCGAGCCGCGGTGTCGAGCGGCGAATAGATGTAGAGCGTCGAGGTCGGCTCGAAGACGAGCGCCGCCGCGCCGCCGGGCACGAACAGCCGGCTGCCGATCGCGGCGCCCTGCGTACCCGCGCGCGACTCCGGCATGTCCTCGACGGTCGTCCACACATCGCCGAGCGGGTCGTAGCTCGCCGTCGTCGATTGCGCGGCCTGCCCCGCCTCGCCGCCCGCACAGATGAGCTGGCCCTGGATCACGCCGTACGCGCAGCCGCCGCGCGCCGTCGGCATCGGCGCCTTGGTCTCCCACATCGTGCCGGTCGGCACGAGCGACCACACGTCCTTCGCCGGCTGCGTTGCATCGAGCGTCGCGAGCCCGCCGGCGACGATCAAGCGCCCGTCGACGGTGCGCATCCCGGCCGGATGCGATCGCGCCATCGGCAAGTCGGGCATCAGCTGCGCCCACATGTTCGCCTGCACGTCGTAGTAGATGTTCGTCGCGACCGCGCCGGTCGTGCTCGCGCCGCCGAGCAAGTAGATCCGCGGCATCGCGACGACGACCGCGGCCGACCCACGCTCGAACCCCGGCGGAATCGGCGCGATCGGTTGCCACGCCGGCGTCGCGTCGGCCGTGTCGAGCACGAAGCAATCGCCCTTCGCCGTGTAGCTCTGTCCTTCGAGCCCACCGAGCAAGTACACGCGCGTGCCGAGCCCGGCGAGCTGGATGTGCGTCCACGCGACCGGCGCATCGGGCAGCTCCGACCACGAGTCCGTCCCCGCGTCATAGACGTCGACGCGCTTCGTGATGTCGAGGCCCGCCTGCAGATCTGTGTCGAACCCGCCGACGACAATCATCCGCTGCCCGAGCGCCGTCACGCCCGGCTCGAGGCGCGGCTTCGGCACGTCGCTGCCCTGCGACCACGCCGATGCGGGCGCGTCGATGTGCTTGCCCGGCGAGCTGCACGCCAGGAGCACGACCGCGAGCACCGCCGCTTTCATCTTGCCCAAGCATAGACCCAATGGCGGTGTCGTGCGTTTCGTCTGGCGTGCGTCACATCCTCATCGCGCTCGCCTTCGTGGCGATCAGCACACCGGCCCACGCCGAAGACGACGACGAGGACGCGTACTTCGCGGCGTTCGGCAAGCACACGCTCGCGGCCGGCTTCGGCGGCCACGGCGGTCGCATCGACGGCCACGGCGAGGGCGGCATGGGCGCGATGCTCGAGCTCGGCTACGGCCGCGGCCGCTGGCAGTACACCGCCGAGGGCGACGTCGAGTCGAGCGACCTCCGCACGACCGAGATGACCACCCTGCCCGGCCGTCGCCTGCGCGGCGCGCTCGGCGTGCGCTGGCTCGCGCGGCAGTTCATCCCCGTCGATCCGCTCGGCGTCGAGATGTACCTGCACGCCGCCGCCGGCCTGTCCTCCTATCGCTGGATGAACGAGCGCTCGCAGCGTCCCGACCTCACCGTCGGCGTCGGCAGCGGCGTGCGGCGCTTCGGGCGCCACGACATCTTCGTGCGCCTCGACGTCGACCTCGTGTTCTCGAAGGGCGATGCGGGCTTCGCTGCCGGGGTGGTGGCCGGATGGTGAAGACGCTGCTCTGCCTGCTCGCGCTCTGCGCGGTCGCTCACGCCGATGACGACGACGGCGGCGATCCCGTCGACAACGGCCCGCCGCTCCTGCTCGGCTTCCGGCTCGCGGCCGGCAAGCTCCCGGTCGCCGACCAGCAGCTGACGACATTCACGCTCGGCCTCGACGTCGATCATCCGATCACGAAGACCTGGCGCGCGTTCGGCGAGTACGACTGGATGTGGATCGATCGCGATCAGATGACGATGCAGCACGGCAGCGGTCATCGCGTGCTCGCCGGCCTGCGCCACACGCTCGCCCAGAAGCGCGAGGGCCACTTCCGCACCTACCTCGACGTCGAAGGTGGCGGCGGCCTCTCCGTCCTCGACGACAGCGTGCTCGGCGTTCGCATGCTGCCGACCGGCTTCGTCGGCCTGCGCGGCGGCTACGACTTCATGCACACCGACTCGCCGTCGCGCGTCTTCGAGTTCGAGATCCTCGTGCGCGCGATCATCGTCGATGACGGCACCGGCCTGCTCGCCGGCTTCGGCATGCAGTGGGGCAACTAGCTACCAGATCACGCTGTAGCCGATGTTCGCGCGCAGCGTGCTCGACACCGCGAGCAGCGTGACGTCGGTCGTGCCGTCGGGCAGCCTCGCCGACATCGTGTTGTGCATCGTGTACTCGTACGACAGCGACGGCGTCAGAACGCCCGACTGACCGACGAGGAAATTCAAACCGACACGCGGCTGCACCGCAAGCGCGGCGCCGAGCGGACTGACGTACGCGCCACCGACACCCATGCCGATGAACGCGAACATGTCGCGGTTCGTCGCGAAGTGAAACGACGGCTCGACCAGCGCCGAGAACACCGTCGACGATTCGTTGCCGGCCGCGATGTTCGTGACACCGAGCAGGCCGGAGATCTCGAACGTGTCACCGACGAAGTAGCCGACCGACGGCGAGAAGCTGACGTCGCGCAGGTTCGATGCGAGCGTGAGGCCCGCGGACGCGCCGAGCTCGACCGTGCCGAGCTGGCCGTACTGCGTAGTACGACCGTACGTGTCGCTGACATGCGGCGCGATCGTCGGTGAAGGCGCATCGGCCGGGTCCGCGTGAGCGGGGTCGTTGTCGGCAAGTGCCACGGCGGGCGCTGCCGTCAGCACGACGAAAGCAACAGTTCGAGAAAGCCGCATGCGGAGCTTTCTCAGCAAGCGCCGCGCCGCGGCCAACATCGCGAGATCGCGACGCCGCCACGGTGCGACTACCGCACGCCGTGCTCCAGCGCGCGCTGCCGGGCTGGCAACCGACGTGCAATACCCCAGGTCGAGACCAACCCGAACCTGCACGATTGACTCGCGTGTTGCCGCATGAGCGCGAGTCGGCCCCCGGCGATGCTGCCGGGGGCTTTTTTTTGGCGCGATTACTCGAGCCAGAAGACGAGCGTATACGCCTTGTGCGACGTCGAGTACGGCGGGTCAAAGCCGTTGCCCGGGCTCGCCGAGACCTTGATCCAGTACGTCGACCCGGCGGTGACAGTGCCGCTGGTGACGAAGTCCTCGCCGAGGTTGGTGCAGCCGAAGAGGCTGCAGTTCGAGTCGTCATCGTGCGCGGCTTCGAACACGGTCGCGCCGAGGTTGCCGGTGTCGACCTCGACGACCGAGTTCGTGTTCGCATCCGAGCCAAGGTTCGACGTCACGTGCAGGTGCTTGCCCGTCGAGCCGGTCGGCGCGGTGAACTTGACGAAGTCGACATCGTTCGCCGACGACAGCATGCCACCCGTCTGGCGGAACGGCAGCGTGCCGGCATTGAGGACCGTCGTGCCGTTCGCGCTGCCGTTCGTCGCGTCGGCGCCCTCGGGCGCGGAGGTCAGCGCATCGACGCCACCCGACATGGTCACGGTGTCCGCGCTCGTGCCGAAGTTCTCGACGAGGATGTAACCCATCCCACCGTTCTCGAGCAGGACAGGGCTCGCGCCGAGCTCGTCCGTCGTCGTCCAGGTGCCACCCGAGGCGAGTACCTCGGAGACCGGCGAGCTACTCGCGGCATTGCCACTCAGCGTGTAGTGGATCAGCGTCGCGCCGGTCGCCGAGTACGAGAACAGCTGCGAGCTACCCTCCTCGGCGAGGCTGACCGTCGCGGAGCCGGTGAACGGCATCGGCGAGCGCGCCTTGATGTCGATCGTGCCCGCCTGCGACGTGGCGACGGCGCCCGGCTTGCCGCTCATGAGCGTCAGCGGAGTCGTACCGGCCGGCGCGTTGACGTCGATGAACACCTGACCCTGGATCTCGAACGGCGTGACCGACGTCAGGACGACGTCCGTGCCCGGAGGGCCCATGATCGTCGTGTTCGTGAACGCGCCGGTGTTCGGGTCGCTCGTCGTGTCGAACTGGTGCGAGAAGTCGAGGTTCTCGATCGTGAAGAACGGGACGCCGCCCTGCGCGACGTCGCCTGACCAGCTGATCGGCGTCGGCGACACGAGCTCGAACGCCTTCGTCAGCGTGTACTTCTTGCCGCCGTTGTTGACGGTGACGTCGTTCTTGCCCTCGGCGGCCGCCGGATCGATCGTGATGTCGGCGAACAGGTCGGTCGGGCTCGCGACGGTGACCGCGTTGACGGTGACGCCGGTGCCGAAGTCGACGGTCGCGCCGTCCTTCCACGTCGTCGCGTCGCCGCTGATCTCGACGCGCAGCGTGCGGCCGGTGAAGCCCTCGGCCGGGAACACGCCGCTCGCGGTGGGCGTCGTCGGGTCGGTGCCGCAAGCCGCGGCAAGCAGGAGAAGAGCGGAGAACTTGCGCATGTGTCGTTGAGCCTTCGTGAGTGGAGGCCGCGGAACGTACACGCGCGGTTTGCCGAGGAGAAGTGGCTACCGGGGTAGCCACGTGGCGCTCGTCACGCGGGTTTCATGTACTTGAATGCGTGCGCCCAGTCGTTGCGGAGAAAGCCCGGCAAACACCACAGCTGACACAGCGCTTCGATGGGGCGAGCCGCCTCCATCGGACCCATGTCGATCGTCTCCCAGCCGAACTTGCCGAGGATCTCGGTCGTCTCGGTCTTCGCGCCGGCGTCGTTGCCGCAGATGAACATCGACGGCGGCGTCGGGAACTTCGGGTTCACCATGAACCCGCTGCCGACCGAGTTGAACGCCTTGACGAACTTGGCCTGCGGCGCCTTCTTCTGCAAGCGCTCCATCAGCGACTCGTTCGCATTCGTGAAGTAGACGATCAC
This sequence comes from Deltaproteobacteria bacterium, assembly GCA_019237945.1. Classification (GTDB taxonomy): domain Bacteria; phylum Myxococcota_A; class Polyangia; order Haliangiales; family Haliangiaceae; genus JABFXX01. Next base: position 56,473 of record JAFAOG010000040.1, on the reverse strand, counting down.
GCCGTTCTGCGGTGGCGCGTCGGCGATCGGATTCGTCGCGTCGATCACGGTCTTGTTCGCGAGGTTCGCGAGGCCCGCCTGATCGAGCGCGGCTTCGGCGGCGGCGCCCTTGACGGCGAGCACGATGATGTCGCCCCACTTCGCAGCGTCGGCGAACGTGCCGGTGTGCGCTTCGCCCTTGGCAGCGGATTTCCAGCCCGCGAGCTTCGCCGGCTCGCGCGACGCGCGCATCACCGCGTAGCCGTGCTGCAGAAATCCGTTGCCGAGGACTTCACCGACCTGACCTGATCCGAGGACCGCGACTTTCTTCATGCGCGAACGGTACACCCGCCGCTACTCGATCATCTCCGCGAGCGCGGGAAACATCGAAGGCGGCAGCTCGCTCCCGAGCGACGTGGCGTCGTAGCCGATGCCGTTCGGGAGATCGATCGTCGTGCATGCGCCGTCGTACGAAAGTGACGCGGACGCGAACGACGCGGTCAGCGGACGCACGCGAACACCATTGTCGATGCACGACGAGTACGTCGGCCCGGAGAGCGGCGGCACGCCGAAGCACTCGCCCGCGAGGTTGCCGATCGAGCCCGTGCAGCTCGCGTTCTCGTTCGCCGTCTCGCGGACCGCGGCCTGCGGAAGACATCGCAGCATCCCGTCGCTCGCGTTGAACGGCAGGCACGGCAGCCCGAGCTGCTGATCGAAGTTGCCGACCGCGATGCCGACCTGATCGGGGCCGATCCAGTAGAACGTGCCGATGCGTCCGCGATCCGGACCTTTGACGATCGTGCCGGTCGGCGACGGATCCGCCATCTGCGTCGCCGTGTACATCACGACGTTTCCCGGCGTCGGGATCATGTCGCACGAGCCGGGGTGCTTGATGTAGTACGACGGGCCGGTGACGTTCGCGATCGTCTGGTAGTAGGTGTACGCCGAGTCGCACGCCTGCGGCGGATAGACGACGAGCTCGCTCGCGGTCGGCGGATCATAGGGCGTGCGCGCCCAGATCAGCACCGGCTTCGTGCACATGGCATCGCTGTAGCCGAGCGTCGCGCGACGCGCGCCCGCGGTGCACGGCGCGGGACCGAGCTGCGTCAGCTGTGGCGCGCACGACGTGTTCCCGAGCACGAGGCTGCCGATGTCGATCGTCGCGCCATCGGCGTAGTCGTTGAACGAGTGCAGGAACGAGCCGACTTGCTGGCGGTGATAGGTGGACGCCAGAAATTGTGTCGGCTGCGCGGCGGCACCGATGATGTGCGCCTCGGTGTTGATCGGCAGCGATGCGATCGTGCAGCCACCGACGTTCTGATAGACCGTCCCCGCGAACAGTCCGGCGATCGGATACTCGGTCACCGAGCCCGCCGAGTCGTCGAACGCGTAGCTATCGCTGCCGCACGTGCCCTTGTAGACGATCGCGAGCGATTGCGTGCACGCGGCATCCGCGAAGTACGGGCCGACGCGCGCGCGAAACGGCATGCACCGCTCCACGCCGTCGCTCGCTAACGTGGGCTGGCAATCCGAGGCCAGCGCGGTGTCGTGCCATCCATAGAAGATCGGGTCGCCACCGCCGACGAGCAGGCGCGCGCGCAGGCGTGGACCCGAGTGCCACCACGGCGTGAACGTCGAGCCGGCCGAGCCGGTATCCGCGCCATCTCCGTCGGAAATCGCGCCGTCACCGGCCACCTTCTGCGCGTCGAAGCCGAACCGCCCGCACGCAGAGGCGAGCAGCAACGCGACGACGGACTTCACGCGCTGATCTTACCTGTACGACGCGTGCACAACCGAGAACCGTACGAAGTGTGCACACTAACACCTCGTTACGTTTCGGTTCTCCGTCGATTTTCACGTTCTCGATCTGCGTGTCGCTGATGTACGACTGCCGGCATGAAGCGGATGATGACGATCGCGATCGCACTGACGGCAGCGTGCAGCAGCGGCAGTGCCACGGGCCCGAACGGCATGAATCCCGATGCGCCGAACAACAACCATGGTGGCGGCGACAGTGGGAACAACAACAACGGTCAGCACGATGCGCCGATGACATCGTCGAAGAAGACGGTGTTCACGATCGTGCTCGAGAACCACGACTATGCCGAGATCGTCGGCTCGTCGCATGCGCCGTACATCAACTCGCTGATCGCGATGGGCGCGCTCGCGACGAACTACAAGGACACCGCGCATCCGTCGCTGCCGAACTACCTGCACATGATCAGCGGCGACAACCAGTACCCGGGCATCATCGACATCGGCCCGAACCAGATCCCGTACTTCCCCGCGATGAAGGACAACCTCGGCACGCAGCTCGAGGCCGCGCACATCAACTGGCGCTCGTATCAGGAGAGCATGGGCACGCCGTGCAACCTGACCGACGCGAGCCCCTACGCGACGAAGCACGACCCGTTCCTCTACTTCACCGACATGCAGGGCTCGACGGTGTGCGCTAATCGCAACGTCGACTACACGAACTTCGATGCCGACCTCGCGTCGAACGAGTACCGCTACATGTGGATCACGCCGAACCTGACGAGCGACGGCCACGATCCGGCGAACGATCCGGTCGCCGCGCTGACGACGAGCGACACGTGGATGTCGCATCAGGTGCCGAAGATCCTCCAGAGCGAGGGCTTCACGTCGGGCGGCGTCCTCATCATCACGTGGGACGAGTCCGAGGGCCGCAACGGCGATGACCCCGACAAGGTGCCGATGATCATCCTGTCCCCGCGCGTGAAACAGCCGGGCATGACGTCGAGCACGGCGTTCACGCACGCGAGCTACCTCGCGACGGTCGAGGATCTGCTCGCGCTGCCGCGCCTGACGACGGTGACGAGCGCGCCGTCGATGATGGAGTTCCTCAACCCCTGAGCTGGGCGGCGCCCGCCTTCAGGTAGTACGTCCAGTAGCCGATCTGATCGCCGTAGCGCCGCGTGATCGCGGCCTCGTCCCACGCGGTGCCGTACACGCTGCGGACTTCGTCGGCGAACATCTCGAGCACCGGGTTCTGATCGTGGCGGCCGAGGCCGCGCATCAGGATCGCGGTCGCCGAGAAGGGCCCGATGCCCGGGATCTCGAGCAGCGCGCGCTTCGCGTCGTCGTAGGGCGCCGTGCGCAGGAACGCCTCTCCGAGTCGCGCGACGCCGCGGACGACCGAGACGATGCGCTCCGCCTTCGCGCCGTGCGCGATCGCCTTCTCGATCCGCGCGGGTGAAAGCTCGGCGAGCTCCGCGAGCTCCGGCATCGCCACGAGGTCGCCCGCTGGGTGGCCGAGCGCGGCGAGGAACTTGTGCTTCATGCGCGCGGTCTGGAGCGGCGACTGGCGCTGCATCATCACGCTGTGCACCGCGATGTCCTCGAGGCCGAGGAAGCGGACGTGATGGAGGCCGTGCAGCTTCGCGATGATCGGACGAAACGGCTTGTCACCGGCGGCGCGCTCGTAGAGCGACTCGACGTCGTCGGCGGCGCCGATCCACTCGGCCGCGCGCTGCGCGAGCTGCTTCGGGGCGCCCGCGGGCAGCTCGGCGATCACCTCGCCTTTCGGCGCGCGCAGCGTCACCGCCCAGCCGCGGCCACCGGCGGAGAACGCGCCGGTGACCTCGTCGTCGCCGACGCGCGCCTGCGTCTGGCAGCCGGGGAAGCGGCGGATGAACGTCAACGTCTGGTCGAACGAGAACGGTTTCGTGGTCGGGAGGGTGATGTTCATGTCCTGGTGATACGCGGCGTGGGTGTCAGCCTATTGTCAGCTTTGGCGTGTCACGATGCCGACCGCGTGTCGCGCGTTGTCCTACCGGTGGTCACGGGCCTGCTGATCCTCGCGATCTGGTGGGGCGCATCGGCGGCCGGGCTGTTCCCGACGGGCACCGTGCCCGCGCCCGACGAGGTCGCGCGCGCGTTCGGCCACGAGATCGCGAGCGGCCGCTTGCTCGACGACACGATCGCGTCGCTGTTCCGCGTCGCATGGGGGTTCACGGGCGCGGTCGTCACGGCGGTGCCGCTCGGCCTCGTGATCGGCCGGCAGGCGCGGCCGCGCGCGGCGCTGCTTCCGTGGGTGAACTTCTTCCGCTCGCTCTCGCCGATCGCGTGGATCCCGTTCGCGATCATCTGGTTCGGCGTCGGCGATCCGCCGGCGATCTTCATCATCTTCCTCGCGACGTTCTTCCAGATCGTGCTCGCGACGGCGGCCGCGTCGGCGAGCGTGCCGAAGGTCTACTACCGCGTCGGCGAGGACCTCGGGCTGCGCGGCGCCGGCGTGCTGCTTCACATCACGCTGCCCGCGATCCTGCCGCAACTCGTGACCGCGCTGCGCGTCGCGATCGGAGTCGCGTGGATGGTCGTCGTCGCGGCCGAGATGATCGCGGTGCGCTCGGGCCTCGGCTACTTGATCGTCGACGCTCGCAACGGCCTACGCATGGACCTCGTCGTGTGCGGCATGATCACGATCGGCACGATCGGCATCGCGCTCGATCTCGTGTTCGCGCGGCTGGCGCGGATCCCTTCGGTGCGATGGGGGTTCGAGCGATGATGAGGCGGGGGATGGAGATGATCGAATGCAAGGGCGTCGGGTTCTCGTACGGCGCGCTCGGCGTGATCGAGAGTCTCGATCTCACCGTCGAGAAAGACGAGCTGCTCGTGTGCGTCGGCCCCTCGGGCTGCGGCAAGTCGACGCTGCTCTCGCTGCTCGGCGGGCACCTGCCACCGACGCGCGGCACGATCGAGCGTCGTGGCCAGAGCCGCACGATCTACCAGGACGGCGGCCTGTTCCCGTGGCTGACGGTGCGCGAGAACATCGCGCTCGGCAATCCGAAGAAGGTCGGCGAGTGGCTCGAGATCACGCGCCTGACCGAGTTCGCCGACGCCTACCCGCACCAGCTCTCGGGCGGCATGCGCCAGCGCGTCGAGCTCGCCCGCGCCCTCGCCGCCGAGACCGATATTCTGTTGATGGACGAGCCGTTCTCCGCACTCGACTACCAGACGCGCCGCCGGATGCGCCGGGAGCTCGTCGCGACGCTCGCCGAACGCCCGCGCACCGTCGTGTTCGTCACGCACGACATCGAGGAGGCGGTGCAGATCGGCGATCGCGTCGTCGTGCTCGGGATGCGCCCCGCGAGCATTCGCCGCACGCTCGAGCTGCCGCCCGGCCGGTCGCGCGCGCCCGCCGCCCCTGGCGTTGCCGACGCCGAGCAGGCGATCATGGAGGAGCTCGGTCTCGCGTGAAGCTCCGCCTCGCCCTCATCACGATCGGCACGCTCCTCGTGCTCACGGTCGCGCATCTCAAGCCGTGGCAGACGCGCGCCGCCGCGGCGGCCGAGCTCGCCGTCGGCTACCTGCCGGTGACGTGTCACCTCACGTGCCCGGTCACCGACTTCGCGACGAAGACGACGACGACCGGCACGCGCTTTCAGTCGCAGCGCTTCACCGAGTTCCCGACCGTCGTCGAGGCACTCAAGGCGCGCAAGATCGACGCGACGTTCATCCTCGCGCCACTCGCGATGGTGCTGCGCGAGCAAGGCGTGCCGATCCACATCGTCTACCTCGGCCACCGCGACGGCTCGACCGTGATCGTGCCGAAGAATTCGACCGCGCGCTCGCTGCGCGACCTCAAGGGCAAGACGTTCGCGCGCCCGTCGAGGTTCTCGAACCAGTACCTCGTGATCACGAAGCTGATGGAGGACGAGGGCATGCAGCCCGACGACATCAACTTCGTCGACATGCCGCCGCCCGACATGCCGAGCGCGCTCGCCGCCGGCGCGATCGACGCCTACTTCGTCGGCGAGCCGTTCGCGGCGAAGGCCGAGCTCGACGGCACTGGCCGCGTCCTCTACTACGCGAAGGACATCTGGCCGCACTTCGTGTCGTGCGTGCTCGTCGTGCGCGACGAGCTGATCGCCGAGCACCCGGAGATCGTGCGCGACCTCGTGCGCGGCATCGCCGAGTCCGGCGAGTGGGCCGAGCGCAATCGCCTCGCCGCCGCGAAGGTGGCCGCGCCGTACTACCGCCAGGACCAGAAGCTGCTCGAGTTCGTGCTGACGCAGCCGCCCGACCGCGTGTCGTATCGCCAGCTCACGCCGACCGACGAGGACATGGAAGCGATCGAGCACTACGCGATCAAGGCCGGCATCCTGAAGCACGAGATCCCGCTCGGCGATCTGATCGACCGCCGCTTCATCCCCGATCACATCGAGCCCGCCGCGATCAGCGTAGCTCCGTAGCTCTGCCCACTGGGCTCGGACCCTGATTAACGCGAAAACGCGAAAACGCGAAGCCAACAAGGGAGACCGGCCGATTCGGGCAGCGTCGCGAGGGCGAGCTGTTCCGTCTTCAACAACCAGTGGGCGAGGTGAACTGGCGCTTCGCCAGTACGCCGAGCCGCCCGACCGACTCTGCTCTGCTCTTTCCGGTCCGGAACTTCGCGCTTTCGTGTTTTCGCGTTAGCTCTGTTCCGGAATCGCCTAGCGGATCGGCGGGAACGCTCCGCCTCCGAGCGGCGGCAAGCCGGGCTGCGCGGGCGGCGCAGCGGCTGGCGGCTGCGACGACGGGGGCCCGGGCGGCACGATGTTCTCCGGCGAGCCGCTGCGATCGCCGAGCACCATGCGCGCGAAGCGCCAGCCGGTGACCGCCCATGCGGAGCCGTAGACGAGCACGCCCGCCGCCGCCGCGCGACCGAAGCCGTGCGAGCTGCCGCGCTGGAACAGCGCCTCGAATGCGGCCACGAGAGCCGTCATCCCGATCAGGCCGGTCAGCAGCAGGTTGTAGCCGGCGAGCATCCGGCGCACCGCCGGGTACTGCTCCTGGTTCGTCATCTTGAGCAGCGACGCGTGCGAGAAGAACACGAGCGCGCCCGGCACGATCAGGCCGAACGCGGCGCGGTAGATCGAGCCCTTGTCCTCATCCGACGAGATGATCGCGTAGAGCAGCGCCGCGCCGCCGGCGAGCAGCACCTGCAGCGCGGTCACCATGAAGTAGCCGAGCGCGACCTTGATGCCGAGCTGCGGGTCGTGGCTGGTCGCCTTGTACGCGCGCCACCGTGCGACGACGTACAGCACGAACGGCAGCAGCAGGCCGACCACCGCGACGTACGTCACCACCTGCCCGAACACCGACATCAAGATCATCGAGTCCACGGCCGCAGCATAACGATTCGGGACGCCGGGTGCGATGATTCCGGAACCGGGACAAGGCGCGGGTGTCGTACGAGCATGCGCTGGCTGCTCGCGGCGGTCCTGCTCGCGCTGACACGGCCGGCGGCCGCCGCCGACGACACCGAGCTCGAGCCGCAGCGCGTGACGGCGAGGCTGCGCGACACGCACGTCGCGTTCGCGATCCGCGTGCGCGTCCCGCTCGATCGCGCGTACTTCCCGACGGCGTCTGTGCAGGTCGAGGTGCCGCTCGGCGGCGTCGTCACGGGCGGGACGGCGTTTGCGGACGGCGCCGCGCATGCGCTGCCGCTCGTCGAGACCGCGCGTGCGAGCGATGGGTTCTACGCGGTCGGGTCCGCGTCGACGACCGCATCGCGCGCGATCGCCGTGCTCGTGACGCCGCTGACGTCCGAGGTGCAGATCGAGGTCGCGTCGCCGCGCGGCGGTGCGATCGACATCGCGCTCGAGGTCGATGCGCCGACCTGCTTCTCGCACGACCGGCGATGGGTGCAGCTGCCCGACAGCTGGCACGTGGCGGGGAGCGTCGACGCGGCGCCCGCCGGATGTTCCGCCGTCGGCGAGGGTCGATGGCTTGGCCTGCGCGCCGCTGCGCCCGATTTCCCGATCGGCGTGATCGCGGGGCGGCTCGCGCTCGCGGGCGGTGACTTCGCGAAGGTCGAGGTCGATCTCGGGCGCGAGCTCGCGACGGTTCCCGACGATCTCGACACGGTGATCCTCGTCGATGCGAGCCGGTCGCTGACCGACGGTCAGCGCGAGGCCCAGCGCGTGCTGCTCGCGAGCTACCTCCCGCAGGTGCCGCATTCGATGGTGCAGGTGATCGCCGTTGCGCGGCGACCGCGGCCGCTGTTGCCGAGCTGGATGGAGAGCGGCGCGGCGGCTGCGCGCGTCGATCGCGAGCTGCGTCGGATCGTCGCCGCGAACGGCTCGAACGTCGATCTCGCGATCGGCGAGGCCGGCGCGTGGCTGTCGCGCGTGCCCGGAACGCACCGCGTGATCGTGCTGACCGACGAGCTGGTGAAGTCGGAGCTCGAGGGCGCAGACGCCGCTTCGTGGGCTGGCCTGGTGCCAGCGGGCACGGTCGTGCACGTCGTCGCGCTGCGCAGCATCGACGCGCCGCTCGCCCGCGACGACGACGTGATGTTCGGCGCGCTCGCGAAGGCGACGGGCGGCATCGGCGCGACCGGCGGCACGCTCGGCGATGCGGCGATGCTCGTGCGCCCGATCTCCGTCGACAACATCGCGATCGAAGGGACGGGCTGGGAAGCCGAGGGCTTCGAGGGCTGTCCCGACCGGCTCGATGCCGGGACGTCGTGCACGTGGTTCGCGCGCGCGACGGCGGCGGCCGCGGGACCGGTGCGCGTCTCGGGCTTGCTCTGGAACACGAAGGTCACGCGGGTCGTCGTGCCGCAGAAGAGCGGAGGGCTCGCGATCGCGCGCGAGCTCGCGGCGACCGGCACGTTCGACACGCCGCTCCAGCTCGAGATCGATCGCGCGGCGCTCGCCGTCGACAGCGCGTGGTCACTGTTCGGCACGTGGGGCGGCCGCGGCGGTTACGCCGATCAGATGGGGTTCGGCACGAGCGGCACGATGAGCGGGCGCTCGGTCGGCGCGATCGTCGATCGGTTCGGCACCGCGCGCGCGATCGGCGCGCTCGATCTGAAGGATCAGCTCATCGATGCGCTCGGCGTCTGCGGGCCGTTCCTGCACGGGACGATCGAGATCTCGCTGACGCGCGAGGAGATCGTCGACGTGCAGGTGCGCAACGCGGGCGACGACACGCACTGCATCGAGGAGGCGATCTGGAGCACGGCGGTGCGCGTCCCCGATCCGCAGGATCACGCGCGCACGCTGTTCACGATCTGATCAGCGAGCGCCACGTCGCGAGCGCCCACGCGTCGTCGCCGCCCTTGCACGTGAGGATCGCGACATCGGGCGCGTCGCACACAATGCCGACGACGATCCGCACGCCATCGTCGGTGAACGCCTCGGCGCGCCCCACGCGAGTACCCTCCGCGAGCCGCGCGATCACCTCGTGCCGCTCCGGCGCGACGGCGAGCAGCTGCTGCGAGGTGGCCTCGTCCTGCGCGGTCATGCTCTCGAATTCGATCGCGCGATCGCCGTCGGTCGCCCAGTAGCGCGCGCCGTCGTCTTCCCACCGCCCGACGAAGCTGCCCGGCAACCGCACGCGCCAGCCCCCCGACAGCTCGAGCACCAGGTCGTGACGCCGATAGCCGACCGGCGGATCGGGCAACGCGAACCCGGCTTCCTCGACGTCGCGCTCGAAGCGTTCGAGCACGTCGCGCTCGCGGTCGTCGAGCGGCTCGCGCCACGGGACCTCGTGCCACATCGCGAGCAGCGCGCGAGACCGCGCCGCATCGCCCTTGTTCCACCACGCGAACGCGTCCGCCGCCTTCATCGGATCGGCGAGCACCGCATCGCGCCACGCCGCATCGCGCGGGCCGAGCATCGTCAGCACGGCGGCGCCGTCGACGACGTACGGCCGCTCGACAAACTTCGTGCGCCCACCGCGCAGCTCGCTCGCGAGCCACTCGCACATCTGCCGCTGCAGGTCCGCCAGCGACGGCGCCTCCCACGCGAGGTCGAGCTCGTCGAGCAGCGGCGCGAACCGCGCGAGCACGTCGGCGTGGTAGCCGGGGCCAACCTGCCACGTCTCGCCTTGCACACGCAGCTCGGTGCCATCGAGCGCAACGTGCACCGCGGGAGCCGCGGGATGCAGCGCGATCTGCGAACTCTTCCGATCCCACGTCTTGAACGACCGCGGCATCAACCGGCCGAAGCGCTCGGCCAGCTCTCGAGGATCCGGGCCCCTCCGGAACAGTCCCTTGGTCTTGCGGCTGGTCGCGCGCAGGTCGATGCCGAAGCCCACGTCGCCGAGGATACACGGTACGATGGCTCGTGATGGGCCTGCGTCTGGCGGTCGCGCTCGCGTTCGTGTGTGTCGTTTCCAGCGTGGCGTCGGCGGAGGAGCCGAGCCCGCAACAGAAGATCGCGCTCGTCGCGAAGCCGTCAGTCGTGCGCGTGTGGGGCGCGTACATCGCCGACTTCGAGTTCGACGGCCAGAAGTTCCAGGAAGCGATCGGCGGCACCGGCACCGGCTTCTTCATCACCGCGGACGGCTACGTCGCGACGAACGCGCACGTCGTCAGCGACATCTATGGCGGCGACCTGCTCGCGAAGAAGCAGCTCGTCGAGGCCGCGCAGAAGGAGCTGTACCAGAGCTATCGCGACGTGATGAGCCGGATGACGGACGCGCAGCTGTCGCGCATCTTCGACCAGCTGAAGCTGATCAAGCTCGATCGCCGCGCGTACATCGTGCTGCAGAACGGCGACAAGCTCGACTACGAGATCAAGCAGACCGGCGTGCCGGGCAGCGGCCGCGACTGCGCGATCATCAAGGTCAAGACGCAGAACGCGCCTGCACTGCCGATCGGCGACTCGACGAAGTCGCAGGTCGAGGATCACGTCATCGTGATCGGGTACCCGGGCGTCGCCGACGCGAAGGACTTGCTCGACGAGAAGTCCGAGCTGCAGCCGAGCGTCACCGACGGCGCGGTCAGCGCGCTCAAGCACGCGACGACCGGCGAGCAGCTCCTGCAGATCAGCGCTGCGATCACGCACGGCAACTCCGGCGGCCCCGCGATCGATCAGCACGGCAACGTCATCGGCCTCGCGACGTTCGGCACCGAGGTGCAGGGCTTCAACTTCCTCGTCGCGGCGTCGACGCTGCTGGACTTCGTCAAGGATGCGAAGGTCGAGCTCAAGCCGAGCGACTCGCTGAAGCTGTGGCAGGACGGCCTGCAGCACTACTGGGATGACGAGTACACCGACGCGATCAGCAAGTTCGAGGAGCTCGAGACGCAGTGGCCGCAGCACTCCGAGGCGCACGGCCTGGTGCTCGCATCGAAGCAGGCGCAGAAGGACGGCAAGGAGAAGAAGAAGAGCGACAGCACCGGGATCATCGTCGCGGCCGCGTCGGGCGGGGCGGCGTTTCTCGCGCTGATGATCTGGATCGTGACGCGCGGCAAGAAGAAGCCGAAGGTCGCGGCGGTCGCGAGCTCGGGCCAGATGTATGGCGTCGCGGCGGGCGCGTCGGGCGGGATCCAGCCGGTCGCGAAGACCGTCGCGATCGCACCGGGTCCCGGATCGTTCGCGATGGGCGGGCTCATCGCCGTGCGCGGCCAGCTGTCGGGCCAGCGGTTCGTGCTGTCGCCGGGCGGGATCATTGTCGGGCGCCAGCCGGGCGTCGCGCACATCCTCGTCAACGACTCGCGCGCGAGCGGCAAGCACGTGTGGATCGGCGTCGATCAGGGCCGGCTCGTCGCGATCGACCAGGGCACGACGAACGGCACGTACGTCAACGACGTCATGCGCGGCCGCATCACGCGGCAAGAGCTGCGCGACGGTGATTACGTGATCGTCGGCGACCCCGACTGCTTGACGCTCCAAGTAAAGTTGAGCTGATGGAGCCCTACACGGACGTCGCGACGCACGTACGCGACGAGCTGCGACGCGCGTGGCTGCGCCTCGAGTACGAGATCCGCAACAGCTGGCGTCGCGAGGCGAGCGCGGCGAAGGTCGGCGAGGACGTCGTCAGTCCCGACGACATGGGCCGGCTGTTCTCGCAGGCGCGCGGCGCGGCCGACACGCAGGACGCCGGCGTACAGCAGGTGCTCGACGCGTGGCTCGCGGCGCACGAGCAGGTCGAGGGCCGGATCCGCGCGAGCATGCAGGCGCGCACGCGATCGCCGCTCGTCGATCTGATCCGCACGTTCGAGCTGACCGCGCGCCAGTGGGCGACGCTGATGTTCGCGCTGCTGCCCGAGATCGATCCGAACCTCGTGCAGGGCTACCGCTACCTGTCGCGCGATCCGAACGTGCGCGGCCTCGACGGCCGGCTGCTCGCCCAGCTCGTCTACGACACGCCGCAGACGCGTTCTCTGATGGCGCGCGACCTCTCCGCGACGTCGCCGCTGATGCGCTATCGCCTGCTCGAGTCGACGCCCGACTCGCTGATGTTCAAGAAGCTGCGCGCCGCATCGCGCCTCGTCTACTTGCTCGACGGCGGCTCGCTCGACCTCGATCCCGAGCTCGCGGAGATCGCCGAGCTGCGCGCGGGCAATGTCGCTGGCGCGTTTCCCCAGGTCGCCGTCGATCGCGCGACCGCTGCCCTGCGCTCGAGCGATGTCGTGCTCGCCGTGCAAGGCCAGCGCGGCCTCGGCAAGCGGCTGCTGCTCCAGGTCGCCGCCGCGCAGTGGAACCAGCGCCTGCTGCTGATCGACACCAAGCGCCTCGCGCAGCAACCGCTCGCCGCGCAACCGTTCATCGTGCGCGCGCTCGTCCGCGAGCTGAAGCTGCTCGGCGCCGTCCCCGCGTTCGCGGAAGCCGACGACGCCGTCGTCATGGACTCCGATCGCGACGCGATGCCCGCATGCTTCGACATGTTCCTCGACGAGTGGACCGGCCCCGTCGCCCTGACCGTCACGCGCGAGCGCATGCCGCGCATCCATCAGCGTCCACTCGTCCACCTCACGCTCGAGGTCCCGCCGCTTGCGGTGCGCGCTGCGATGTGGCGCCAGGTCGTCCCCGCGCTCACGGAGACGGATGCGGAGGGCCTCGCCGGTCGCTTCGCGATCCCGGGCGGCGTGATCGTCGCCGCTGCGCAGGCCGCCGCCGCCGGCCGCCTCCCCGACGCCCCCGCCGCCGTCGCCGCCGATCTCGATCAGGCGGTCGCCGCGCAGCTCCACCAGCGCATCTCGCGGCTCGGCAAGAAACTCCCGACGCCGTTCGACCTCGACGATCTGATCGTCGACGACGACACGCGCGCCGCGCTGCTCGAGATCACCGCCGCCGCCCAGCAGCGCCGCAAGATCCGCGACCAGTTCAAGCTGCGCGGCGCCCAGGGCATCAGCGTGCTGTTCTCCGGTCACCCCGGCGTCGGCAAGACGATGTCGGGCACGGTGCTCGCCCGCCGCCTCGGCCTCGACATCTACGAGATCGATCTCTCGCAGGTCGTCTCGAAGTGGCTCGGCGAGACCGAGAAGAACCTCTCCGACGTGTTCGATGCCGCCGAGCCCGGCCACGTCGTCTTGCTGTTCAACGAGGCTGACTCGCTGTTCGGCAAGCGCACCTCGGATGTCAAGTCGTCCAACGATCGCTACGCGAACCTCGAGACGAACTACCTGCTCCAGCGCCTCGAACGCTTCAACGGCCTGACGATCCTGACGACCAACCTCACCGGCGCGATCGATCAAGCGTTCAAGCGCCGCTTCACGTACGACGTCTACTTCACGTTCCCGTCGCCCGACATGCGCGCCGAGCTGTGGCGCCGCACGCTCCCCGAGCGCTCTCGCAAGGCCGACATCGACTTCGACGCGCTCGCCGAGAAGTACGAGCTGACCGGCGGCTTCATCAAGGTCGCGTGCGAACGTGCCGCCTACGTCGCGGGTGCCGCCAGCACCGACATCGACGAGGAGCTGCTGCGGGCGACGGTCGAACGGATGTATCGCGAGCGCGGCAAGCTCTCGACGGTAGGCCCGCTCGAGTAGGGACGCTTTCTCACTTCTCAACCCACGCTCCCGAGAGTTTTCGCACACTTGATCGGGGACGCTTTCTCACTTCACAACCCAACCGGGGCGACGTGCCTCGAATGGTTGATAAGTGAGAAAGCGTCCCCAGCTAAGTTCGCGCGAACACTCACTTCGAATGGTTGATAAGTGAGAAAGCGTCCCCGGCGCTCTGGGATCATCTTTCGCTAGCGGCGCGCGCGACCGTCTCGATCGCGATCGCGGTGACCGCCGTGCAGTAGTCGAGATCGATGTTCTCCATCGTGTCGTGCGTGTCGTGATAGCCGGTGCGCGAGATGTCGTAGTTCTCCATGAACAGCACGACCGGCACGCCGACGTCGGAGAAGATCTGGCCGTCCGTGTTGTAGAGCGCCGACTTCGGCTCCCACTCGACGCGGACCTCGCCCTGCAGCGGCAGGTGCGCGAACAGCGGTGGCGGGGTGCGCCCGTCGGGCATCCGCTTCGCGCGGCCGAGACCGGGGCGCTCCTTGTTCCAGGTCGCGCACGCGGTGTTCCACGCGAGGTTCGCGTGATGCGCGATGCGCGCGAGGCGGGCGGAGCCGGCGCCTTCGCCCGGCGCGATCTGGAACACGTCGCGGTCGCGCTCGGTGTTGTGCCCGATCATGTCGAGGATGAACGCGCCGACGACCTCGACCTGCGAGACGTCTCGCGGCGAGCCGTCCTCGGCGGTGAATGCGAGCGTGCGCTCGACGAGGCCCTGCGCGATCGCGCGCGCGCCCATGCAGTCGGCCGGATATTCCTCGCCGGTGAGGTGGATGAGCCAGACGTCGCGCTCGAGCTTGCCGGCGGCGGCGAGCGGGAGCAGGTGCTCGGCGGCGAGCAGCAGCGCCGTCGTCGCGGAGTGGTTGTCGTCGGCACCCGCGGCGGGTGCGCGCAAGCCGTCGCCGCCCTTCTCTTCCCAGTACACGTCCTCCATGTACGCCGTGTCGTAGTGGTCGCCCATGATCACGGCCTCGCCGCGGTTGCGGCCGGGGATCATCATCACGATGTTGCGCTCGGCGGGCTCGCTCTGGTTGCGGCGCCAGCCGTCCATCCACGGAAACGCGTGGTCGCTCTCCCAGCGGAACACGTGGTCGACGACCTCGCCGGTCCCGAACCTCGCGATCAGCTCGCGATAGCGCGCGTGCAGGTGATCGCCGAGCGCCTCGAGGTCGCGCTTCTCGTGCACGTGGATGCCGGCCTTCTTCGCAGCGGGGCCGCCGTGCTTGCCCTTGTTGACGGCGATGCCGTCGGCGTCGTTCTTCTGGCGGAAGCCGCCGTGCGCGAGGTGCGAGATCGTCGACCAGATCTGCTCCTCGATCTCGCGCGTGCCCAGGCGATCGATCACGAGCGGCGCCTGCGTCGGCGCAGCAGTCCCGATCAGTGGCGCGACCTCGCGATGCTTGTCGAGCCACGGCTCGAGCTCCGCGTGCTTCGGGATCCGCAGCAGCGCCCGCGCGTACGTCGGCTCGAGCGGACCGTCGAGGAGCTCGCGCGCCTCGTACAGCTTGCGCAGGTTGTACGCGTCCTTCACCGGGCGCTGCGCCGCCGCCGCGTGGCCATCACGCGCGAGCAGATTCGGCACGAGCTCGATCACGTCGGCGCCTTCGGCGGTCACCACGCCCGTCGGACCGTCGGTGTAGCGACCGTGCTTGCTCGCAACGAGCGGGTAGTGCCAGAACACCTCGCGCTGCCCCGCGCGCATCGGCGGGTAGTACATGCGGTAGCCGTAGCGGCCGCCGATATCGACCGCGGCGGCGGCGCGCGCGATCGCGGCCTTGTCGGCGCGCGGCCCGTCGAGCAGCGCGCGGTACTCGTGCGTCCAGATCTGCGAGTTGCGCGCGAGCGGCTTGTCGTAGAGATCGATCGACACCGGGTCCGTCGCGAACAGTGCGACGCTCACCTTGTCGTGATAGGCCTCGGCGCCGAGCCCGGCGTCGCGGTCGATGCGCTGCCAGCGATGGCGCCGCTCGATGTGATTCTCGACGCGGTGACCGTGCGGATCATCGCCCTTCTCGTCGAGCCATCCCGACTGCGGGATGCGGATCGCGCAGCTGCCCTCGACACGCTCAAACAGGTGCAGGATCGGAATCTGCGTCGCGCGCGGCAGGTGCTCGGCGAGTCGCCGGTAGCCCGGGTGGTTGTAGAACACGAGGCTCGCCGGCGTCGGCACCAGCACGAGATCGCCCGCGTGATACGCCGCGCGCACGCGCTCGGGCAGCTCGGTGAACGGCGTGAACGTGACGAGCACCTTCGGCAACGCGTCGCCGAGTGCGCGATACGGTCCGCCGAGCGTGCGCCAGTCGTCGTCGAGCTTCGCCCACGCGAGCAGCGCCGCCATCGCGCGCTCGTCGAACATGTCCCAGCACGCGGCGCCGCGGTGGCTCGTGCCGAACAGCGTCCACCGCGCCATGCCCTTGTCGTCCTGCGACCGCGACAGCGCGAGCGGCGCGAGCACGATTCGCGGATCATGCTTGGCGCCGATCAGCTCGGGATCCCACGCCGGGTTGCCGTCGAGCAGCGTCTTCGATAGCGCGTGCACGCCGTGCAGCAGCTTGCCGACGACGTCGACGAGCTTGGTCGCGATCCGATCGAAGCCGGGCGCGAGGTCGTGCACCTGCTCGTACTCGTCGATGTCGAGCGCATCGAGTCGCGTGACCCCGTTCGTCGCATCGCGCCGCGCGAGGTCGGGCGCATACGGCTTCACGCCGATGTACGGCGGCGGCATGTACTCCGAGTACGGCGGCAGCGGAAACGGCCGCCGCTGCTTGGCCTCCGCAACGATTCGCTCCCACGCCTGCATCGTGCGAAGACTAGATCATGTTCCGCATCGACTGGCAGGCCGAGGGGCTCGCGGCGATCGAGCCGACGCTCGACGAGGTTCGCGCGCACGCCGACGAGCTCGCCATCGGCTACAACGAGCCGCGAAATGCCTCGCTGATGGGGCATACGGCCGCGCTGACGCCCGAAGAAGTCATCGAGCACTACGCCGACATGGCCGACGAAGGCGCGCACCAGTTCCTGCTGTTCACGAACGGCGCGCTCGCCGGCGACGCGGATCTGCGCGGCATCGCGGACGGCGCCGCCGAGTTCGCGTTCATGATCGGCGCGCCTGTCGCGCAGGGCAAAGGCCTCGGGACGAAGTTCGCGACGATGATCTACGCGTTCGCGTTCGACCAGCTCGGCCTCGCGCGCGTCTACGCCTCGGTGATCCCGGCGAACACGGCAAGCAAGCGCGTGTTCGAGAAGCTCGGCTGCGTCGTCGACGACAGTCCCGCCGCGCGCGCCTACGCCGACGAGCCCGACGACATCGTCATGGCGATCGATCGCGCGACGTTCGCGGCACGCAACAAGCCCGCGCTGACGATCCAGCCTAGGTAAGCGGGCCCGGGCGTCCGCCGAGCAGCAGCGAGTTGTACTTCGCGACCTTGCTCTGCCGCGTCAGCCGCGTGATCACCGCCCCGCCGAGCGAGCCGGCCCAGATCAGGTGCATGTAGCTCGGCTGGTTGCCCTGCCAGTTGATGACGAGCACGACGAGGCTCGTGATGAACAGCACCAGATAGAGCCCCTGCATGAAGTCGATCTGCTTCTTCAGCGCAGCGAGCTCGGCCTCGTTTCCATTCCCCGGATTCTCGACCTGTTTCTGGAGGTCCATTCGTCAACGGTATCACCGTCGAGCCTTTGACAGATCGCACGCTAACTGCCCGGAACTCCGTCGGGCATCGCGGGTGCACAACCCTCCGCCATGCTGCCATTGCTGCTCGCGCCGCTCGGTTCGGTCGGCTTTGCCTACCTGTTCTGTTACGGCGGCGTCGAAGGTCCCGTCGACTGGGCGATGCAGACCGACTCGCACGCGTCGCGCGATCGCCGCGTCGTCGCGCTGACGTTCGACGACGGCCCCGATCCAGCCCGCACGCCAGAGCTGCTCGACACGCTGCGCGCGCTCGACGTCAAGGCGACGTTCTTCCTGCTCGGCCAGAAGGTCGACGAAAATCCCGAGCTCGCCGCTCGCATCGCGCGCGAAGGCCACGAGATCGGCAACCACACCTACTCGCATCCGTACCTGCCGCTGAAGCGATCGAAGACCGTGCGCGCCGAGCTGCTCGCGACCGACGGCGCGATCGAACGCGCATGCGGGATCACGCCGACGCTCGCACGCCCGCCGTACGGCGGACGCTCGCCGCGCAACGTTCGCGCATTTCAGCGCGCCGGCAAGCGCACCGTCTTGTGGGACGTCAACAGCTTCGACTGGAAGGGCAAGCCTGCCAACGACGTCGCCGAGCGCGTCCTCGAGAGAACGCGCCCCGGCAGCATCATCCTGATGCACGACGCCCGGGACGGCGGTGAGATCACCGTCGCCGCCGTGCGCCAGATCGTTCCGGCGCTGCGCGCACGCGGCTACGATCTCGTGACCGTCAGCCGCGCGCTCGCTGCGTAAGCCGCGCTCGCTTCGAGCGCAGCCCGACTACTTCGCCGAGCCGGCCGCGGAGCCGGTCGTCGTCGTGGTCGTCGTGGTCGTGGTCGCCGTCGCGCTGCCCGCGCCCGAGCCACCCGACGCGCTGCCCGCAACCGCGGCCGAGCCGGTGTCGCCGGAACCAGTGACCGTCGCCGTGACGGTCGCCGAGCCGGAGCCCGTCGTCGTCGTGGTGGTGGTCGTGGTCGTCATGGCAGCCGAGCCCATGTCGCCGCTGCCGGCGGTGTCATCCGCCTTCTTCTTCTTGCAGCCCGCAACCGTGAACGCCGAGACGAGAGCAGCCAGCAGGATGAACTTCTTCATTTTCAGTTATCTCCTCGCCCATGGTGATAAACGGCGTGGTGCAGTCACGCAAGTATGCGTCTGTACTAGATTTTCACCAACTCGTTGCAGTTGCACCCAAACGATGACGAGTTGCGCCAAGCCCGCCGGGGCACATCGGTTGCAGCCTCCTTCCACAGGAGGATTTCCCAGATGACGCGAGCCAAAGCGAAGCCAGGAACCGAGCGCTACCGCGATGAACGTCGCTCTGGTGGCGGTCCGCGGATGCACGGCCAGGGATGGCACGATCATCCGGCGCACGACATGGATCGCGTGGTCGGTGGCGGCCGCGCGAGCAGCAAGCGTCGCGCATCGGCAACCGAAGCCGCGGACGAGCGCGTCGGCATGGGCAAGCACGTCGGCCGCAAGGACAAGGGCGCGTCGCGCATCAACGAGCCGTCGCCGCGCGGCAAGGGCATCAAGCGCCGCAATCCGACCGCCGCCCGCAATCGCACGGCCGCGCGCAACAAGGCGACGAGCACGCGCGCGCGTCGCTAGAGCGGCGTATCGCGAAGGTGCGCGATCACCGGCGCGTGATCGCTCGTGCCGACCTCGCGATGGCTCTTGCACGTCGTCGTGCCGTCGACGAGCGCGTGGTGCGCCGCGATGTAATCGAGTCGCCACCCGATGTTGCGCTGCCGCATGTTCCGCCACGGCGCCCACCACGTGAACAACCGATCGTTGTCGGGATCGCAGTGGCGACCGACGTCGACGAGCCCGTGCGAGAACAGCTGCTCGATCAGCTCGCGCTCCTGCGTGCTCTGCCCGACCATGTTCTTGCGCAGAACGGGGTGAACATCGACGGGTGTGCGCGCGACGTTGAAGTCACCGCACAGCACGAGGTGCTTGCCCGCCGCTTCGAGCGCACCCGCCCACGCGTCGAGCTCGCGCAGGAACACCATCTTCGCCGCGAAGTCCTTCCCGCCGTTCGGGATGTAGACCGAGCCGAACACCGTCGAGCCGACCTCCGCGACGACGATCCGGTTCTCGAGGTCGAACGGCGGATGCACGAACGCGGGCGCGCTGCCGAACGTCGCCTCGCGCAGCAGCAGCGCGACGCCGGAGTAGCCGCCGCTGCCGTGCCAGTGCGCGTGGTAGCCCGCGATCGACGCGAGCGGCTCGGGCACCTTGTCGAGCGGCGCCTTGGTCTCCTGCAAGCAGATGACGTCGGGCGTCTCGCCGTCGATCCAGTGAGCGACCTGCGAGGATCGCGCACGGATCCCGTTGACGTTCCAGGTCGCGACCTTCATCCCGGCGGGTCGTGTAGCAGGTCAGGGGATGTTCTGCACGATCGTGGGCGCCGAGTAGCCGGCGACCGACACGTCGATCGTCCAGGTGCCGCGACCGGGAACCGTGAGCGCGACGAGGCCCGGATCGAGCGCGACCGGCTCGCCGACGAGCTGAGGCACGCCGTTCAGGCGGGTCGTCACGAACGCCTGCGTCGCGTGGATACCGGCGGGCGCGAAGATGTGCAGGCCGACCTGCTGCCCGGTCGTCAGTGCGCAGCTCGGCGCGCACGACAGCTGCGTCGTGATCAGAGGGGCTCGCAGGATCGCGGTCACCGACGGCGGCGTCCCGCCGAGCAGCGACGCCGAGATCGTCCATGTCGTGCCGTCGGGGGCGGTCGGCACGGGGAGCGCGACCGTCGACGACGGCGGCGTGATCGTCGCATCGATCACATGCGGATCATCGACGCCGCCGAGCGACTGCCGCACCGTGACCTGCTGCGGCTGATCGCCGGGGATCGACACGACCAGGTGCGCCTCGCCGACCGCGGCCGTCAATTCGCAGCTCGCCGCATCGGGGCACTCGAACAGCGACAGGCCGACCGGCGGCGCGACGACCGCGAACGGCTGCGCGAGCTCGGTCGCGAAGCCCGCGTTGACCTGCGCGCGGATCCGCAGATCGTTCGTGAGCTGCGCCGGGGCGCGCAGCGTCGCCTCGAAGTACGCGCGCGAGCCGACGCGTTGCACGGTGCCGATGCGGATCGGCACGTCGGCCGGTGCGCCGTCGATCGTGACCGTCAGCGTCGGCGGCGGCACGTCGGCGGTCGTATCGAACTCGACGTCGGGACCGTAATCGACGACGACGACCGCCTCGTCGACGTTCGCCATCAGCGTCGGATCCGCCTGGTACGTGCACGTGCCGAACAGCTGTAGTGCGTCGGCCGGCGGCGACTCGGGCGTCGCGACCGCGAAGCAGCCTTCCGGCATGCGCTTGAGCACCGACAGCGCGGGCGCCGGCGGCGTGGTCAGGCCTTCGCACGCGCACAGCGGCAGCAACAACAAGCCGAGGCGCTTCATCGCGTCACCGCCTGGTAAAGCAGGTCCGGCAGGTTGAGCTGCAGCGCGAGCCCGACGTACGGCGCGAACGTCGTGTGCGTGCGCTCCTCGGGGATCGTCGAGTTGCGCCGCTCGAGAAACGCGCCACCGACGGTGACGCTCGTGTAGGGAATCGCGTGGAACGCGACACCGACGAACACGGGCGGCAGCGCACCGAGCCCGCCGTAGCGATGCTCCGGGCCGAACGAGCCGCCGTACGGCGCGATGGCCAGCTCGAGCGCGATCGCGCGCAGCAGATCCTGTGAGCCGCGCTTCCACTGGATCTCGTCGACCGGGTTCGGCGCGAGGTGAATCTCGGCGCCGAGGTAGAACAGCCCGAACGACTCGTCGGGACGCAGGATGCCGGCATACCCCGCGACCGGCGTGACGTAGCTGAACAGCCACGTGCGCGGCGCGCGCTCGGCGCGAGCATCGATCACGCTCGTCGTCGTCAGCGTGACGAGGGCCTTGTCGCGCGCGAGCACCTTGTCCTTCGCCGCCTTCCACGCGGCGTCGGCGCCCTGCAATTCGTCGAGCTGCTCGACGAGCGCCTCGAGCGCGCCCGCATCGACGTGCTGGCACACGAGCCACTGACCGAGCAGCTTGCGCACGACATCGCCTTCTTGCGGCGAGCCGGTGCACGACGCGCCGGTCGTCACGTTGTCGACGAAGTTCGCGAGCCGCCGCAGGTGCTCGTTCGCCGATGCGAGGTACGCGGCATCCTCGGTGCTCCAGCTCTCGCTGCCGACGGCGGCGGCCTTGTCGCCGAGCGCGGAGAGCGTCGTCCACTCCTTGTCGACGCGCAGCTTGCCCTGGCCGAGCTGGATCAGATCGAACAGCGTGATGCCGTCGGTGACGGCGAGCGTGTCGGTCGTCGCGGTCAGCACGCGCGCGGCGGCCGGCGAGGCCGATGGCGCGACACGGATCGAGCGCCCGTCGTCGAGCAGCTGCAGCGTGCGGACCTCGAGCTTGCCGTCGGTCGTGAACAGCGCGACCTCCTTGCCTCGCACCTGCGGCAACAGCCCCGCGTTGCGCGACAGCATCGTCGCGACGGCGCCCGCAAACGGATCCGACGCGGTCGCGCCCCACACCGTGCCGGAGCCCGGCGCGAGGACGGCGGTCTTGTCGTGCCAGCGCTCGCGCAGGTGATCGAGCGCCTCGATGAGGCTGGTCGTCCCCGCGAGCTCCGCGCGCGCGATGTCCTTCATGTGCGCGGCGACCTGCTTCGGCAGCGTCTTCGCCGCGCGCGCCTCGTGATCGGCGAGCGCATCGTCGTCGCACGACGACTTGTCCCCGCACGCGACGAGCTTGTGCGCGACCGTATCGACCATCTCCGCGAGCGTCGCGTCGTCGAGCGCCTGCGCGCGTTCCGTCGTCACGATCGCGAGGCAATAGCCGTAGCCCGGCGCGAAGAAGTCGGCGTCGTGCGGCACGAACACCTTGTAGTCGCGCGCTTCGGGCGAGCTGCGCTTCCACGGCGCGGTGACGAGCACGGCGGAATCGCGGCTGCCCGACGCGCGCGGGAATAGCTCGAACGCCTCGTGCACGCCCGCGGGATACTTGACGACCGCCTGTGCGTCGTCGTCGCCCGGCGTGTCGTCGTCGTCGTCGCCGCCCGATTCGATCACGGACTCGACGCGCAGGTCCGCGATCACGCTGCGGCAGTCGCCGCCATCGTCGCCGAACATCCCCGGCGAGCCCTTGCGCACGACGAGCGCCTGCACGCTCTGCACGCCCGAGGGCGCATCGCCCGCGATGAAGAACGACCGGTGAACCGGTACGTCCTGGTTTGCGCCGACATCCGACAGCGTGACGATCGGGATCTCGTCGGCGCGCGCGGCGTGCGCGAGCAACAACACAAGCACGATGGAACGCCCCATCGCACGGCATCGTAACATCACTCGTCGGAGTCGAGCCCCGCGAGCGGATCGTTCGCGACCGGAACCTCGCGGATCTCGCCCGCGACCTGGCTGAGGTCGTTGCTGCCTTCTTGCTTCTCGGCGGCCCACGGCAGCGCGCGCCCGAGGTCCTCGAGGCCGATCAGCTCGGCAACGGGCGGATTCGCGCGCGGCTTGTAGAGCTGCGCCCGGTACGGGATCGCGAGCGCGACCGCGACGACCTCGCTCTCGCGACCGAGCACCGGATCGGCCGCGAACCACGCGAACAGCGCCGCGCCGTCGATCGAAGCGCCGTTGTCGGCGGCATCGTCGGGGGTCGCGAGGCGCGTGATCTCGTCGCTCATGCCGTTGCCGTCGAGCATGTCGACGTGGACCGGGATCACGCGGCGCTCGAACGCCGAGCCGTGCGGCGCGACGGTGACGATGCCGGCTGGCATGCCGCGCGTGTCGACCGTCGCCATCACGGCGCCGAGCTGCAGCGGCACGATGTCGATGCCCCGCGGCAGCGGCTCCGCGAGCTCGATGATGCCGATGCCCGGGAGGCGGCCCATCATCCACGATGCGACGCGCACGACCTTGCTGCCGTCATTTGTCACGGCGATGCCGAGCGGCTCACCCGCCTGACGCAGCAGCTCGGCGCTCGAAAATGCGACCGTCCGGGCGCCATTCGTGACGAGCGTGCACGGCCCCACCAGCTGATGCGGACTCCCGATCACGACGAGCGGGGCAACGGAGCGCAGCTCGCCCGCGGCCTCTCGCGTATCTCGCCCCATGGGTGCGAAGAGTTGCACGGCATCGCGGCTCTCCTCAACCGATGCGCGCACCGTGCGCTCGCGCCCTCCGCCGCTGGGCATGACGGCTGCAACAACGTGGGACATCATGATTCGCCACCCGGAAGTTCCCGTACGCCCGCGACGTTTTCGCATCGTGGTCGGTGTCGACCTCTCCGAGTACTCGGAGATCGTGGTCGAGCACGCGCTCGATCAGGCGGCGCGGCACCAGTACCCCGAGCTGCACTTCCTCTACGTCAAGGAGAGTCGGAAGCAGTCGAGTGACGAGCTGAAGCAGCGGCTCGCGTCGGCCGTGTATCCGGCGCTGCAGACGTTCAACCAGTACGGCACCGAGTGGCGTGCGCGCCTTCACGTGCGCACGGGCAAGCCCGACGAGCAGATCGCGATGCTCGCCGCCGACATCCGCGCGGACCTGATCGTCATCGGTCAATTCGGCCTGCACAACCCGCGCGAGAAGTACAAGACGGTGCCGAACCGCGTGCTCAACGCCGCCACGTGCCCGACGCTCGTCGTCGGCATGCCCCAGGACGCCGACACCACGCCGGTGTGCGCGGCCTGCGCGGCGGTCCGCGAGGATACCGAGGGCGAGCGCTGGTTCTGTGACGAGCACGGTGCTCCGGATCGCGTCGATCACACCGTCACGCCGATGACCGTGTGGACCGGCGGCAGCCTGATGTGGTGACATCGCGATGTGCGTGACGCGCTTCTCGGAACGTTCCGGCGGTTGATTCGCCTCTACTTCCGGCGCGTCGAGCGCATCGGCGAGCCGCCCGGTCCCGATACGCGGGGCCGGGTGTTCGTGTCGAATCACCACAACGCGCTGATCGACCCGATCCTCGTGCTGACCGACGCGGCGTGCGAGATCTCGCCGATCGCGAAGTCGACGCTGTGGAACATCCCGGGGCTCGCGTGGCTCCTCGATCGCGCCGGCGCGGTGCCGATCGTTCGCCGCAAGGACTCGCCCGACAAGGACGCGTCCTCGAACACGGCGATGTTCGCGAAGATCGCGTCGCACCTCGCCGACGGCGGCAACATCCTGATCTTTCCCGAGGGCACGAGCCACTCCGAGCCGACGCTCGCGCCCTTGAAGACCGGAGCCGCGCGCATGCTGATCGCGGCCGAGGGCGCCGCGCGGACGCCGCCGACGTTCCAGGCCGTCGCGCTCGAGTTCGACGACCGCGAGCAGTTCCGGTCGCGCTGCCTCGTCGTGTGGGGCCCCGTGCGGCGGCTCGCCGACCTGACGGGCACCGGCGAGGAGCGGATCGTCGCGATCACGGCGCAGATGAAGGCCGACCTCGAGGACCTGCTCGTCGACGCGACGACGCACGAGGACAAGATGCTGATCGCGCGCATTGCCGAGATGCTCGCGAACGACGCGGGCGACGGCTCGATGGCCGCGTGGAGCTCGCTCGGGCGCCAGGTCGAGCTCGCCGGCAAGACGCTGCGCGAGGCGGACCCCGTGCTCGTCGCGAAGATCCGCGAGCACGTCGGCGCGTACTACGCCGAGCTCGATCGGCTCGGCCGCCGCGATCGCCAGCCCGACCGCACGCCGCAGCCGGCGTGGCAGCGCCTCGCCCTCGCTCCGCTCGCCGTCTCCGGCATCGCGCTCTACGCGATCCCGTACTTCATCCCGCGCATGGTCGCGCGCTCGCACGATCCCGATGCCGTCTCGACGGTGAAGCTCGGCACCGCGCTGCTCGTCTATCCGCTATGGGCGGCCGGGCTCGTCGGGCTCTCGCTCGTCGTGCTGCCGCCGCCGCTCTCGCTCGGTGCGGCCGCGGTCGTCATCGCGTCGCCGTTCGCGGCGCTGCGCTGGCTCGACGAGTACTGGGAGCGCCAGGCCGAGGCGACGCCCGACGAGCTCACGCAGCTCGCACGCCTGCGGATCGCCGCGCGCACCGCGATCGACGAGGCGCGCAGCCGCTTCACCGCCTAGCGGTTCGCGATCTTCCGGCCGGCCGCGAAGATCTTCAGCGAGTGCACGATCTGATCGGCGGCCGGCCACTCGGGCGACGCGCTGCGCACCGTGACGAGCACACCGCCATCGATCCCGAGGTCATCGGGCGCGAGCGCGAACACGTGGACGTAGCGCAGCGGGCTCGTGCCGCGCCGAACCTCCGCATCGATCCGCCAGCCGCTGAGTCCGCCGAGCTCGACCGGCGCGGGCTCGAGCACGTGGGCGCCCGCCGCGACCTCGTCGACGACCGCGTGGCGCGCCTTCTCTTCGAGGATGCCGTCGCGATCGATCACGAGCGCGGCCTTGAACGGGACGATCTCGACCTCGCCGATCGTCGCGCCCGCCTGCTCCTCGCGGCAATGCGTCGTGTCGCCCGTGCGGACGACGACCACTCCCGCAGGCGGAGTGGCGACGTGATAGCCGATGCGCCCGTACCCCATCATCGTGATCTTATTGCGGGAGTAGCGCCCGCGGCGGGAAATCGTATTAGCTCAGCGATGTCCGGTAGTTCTTCGCCCACGCAGGCCTGAACATCAGCGCGATCCGCGGCCCGGCGCTCGCGACCTTCGGGATCCCGTGCCGCCACGTGCGCTGGCAGGTTCCGCCCATGACGACGAGGTCGCCGCGGCCGAGCGGCATCGCGATCTTATTGTGCTCTCCGCCTTCGGTCGGCCGCAGCATGAAGCGGCGCGGCGCACCGAGCGACACGGTCGCGACGAGCGCCTCGATCATGTCGCGCGCGGTCGTGTCGCCGTGAAACGCGACCGAGTCGTTGCCGTCGCGATAGAGCGCCGCCGTCATGTAGACGAAGCGTTCGCCGTAGCGTTCGCTCAGCGCGTCGCGCATCTGCTCGACGAGCGGATGCTCGCGCACCGCCGACAGCAGGCGCGGGACCTCGACGACCTTGTCGTACATCTTCATCGTCTCGCGCCGCCACGGCAGCTCGCGCTCGAGCTCGTCGAACAGCGCGTCGTGGCCGTGGACCCAGCCGGGCACGTGATCGATCCACGCACCGTGCGCGAGGTTCGTGCGCACGAGCGACCGGAACGCCGGGTCGAACCCCGGCGCCGCCCCCGCGGCGAACAAATCGAGCTGGCGCACGAGTAGGCTTAGCAAATGGCCGGCTACTCGGGGACACCGCTGCCGCAGAAGCTCGGGATCAAGGAAGGGCACCGCGTCGCGCTCGTCGGGGCGCCGGCGGGCTTCGATCTCGGCATGTTGCCGACCGGCGCGACGGTCGCGAAGCGAATCGGCAAGCAGCACGACGTGATCGTCGCGTTCGTCGTCGAGCGCAGCACGCTCGCTGCGAAGATCGCCGAGCTGCGGCCGAAGATGACCGACGCGGCCGGGCTGTGGATCGCGTGGCCGAAGAAGGCGTCGGGCGTGCCGACCGACATGACCGAGCAGGCGATCCGCGACGTCGCATTACCGACCGGGCTCGTCGACAACAAGGTCTGCGCGATCGACGAGACGTGGAGCGGGCTGCGTCTCGTGATCAGGCGGGAGCTGCGGCCTTCGCGGAAGTGAACACCGCATCGAGCATGGCTTCCGTCAGCCGGCCGGTGAACGTGTTCTGCTGGCTGACGTGGTAGCTGCCGAACAGCCGGTACGGGCCGACCGCCGCGTGCGCGCCGTGCGCGAATGCCGGGCGTGGCTTCGTGTCGTGACCGAGCTCGCGCGCCGCGCGTAGAAAGCCGTCCCAGCCGAACGCGCCGAGCGCGACGACGGCGCGCACGTTCTTCAGCAGGCGCAGCTCGCGCACGAGATAGCCCGTGCAGCGATCGCGCTCGATGGGCGTCGGCTTGTTCGTCGGCGGCGCGCACCGCACCGCGACCGTCACGTAGGCATCGGCGAGCACGAGCCCGTCGTCGAGTCCTGTGCTCTCCGGCTGGTTCGCGAAGCCCGCGCGATACAGCGCGCCGTAGAGCCAGTCGCCGCTGCGATCGCCGGTGAACACGCGGCCGGTGCGGTTGCCGCCGTGCGCGGCCGGCGCGAGGCCGACGACGAGCAGCCGCGCTTTCGGATCACCGAAGCCGGGGATCGGACGCGCCCAGTACGACTGTCCGGCGAATCGCTTCGGCGGCGTCGCAGCTGCTGCTTCCCGGCATCGCACGAGACGGGCGCACCTGCGGCACGTCGTGATGTCTCGCGTCAGCGTGCGAAGCGTGTCGGTCATTTTGTCGCTCCCCGGCGCGGGCCTCTCGCGCAAGATACTGCGACACCACTCGCGCGTGTCGCACGCAGCGTGTGTAAGAGCGTGAGCACCGCATGCTGTCGCGAAGTACGTCGTCGCGCGTACGACGAGAGCATGAGGTTTTCGATTTGCTTGGTTCTCGTCGCGATGACGAGTGTGTCGTACGCGCAGGAGATCACGACGGGCTCCGTCGAGGGCATCGTCACCGATCGCGACACGAAGGAGCCGCTGGCCGCGGTCTACGTCACGATCGGCACGCAGTCAGCGGTCACCGACGGCCACGGCGCCTACAAGGTCACCGATGTCGTGCCGGGCACCTACGACGTCGTGTTCGACATGGATCCGACGCGCGCGGTGCACAAGGGCGTCCGCGTACAGCTCGGCCAGACGCTGCGGCTCGACGAGAAGCTGAAGATCGGCGAGGCGATCGAGATCCACGGCACGCCGCCGCCGCTCGATCTGCGCCACCCCAGCCACGAGAAGCACTTCGACCGCGCGTACCTGGACGACATGCCGGTGCCCGGGCCAAACTTCGACAACGTGATCGGCGCGATCGGCGGCGCGCAGAACGACGGCGTCGGCACGGCGTTCTCCGGCTCGACGTCGCTCGAGAACCGCTACATCGTCGACGGCGTCGACATCACCGGTCTGACGTTCGGCAACGTCGGCACGCCGGTGCCCAACGCATTCATCGACGACATCCAGGTGATCACCGGCGGCATGGACGCCGAGATGGGGCGCGCGACGGGCGGCGTCGTCAACCTCGTCACGCGCAACGGCACCGATACGGTGCGCGGCTCGATCTTCGGCGCGATCACGCCGGGCTTTCTCACCGCGGGTGTGCAGCGCGCGCCGGTCAACGCGAGCTCGATCGACGTCACGCCGAACCAGGCGTACACCAGTAACTTCGGCGTCGAGCTCGGCGGCCCGATCGTCAAGGGACGCGCGTGGTGGTACGTCGGCGTCGCGCCGCAGCTGTCGCGCGTCGACTACACGCGCACGATCAAGCGCGAGACCGACTGTCACGTGCGCCTCGACAACGGCAGCATCTCGACGTGCGAGAAGCAGTACGCGGACGGCGTCCCCGACATCGATCCCGCGACCGGCTTCTACCTGACCGACATCATCGGCCACGACACGCGCACCTCGACGTCGCGCTCGTTCGCATCGCTCGCGAAGATCACCGCCGCGCCCGCCGAAGCGCAGACCGTGCAGGCCTCGCTGATCGCGCTGCCGAGCGTCAGCGACTCGCCGCAGCTGTTCGGCAACCCGGGCGCGGGCCGCCACACGACCGGCCTGACGACCGACGCGGTCATGAAGTGGAACGCGAAGTTCGACGACGCGCACACCGAGGTCGAGGCGCTCGTCGCGTGGCACCGCTCGACCTTGAACAGCGGCGCGATCGATCCCGCGCTCGACGCCCAGCCGTCACAGCAGCTGATCGGCGGCGACCTCGCGACGTTGTCGGCGCTCGGCTACGACCACGCCGACGGCTGCCAGGACCGCACCGCGAGCGATCCGTATCCATTGATCGTCAACTGTCCGCTCGGCACGCGTGGCTACGAGGTCGGCGGTCCCGGCGCGCTCTCCCACGACACCGAGGATCGCCGCACCGCGCGCCTCTCGGTCACCGAGCGCCGCGACTTCCTCGGCAATCACGAGATGAAGGCCGGCATCGACGTCGAGGACAACGTGAAGAGCACCGCGCGCCTGCTCTCCGGCGGCGCCGCGATCACGAACTACCTCGGCTCGGACGTGCGCATCCAGCGATGGGCCGCGCTCGGCGAGGGCAGCGAGACCTGCCAGACGCCGGGCGACTCGACGGGTCCGAACGCGGGCATGAAGTCGTACCAGTGCCACTTCCTCGGCGGAACCGTCGGCTCGCCCGGCACGCAGGTCGGCGGTCAGACCGTCGACTGGGCCGCGTTCCTGCGCGACTCGTGGCGTCCGTATCGCACGCTGACGTTGAACGCCGGCCTGCGCTACGAGGACCAGCGGCTCAACTACGCCGAGTCGCTGCGCAACACGACCGATCCGCTCACGCACGAGCACATCGGGACGACGGCGATGGCGCTGACCGGAAACCTCGCGCCGCGCCTCGGTGCGATCTGGGATCCGAGCGACGAGGGCAAGACGAAGCTGTTCGCGAGCTGGGGACGCTTCTACGAGGCGATCCCGATGGACATCAACGATCGCAGCTTCGGCGGCGAGGTCTCCGACGTCCGCGACTTCGCGCCCTCGCAGTGCGGCGCGAGCGATCCGCGTCTCGGCGGTCCCGACGGCCGCGGCTGCCTGATGGGCGCGCACCCGACGACCGAGCAGCTGATCGGCTCGAGCGGTGTGCTCGTCGCGCCGGGGATCCAGGCCGAGTACGTCGACGAGGTGCTCGCGGGCGCCGAGATCGCCGTGATCCCGAACGTCGTCGCCGGCGTCACCGTGCAGCACCGCACGCTCGGGCGCGCGATCGAGGACGTGTCGACCGACGGCGCGAACACGTACATCATCGCGAACCCCGGCGAGTGGTCGCGCGATGCCGAGACGCAGCTGCAGCGCCAGATCGCGATGACGAGCGATGCCGCGACGAAGAACCGGCTGACGCGCGAGCTCGGCCTGTTCCAGGGCATCCGCACGTTCGACAAGCCGAGCCGCAACTACGATGCGATCGAGCTATCGCTGTCGCGGCGGTTCACGAGCGGGCTCTACCTGCAGGGCTCGTACACGTACTCGCGCGCGGAGGGCAATTACCCGGGCAGCGTGTCGTACGACAACGGGCAGATCGATCCGAACATCTCGTCGCAGTACGATCTGATCGAGCTGCTTGCCAACAGGCGCGGCCCTCTCCCGCAGGACCGTCCGCACTCGCTGAAGATCGACGCGTACCGCGGGTTCGAGGTGGGACGAGGTGTGCTCACCATCGGAACCCGCATTCGCGCGATCTCCGGCGTACCGATCAACGCACTCGGACCGCACTACCTCTACGGGCCGAATGAATCGTTCTTGCTGCCGCGAGGCGTCCTCGGTCGCACCGGTCTCGAGCACGGTGTCGACGTTCACGTCGGCTATCGGCGCAAGCTGTCGGCGACGACGTCGGCGGAGCTCTACATGGACTTCTTCAACATCTACAATCATCAGGGCACGTTCAACGTCGACGAGACCTACACGCCTGCGATCTCCGGCGGCGTGAACCCGATTAGCGGCGGTGAATACGCCGATCTGATCTGGGCGAAGACAACCGACAAGAACGGCATGGAGACGAGCCAGCCGACGCCGCGCAACCCGAACTTCGGGCACACGACGGCGAGGTACGCGCCCGCGTCGGCGCAAGTGGGCTTTCGCGTCACGTTCTAGCGCACGTGGTGCGCGCGCCCGCACGGCCCATCTTTTCCATATCGAACAAGTTTCAATGCTTCGCCGGGTACGCGTTTTGCTGAATACTGGGCCTCGATGCGAGCAATTCGAAAGATCGTCGTCCTAGGTGCGAATGGTGCGATGGGTGCGGGTGCCGCGGCCATCTTCGCTTCTGCCGGCATTCCCACCACGATGCTGGCTCGCACGATCGAGAAGGCGGAGGCCGGGCGCGCCAAGGCCGAGCAGATGTCGAAGGGCAAGGTCGCGCCGAAGTCGATCGCGGTCGGCACGTACGACAACGACCTCGCGACCGTCGCCGCCGATGCCGATCTGATCTTCGAGTGCGTCGCCGAGGACCTCGAGACGAAGCGCCAGGTGTTCGCGCAGGTCGATCGCGTGCGCGCGCAGGGCTCGGTCGTCGCGACCGTCTCGTCGGGCCTGTCGATCGCCGCGATGTGCGCCGGTCAGTCGGACGACTTCCGCGCCCACTTCCTCGGCATCCACCTCTTCAACCCGCCGACGATCATCCGCGGCTGCGAGCTGATCCCCCACACCGGCACCGACCCGCAGGTCACGACCGCCGTCAAGGAGCTGCTCGAGTCGGCGCTCGATCGCGTCGTCGTCACCTGCGCGGACACGCCGGCGTTCGCGGGCAACCGCATCGGCTTCAAGCTGCTCAACGAGGTCGCGATGCTCGCCGAGCAACACGGCGTCGCGTACATGGATCAGCTCGTCGGCACGCACACCGGCCGCGCGCTCGCGCCGCTCGCGACGATCGATCTCGTCGGCTGGGACGTCCACAAGGCGATCGTCGACAACCTCCACGCGACGACGCGCGACGAGTGCCACGACGACTTCGCCCTCCCCGCTTACATGCAGCGCATGATCGACCGCGGTCACCTCGGCCGCAAGACGCGCGACAAGGGCGGCTTCTTCCGCGTCGAGGGCAAGGGCGCCGACGCCATCACGTTCGTCCTCGATCCGGCGACCGGCGACTACGCCAAGCTCGCCGAGGTCCAGCCGCCGATGCCGACGTTCATCGAGCGCATGAAGCACGCGCTCCGCGACGGCAAGCACGCCGAAGCCTTCGACGTGCTCTGCACCACCGACGGCCAGGACGCCAAGCTCCTGCGCCGCATCATGCTCGGCTACATCTCGTACGCGCTCGGCCGCGTCGGCGAGGTCGTCGAGCACCCGCGCGACGTCGACCGCATCATGGGCTTCGGCTTCAACTGGGCCCCACCCTCGGTCCTCGTCGATGCGATCGGCGCCGCGCGCACGATCGACCTGCTCGACCGCGAGGGCCTGATGGTGCCGCCGGTGCTCGCCGAGGTCGCGATCGCGGGCCGCGCGCTCTACGACGAGCCGCACGAGCCGGCGCGCTTCTTCACCGTCGCCGCGTAGCGGCTCGGATCCCGGAGGGGTTGGCCCCAAAGAACCCAAAGGACCCAAAGGGAAGAGACCGGCTTCGTCTTTCTGGGCTTAGGGTTCTTTGGGTTCTTTGGGGCCCATCAATCTGGTCCTCTTCAGCGTTTGACGCCCCGGAGGCGCGGAGGCGACGTGCGATCGATCTCGAACGTGCCGTCGAGATAGTTGGCCGTTTGCGGGTCGACGAGGATCGCGCCGCGGGCCTCCGGCGTCTTCGCGAAGATCGCGGCCTTTGCGGCGCGGCCGAGGAGGTCGGTGCCCGCGTCGGAGACGAGCGTCAGCGCCGGGTCGAGCGTCGAGATCGCGACCGCCCACTGCGGCAGGATGTGCTTGATCGCGAGCGCGCAGCGGGCGGCGCGGGCCGCGATGTCGCGAGCGGTGCCTGCGAAGTGAACGACGACCGAGCCGGTCGCGAGCACCTCGAGGACGGCGCCGACGGCGGCGGCCGCGTCGTGGAGGAGGGCCTGTTCGCTCGGCGCGGGCGGATCGACGATGTCGTCGACGAAGCCGCGGGTCGCGAGCACGAGGCCGTGGGTGGCGACCGCGCCGCCGGTGTGGGCGCGGACGGTCGGGGGAGCGCCGCTCTCGATGCGGCGGCGGCGGGGGCCGTCGGGGATGTCGGCGAGCGCGTCGAACACGGCGACCGCGACATTGCCGTTCGCGACACGCAGCGTTGGGTCCTTGACCAGCATCTGCGTGATCGCGGCGGCGAGGTCGGGAGATGCGGTCGGCACGATGTCGAGGATCGGCGTCGGCTCGGCGAGGATCACGTTCGCCATCAACGACGCGAGCGAGCTGCCGGTGAACGCGGCGGTCGCGGTCAGGCACTCGTAGAGGATCGTCGCGAGGCAGAACACGTCGACGGCGGGCAGCAGATCACGGCGGCCGCGCGCCTGCTCGGGCGCCATGTAGCCGGGCGTGCCGAGCGTCATGCCCGTGCGCGTCAGCGAGCGCTGGCCGGGGCCGGCGAGGCGCGCGAGGCCGAAGTCGATCACGCGGGCGCGCGTGCACTCGTTGCCTTCGAGGATGATGTTCGTCGGCTTGATGTCGCGGTGAATGATGCCGTGCGCGTGCGCGGCCCCGAGGCCCGCGGCGACCGCGCGGCCGACCTCGACGACCTCGCGCTGCGAGAAGCCGTCCTTCTCCATGCGGTCGGCGATCGTCGGGCCCTCGATCCACTCCATCGCGAGGTACTGGACGTCGTCCTTCGTCAGGCCGTCGGCGATGTGGCGGACGATGCCCGGATGGTTGACCTTCGCGAGCAGCTCGACTTCCTGGATCGCGCGGATCACGTCTTCGGCGCTGCGTGTCTCGAGCACCTTGAGCGCTACCGGCTGGCCGGTCTGCGTGTCCTGCGCGCGATAGACGACGCCCATCCCGCCGGTCGCGACCAGCTTCTCGACGACGAACCGGTTGTCGATGCGCTCGCCCGGCGTCATTTCTTCGCTCGCTGGCGTGCGATCACGCCGTCGTAGTGGCGCCGCAATAGGTCGTAGATCACGAGCTCCTGGCGGCGCTGCATGCTCGGCAGCATGCGGTTGACGTGCATATGCCACAGGCTCGCGAGCACGTCGTCGACCGACGAGACATGCGCGCGCATCTCGGCGGCGAGCGGCGCGATCGCGGC
Source organism: Deltaproteobacteria bacterium (assembly GCA_019237945.1). GTDB lineage: Bacteria > Myxococcota_A > Polyangia > Haliangiales > Haliangiaceae > JABFXX01. The sequence goes on along the minus strand of JAFAOG010000040.1, from coordinate 22,388 downwards.
GGAGCGCGCGGCGAACGCCTCGAGCCCGGGCGCGTAGTCGTGATCCGGATCGTCGAGCCGGGTCGCGAGCAGCGCGGCGAGCTCGGTCGCGTGCGCGCGGAACTTGTCGCCGAGGCGCTTCTGGAATGCGGTATCGACGCCGTGCTCGGCCGCGAAGCCATCGCGGACGCGCGTCGCAAGCGCGAGTCTCGCCGGGACATCGAGCCCGAGATCGCGCGCCATGAGATCCAGGCCGAGCACCGCGAGCTTCCACCGCACGTCGGCGCCCTCGTCGCCCCGCGTGTGCTCGACGATCGTCAGCACGGCCTCGCTGTCGGCCGCGAAGATGTGCTCCGCGAGCTCGATGCCGCGATCGCCGCCGTAGCGTTCGACCTCGCGCTCGTACGTATCGAGCACGAGGCGGCGCACGGGGAGCTCGGCGAGGCGCGGCAGCAGCTCGGCGAGGCGCGCCGGATCGCCGTGAAAGCGGAGCCGCACGTGGTCGTCCGGATCGGCGTAGCGCAGGAAGAACCAGCGATCGGCGATCCCGGTCGCGATGGCCTCGCGCACGAGCGGTGCGATCGCTTCGCGCAGCAGCGCATCGAGCGTCGCCGTGCCGGCGTAGAGCTTCGCGTAGAGCCAGCGCGAGCCGGGCGGGAAGCGGCGCTCGACGGTCACCGGCCTCACGTCGACGGGCCGCTGCGGCGCCGGTTGCTCGCGCACGAACGCGACGACGATCTCGTGGGTGTGCTTGCCGTCGGCGCCGTCGACGATCAGCTGATCGGGCGCCGGATGCATCTCGACGAGCTGCGTGGCCTCGCGCGAGCGCACGATCTGGACGAACGCGTCGAGCGACGCATCGTTGTCGAAGTCGACCGGCAGCTCGTTGTCTCCGTCGGCGACGACGATCCAGCGCGGCAGCCCTCGGCGATCGCGCAGCGCGCGGGCGGAGGCCGGGTCGGTGAGCTTCTCGAGGTCGGGCTTGCGCACCGACCACGTCGCGCGCGCGAGCAGGACCTTGCCGTGGCGCACGCGCGGCAAAAACGGCAACGACTCGAGCGCGCCCCACGACCACTGGCCGCCCTCGGTGTGCTGCGACGCGTGCGCGCACAGGAAGCGATAGATCGCGAGGCTGCGCAGGCCATAGTTGTGCGCGGTCGCGAGCTGCGGGCGGACCTCGCGGCCGAGCCGGCGCGATCGCAGCACGACGCGGCTGCCGTGCACCGAGACGAGCAGATCGGTGATCGGGATCTGCTTGTCGGCCCGCGCGCCGCTCGTGCCCATGTACGGGATCTCGTACTCGCGCAGCACGGGGCGCAGCAGGATGTTGCCGAGCCGGCCCTCGGGCAGGTGCACGATCTCGGCGAGGATGGCGTCGCCGGCGAGCGCGTGTTCGCGCGCGACCAGCTCGTCGACGAACGCGTGCACCTCGCGCGACCCATGGCAGAAGCGGCCGAGCAGACGCGTCGCGGAGGCGCTCGTGAAGCCGTTCGAGTCGATCGTGACGTCGCCGCGGTCGAGTGCCTCGCGCGACGCGGCGGCGATGCGCACGGTGAACGTCACCGTGTCGGCGAGCGGGCCCGGATCGTGGGCGAGCGCCGCGACATCGGCATCGGAGAGCACCAGCTCGGTCGCGCCGCGCGACTCGCCGACCAGGCGCAGCAGCGTCGCCTCGCGTGCCGTGAACGTGCGGTCGCCCGCCGCCATCGCTGGGAACGGCAGGTCGCGGATCAGCGGCGCCTGGGCGGTGTCACCGCTCGGCGTGCCGAAGCCGATCCCCGATTCCTCGTCGAGCACCTCGACGAGCGGCACCTCGCGCGTCTCGTAGCGCGTGTTGAACTGCTCGCGAAACTTTCTCCACGCCTCGTCGTTGCGAGCGGGCACGAGCTTGCGCGTGAGCTCGAACGCGCGCGTGATCTCGGCGGCGACGCGCGGCCCGAGCGTGACGACCGGGGCACGCAGCGTGACGTCCACCTGGAACAGGCGCGCGATCGAGACCTTCGCGGGCAGCGGCTCGAGCGCGGCCGCGATCGCGCGATAGGTCTCGGGCGCCGCGCCATGCGCTTCGTCGATCGCGGCGAGCCGCGCGCTGACATCGCCGAGCACGCTCGCGAACCCGCGCGCCGACGGCATCGCATCGAGCATTCCGCGCAGCACGGTTGCGGGCTCGGGGCCGGTCACGCGCGGTTGCAGCGTCGGGACCAGCAGCTGCACGGCGACGAGCTCGCCGAGATAGCCGTCGATCTCCTCGCGCGTCAGCTCGGGATCGCTCGCGAGCACCGCGGCGAGCTGGTCGAGGGTGGCCCCGGCACGCGCCCGCTCGATCACCGCGTCGAGGTACGGCGTCGCATCGATCGCGACGAGGTGGTACTCGCGCACCTCGCGGATCAGCTTGCCGGCCGCATAGCGATACTTGTCGCCGACGCGATAGAGGCTCGACGTCGGCCCGAACGTCAGCTCGCCGCGCATCGCCGGGTCGGCGGCGATCGCATCGCACAGCTTCGCGAGGTAGTCGTTGTCGAGGCGCGTGTGGCGATCGTGCTCGGTGCGCGGGGCGAGCCGGAGCTCGCTCGTCGCCGCGAACGTCCCGGTCACGACACCGGAGAACAGCCCGAACGGCGTCGCGCGGAACGCCATGCGCGACAGGTAGCGAACGGCCGCGCGCAGCACGCCGGGGTCGGTGCTGCCGGCCTCGAGCGCGGTCGTCAGCTCCGGCGATGCGATGAACAGCGCCTCGCGCACGCCCGGGTCCGCGAGTAGCGCGCGGACGTCGAGGTGCTCGAGCGCGGCGAGCGGCAGCACCGGCGAGCGCAGCACGAACCGCTCGGCGAGCTTGTGCGTGCGCGCCGGTTCGGTCGTCGCCGGTTTCTTCGCGCTCACGGCTTCACCCGCGCAGCGAGACCGGGCCGCAATGCACCGCCGCCGCCATCGGCGAGCTCCGCCTCGACGATCACCATGCCCGATGCGGCGTCGATCGTCGGCGAGATCTGCTTGATCGTCGCCGCCACGGGCGCCGCGACCGTATCGATCGTCGCCATGACCTTCGCGCCGAGCGCCAGCGCGTGCGCGCGATCGGGCGGCACCGCGAACCGCAGCCGCATGCCGCCGTTGCCGACGATCCGCAGGATCGCGCCGCCGGCCTCGATCCGGTTGCCGGCATCGTGGAAGCGCTGCGCGACCGTGCCGTCGAACGGCGCGCGCAGCTGCGTATCGCCGACGTGATCGCGTGCGGTCTGGGCGCGCGAAGCCTCCGCCGCCTGCGTCGCGGCCGCCTTCTGCTCCGCGGCCTCCGCGCGCTTGACCGCGAACTTCGCCTCCTCGAGGACGCTGCGCGCGCTCACGCCATCGGCGACCGCCTGCGTCTCGAGCGCGACCTTGCGCTTGGCATCCTCGACGTCGACGATCGCCTGGCGATGCGCGGCCGTCGCGGCTCCGAGCGCGGCCTCGGCGGCGCGCAGCTCCTCCTGCAGGCCGACCGGATCCATCTCGGCCACGACCTGCCCCATCGTCACGGCGTCGCCCGTCGCGACATCGAGCTTCATCACGACCCCGGCCGCGCGCGGCGCGATGTCGACCGACTGCGCGGCGGCGAGCACGCCGACGAATTCCTCGGGCGCGGCGGCCGCATCGCGCGTCGCCGGCTTGACCGGAGCCGGGGCCGGCGCGGGCGCAGGCGCGGGACCGCGATCGACTCCGCACGCCGCGATCAGCACCAGCAGCAGGCGCTTCACGACGGCGCGCCTCCCGCCTTGAACGTCTGATCGCCGACGAGCGCCGCGTACGTACCGGCGCGGCGGATCAGCTCGTCGTGGCTGCCGACCTCGGTGATCCGGCCGTCCTGCATGACGATGATCTGATCGGCGCGCACGATCGTCGACAGCCGGTGCGCGATGATGATCCGCGTCGCGCGCAGCTCGTTGAGGTTGTCCATCACCTCGCGCTCGGTCGTCGCGTCGAGCGAGCTGGTCGCCTCGTCGAGTAGCAGCACCGCCGGATCGTGAACGAGCGCGCGGGCGAGCGCGATGCGCTGGCGCTGACCACCGCTGAGCGTCGCGCCGCCGTCGGCGACGAACGTCTCGTAGCCCATCGGCATCGCGCGGATGTCGCTGTCGATGCGCGCGCGCTGCGCGGCCGCGATCACGCGATCGAGCGACATGCTCGGATCGGTCAGCGCGATGTTGCTGCGGATCGTGCCGGCGAAGATGTACGGGTTCTGCGGCACGACGCCGAGCTGGCGCCGCATCAGCTTGTGATCGAGCTCCTTGAGATCGTAGCCGTCGTAGATGATGCGGCCCTCGGTCGGCCGATGCAGGCCGAGCAGGATGCCGGCGAGCGTCGACTTGCCCGACCCCGAGCGCCCGACGATCGCGACCGTCGCGCCGGCCGGGATGCGCAGCGTGACCTCGCGGACGACGAGCGGATCGTGCTTGCCGTAGCGATACGACACGTGATCGAGCTCGATCGCACCGCTGAGCCGCGGCGGCATCACCGCCGATGCCGAACGCTGCTCCGGCTCCGCCGCGAGCACGTCGTCGATGCGCTCGACGTAGCTGCCGAGCATCTGCAGCTGCAGCGCGCTCTGCATTAGATTTGCCACCGGCGTCAGAAAGCCCGCGGCGAGAGCGGTCGTCGCGAGCATCGTGCCGAGCGACAGCGTGCCGTCGAGCACGAGCAGCGTGCCGGCCCCAAGTAGCACGAGCGGGGCCGCGGTCTGCAGCAGCTGGTTCAGCGAGTCGACGACCGCGCTCGTGCGACCGCGCGACAGCGCAACGTTGAGCTGATCGACGTAGAGGTTCGCCCACTGCTCGAGCGCGCGATCCTCGGCGCCCGCGATCTTCAGCGTCTCGATGCCGACGAGCATCTGCACCAGATACGACTGCGCCTTCGCCTGGCTCTCGAGGTCGCGCGAGGCCAGCCGCGCGTAGCGGTGCCGCGACAGCCCGAGCACGAGCAGCTGTACGGCGGCGGTGACCGCGGTCAGCGCCGCGAGCTTGACCGAGACCATGAACAGCAGCACCAGGTAGCCGACCGCGAGCGTGCCGTCGAGCAACGTCGAGAGCAGCGACGAGGTCAGCATGTCGCGGATCTGCGTGTTCGATGCGACGCGCAGTAGGAGATCGCCCGCGCTGCGCCGGTTGAAGTAGCCGTAGGGCAGCGATAACAAGTGTGAGACGAAGCCGAACGTCATCCGCGTGTCGAGCTTCGTGCGCAGCTCGATCAGGAAGTGCGAGCGGATCAGCGACGCGAGCAGCTGCACGGCGAGCATGACGCCGATGCCCGCGCCGACGACGTACAGCAGCTGGTGATCGCCTCGCGGCACGACGCGGTCGACGACCATGCCCGTGAGGATCGGCAGTGCGAGCGCGAGCACGCGCAGCGCGATCGACGTGACGACGATCCGCGAGACCAGCGCCGGCTGCGCGAACAGCTTGCCGAGGTAGCGCCACACCTTGCTGCGTCCCGGCGGCGTCGGCACGAAGCTCTCCGTCGGCTCGAACGCGAGCGCGACGCCGGTGAAGTGCTTGCTCAGCGTATCGGTCGGGATCGTGCGGCGGCCGTGCGCCGGATCGACGATGTCGATCGACGTGCGCCGCACGCGGTCGAGCACGACGAAGTGGTTGAAGTCCCAGTGCAGGATCGAGCCGGCCGGCAGGAAGTGGAGATCGTCGAGCTCGATGCGAACGCCGCGCGCACGCATGCCGAGCTGCTCGGCGCCGCGCACGATGCCGAGCGCCGTCGCGCCGCGGCTCGTTCCGCCGGTGGCAACGCGCGCCTCCTCGAGCGCGGTCGCGCGGCCGTGATACTGCAGCACCATCGCGAGGCACGCCGCACCGCAGTCGGCCGCCTCCATCTGCTGGATGAACGGCACGCGGCGCGATCGGCGCGCGCCGAGTCGACGCAGCGCGACCGCGACCTCGGGAGCCGCATGGTCGCCGACGGTGCCCTGCCGGGGGCCGCGCGGCTCGCTCACTGAAACCTCCGCGTGCCCGGCACGAGCGCGTACACGATCGGCTCCGAGCGCACGCGCACCTCGGCGGTGCCGACCATGCCGTCGTGGTACCGCAGCGTGCGTCCGTCGACGACGAACTCCGGCTTCGCGAGCTTGCCGCGCACGATCACGACCGGTCCCGGCAGCGCCAGGCCATCGGCAACCTCGGCGCCGAGCACGCGCTTCGCCTCGGCCGGCGCGATCACGTCCTGCGACACGTTCTCGATCGCGAACGATTGATACGCATACCGATAGCCGGCGAGCTCGAGCCGCACCGTCATCCCCGGCGCGAGCTGCGGGCGATCCTCGCCGGGCAAGAGCGCGATCACCTCGAGCGCCTCGTTGCTATCGACGACGGTCGCGATCACGTCACCGGGCTCGAGTCGCTGGCTCGACCGCGCGCGCACGTCGCCGATCACGCCCGCGACCGGCGCATGGATCACGCGCTCGTCGAGCGCCGTCTTCGCACCGTCGAGGTCGTGCCGGATCGTCCGCAGCGCGCTGTCGGCCGCGAGGTCGCCCGGATCGAGCATGTGCGCGCGCAGCTGCGTCTCGAGCTCGCGCTGCAGGTGATCGACGGCCGCACGCTGCTCGCTGTCGTCGAGACGCGCGATCGGAGCGCCCGCGGCTACGCGATCGCCCGGCGACACGTCGAGCGCGACGACGATCCCACCGTTGCGCGCTGCGATCGGCGTGCGCGCCGTCGACCGCACGATCGCCGGACCCGCGGAATACGTCGACACGCGCCCGACGAACGTGAACACGCCGGCGGCGACGAGCACCGCGACGAGCACCCAGTACGCCCACGTGATCCAGCTCGGCGACACGCGCACGACATCGCCCCAGGTCGGCGCCGATGCCGCCTGGATCGCGGCGCGCCGGAACACCGGATTCTCGGCCGCCTCTTCCTCGAGCAGCGCCTCGCTATGGACGTGGATCGACAGCTGATCGAGCACCGGTGCCGCGAGCTGCGCGAACCGCGCGAGCAGGCGAACCTCGGCATCCCGAAAGAACGGCCGGTTCACACGTCGCGACACGACGACGACCGCGTGCACGAGACCATCCGCGCCGAGGATCGGCTGCGCGAGGGTGTGATCGCCCTCGTCGGCCTGCGGATCGTCGATGGCGCCGAAGAACCGCGGATCCTCCCCGACCTTCGGCGCGACGGCCGGATGCCCGGTCCTCGCCGCGAACGCCGCCATTCCGACGATCGCGGACATCGGTTCGCCGCCGCGGCGAGATTCCGACCACAGCGCCGCGCTCTCGGCGTCGTAGTACAGGCAGTACGCACGATCGGCATCGACGAGCTCGACGACGTTCTCGACCGTCATCGCCTCCGTGCTCGCGAGGTCCGTCGCGGTCGACATCTTGCGCGTCGCGAGCAACGCGCGCTGCGCATCGCGGGCCTCCGCCGGATTCTCGGGCGTACCGAGCGGCGGCAGCGCCAGCGGCTTGTGATTCGCGAGCGCGACGAGCAGGCGCTGGAGGTCGTGCTCGCGCCAGCTGCGCGTGATCACGAAGTCCGCGCGCGAGTACGTCCGCGTCGGCTCGCCGAGCACGACGACCGAGCTCTCCGGCGGCACGTGCGCGACGATCGCCTCGAGGCAGTCCTCGGTGATCACCATGACGTCCGCAGGCGCGACATCGACGATCACGAGCGCGCCATCGAGCGCACGAAACACCCAGTCCTCGACGGAGTGATCCGAGCACACCACGGCGACCGTGCCCATGACGCCGCATCATATCCCGAGCTACCCCCACTCGGGAATCGTCGGAACCCGGAGCTGCGAGATGTCGCAGTCGATTGCGAACACATCGTAGAGCAGGCGCTGCAGCTCGGCACGGTCGGCGAGCTGGCGCGTCGATGTCTCGCCGCCCCGCACGATGGTCACATCGCGGTTCATCGCCGTGATCCGGCCCTCCGGCGTGAACGCGCGCAGCATCAGCCGCTGCACGAACGGCGACTGCGGCCACGTCGCGGTGAAGTGGTTCGCCATCTCGAAGTCGACGGGCAGGTCGGCCTCGAGCGACGACACCCACAGCCGCTGGTCGCCGTGATAGAGCGCGAGCTCGGTGCCCTCGCGCACGACGCGGTGATGGCCGACCGGCGTGCCATCGAGCGGCACCGGTGCGTGCGGCGCGAGCCCGCCGAACCCCGGATCGAGGACGTGGTTCATCGCGGTCAGGAACATGTGCGTGCGAGGCGCCTTGTCCCGCGGCGTGACCATGACGACGCGCGCGCTGTGACGCCGCACCGCGAAGCCGATAGCCTCGAGCTCGGCGGCGCACAGCGTCGCGTGCTCGTAGCAGTAGCCGCCGCGGCGCGACGCGACGAGCTTTTGGCGCAGCGACTCGAGATCGAGGCGCGGCGGGCGGCCGAGCAGGACGTCGAGGTTCTCGAACGGGATCGCGCGGACGTGATTCCCGACGATCGCCGAGAGCGCCGCGAACGTCGGCTCGCGCGGCCGCTCGAGCCCGATGCGCTCGAAGTAGTCCATCCGCGGCGATGTTACCCGCGGTAGACGAACCGGGGTCCCCACCCTCGCCCGAACCGCGCAAGCGCGCGGAAGCACGGCGAGAGCGGCGTGGCACGTCCGCTGCTGTGGTGACGGCTGCGCATCCACCAAAGGCGGTAGCCATGTCGAACACCAAGGACGAGATTCCCACGATCGATCCGGGCCAGCTGGCCGCCGTCACCGGCGGTGCGAGCTCGGACGATGCGGTCACGCAGATGCTGACGCAGCTGATGTCGTCGATTCAGGACCTCGCGAAGAACGCGAGCCAGAGCAACCAAAATCCGATGATGATGCTGCTTCCGATGATGATGATGATGCACCAGCGCGAGCAGGCACCGGTTCAGGCAGCTCCCGAGCCGCCTCCCGGTGACGGCTGGGTCCGCGTCGCGTAGAGAACTTCCTAGCGCGCGTCGACTGCGGACCGTGCGCAACCGCCACGCGGTGTTTGCGCACAACTCCGCGTGCCTACTGTGAGCGCAATGGCGCGAGCGATGCAGTCACAGAGAATCATGCAGATTCCTGTCGAGATCACGTTCCGGGATATCGAGCACAGTGACGCCGTCGAGACTCGCTGCCGCGAGTGGGTGGACAAGCTCGAACGCGTCTACGATCGCATCACGCGCTGCGAGGTCATCATCGGCCAGCCGCATCACCGGCATCGCAAGGGCAATGCGTTCAGCATCACGGTCCGCCTGACGATTCCAGGCGGCGAGGTCGTGTCGAGCCACGATCCGGGTCCGGACGGTGCGCACGAGGACGTCTACGTCGCGCTGCGCGATGCGTTCCAGGCCGCGAAGCGCCAGCTCGAGGACGCGGTGCGCGTCCGCCTGCGTCGCGACGTCAAGTCGCACAACGGCGGCGATCGGCTGCATGGCGTCGTCACGTTCCTCGACGTCGAGAAGGAGTGGGGCTGGATCGAGCCCGACGACGGCCGCCGCGTTTACTTCCATCGCAACAGCGTGCTCGGGGGCAAGATGGACGGCCTCGAGGTCGGCGATGAGGTCCGCTTCGCCGAGGAGCAGGGCAACGAAGGCCCGCAGGCGTCGACGGTCGAGACGATCGGCAACAACGGAAAGCACGAGCTGCGCGCTGGCTAGCCAAGGTCGCTAGGTGCTCCGGACCGGGTGCGATATACCCGCGCCCGGAGGAACACCTATGGCACTCAAGCGAAGCAGCACCGCCGTGTGGAACGGCGGCCTCACCAAGGGTAGCGGCAAGATCTCGATGCAGAGCGGCGCGTTCAAGGACCAGCCGTACAGCGTCAACACGCGCTTTCAGAGCGAGGACGGCAAGGCCGGCACGAACCCCGAGGAGCTGATCGCGGCGGCCCACGCTGGCTGCTTCACGATGGCGCTCAGCGCCCAGCTGACGAACGCCGGGCACGAGCCGACCGAGCTGCGCACCGATGCGACGGTCTCGATCGAGAAGCAGGAAGCCGGCTGGACGATCACCGGCATCCACCTCGAGCTCACCGGCAAGGTACCGGGTGTCACCGCCGAGCAGTTCCAGACGTTCGCCGAGAACGCGAAGAAGGGCTGTCCCGTCTCCAAGGCGCTCTCGGCGACGCCGATCTCGATGACGGCGAAGCTCGCGTAGAGCTCGTTACTTCGTCTTCAGGAACTCGACGAGCGATTCCTTGTCCTTGTCGGAGAGCAAGGCGCCGTAGTAGTGGCCCTCGTTCTCGACGAGGTCCGGGCAGCGGTTCTCGAGCGGGTTCGCCGGATTCGCGTTGGCGAACAGCGCGACCGGCGTGCCGGCCGGCAGCGTCGCCGGGCCGAGCGGCGTCGGGATCTGGATCCAGTCGCTCGTGCGCAGGATCGAGCCCAGCAGGTCGCGCTTCCACGGGTTCAGCAGCTGATCCATCGCGTCGTAGTACGCGGCGAGACGGCCATTGATCGACGGGTCACCGTTGTACGTACCGAGGCGGTTGTTGTGGAAGAACGGCGCGGTCGCCCACACGGCCGTCAGCGGGACGTCGCGGTAGAAGCCCGGGCCGCCGGTCGGGCGCGCCTTGTACTGATCCGACGAGAACTCGGCCCAGATGTGACCCGCGGTCCAGTTCGTCGACTTCGAGCGACACGAGTTCGTGCCGATCTCCGCCGCGGGATGGATCAGGTCATCCGAGAGGATCGTGTCGTCCTGGAGCTTCTCGCCGTTGTTGTGGCAGCCCGCGCAGTTCTTCCGGAACACCTCGCGGCCGTGGTTCGCCTTGCCCTGATCGATGTAGCTCGCCGGCAGCGCGGGCGGCGTGTTGGTCGCCATGAACGCGCACTCGTCGACGACGTCGGCCTTCGCCTGCACGTAGTCGGGGCAGCGCGAGCTGCACTCCGCGTCGTCGATCGGCGTCTGCGTGCCGCCCGGGCCGTTCGCGAGGTGCGGGACCATGCACTCGGCCGCGCACATGCCGATGTTGAAGTAGACGCGCAGCGCCGCCTTCTCGCAGCCCGCGTCGTCCTCGCCGCCCTGACCGCCGCGGTGCACGTGGATCGCGAGACCGTTGTCGGTCAGGTCGAAGTACGGGCGCTCGGGCGTGTTGAAGAACTGGGTGATGATGCCCGGGTTGTTGACGCCGTCGGACTCGATCGCCGTCGTGTCGACGGTGCCCGGCGCCCACGTATCGAAGACCTGCTTGCGCGGATCGTGCGGCGACAGATGCGCGCCGAACAGCTTGCCGATCTGGATGTACTGGTTGCCCGTCGTCGCGTGAATGTTCGCCCACGTCGGGTGATTCGGATCCGCCGGCGGGTTCGCCGCATCGAGACCCGCGTGACACGCGGCGCACGCGACGCCGACGAGGACCTTCGGTCCGCCCGCCGTCAGGATGATCTTCTTGCGCACGCCGACGACACCCGCCGACTCGGGATCGGCGCACTTGTCGAGGTAGCCGCTCGACGCGTCACCTTGCACGCAGTCCGGGTCGTTGATCAGACCGTACTGCGTGAAGCGCGTGTCGCGAGGCGACGTCAGCGCGGCATCCAGACCGAGCGTCAGGTTGAACGGCGGGCCCGGCAGGATGATGCTGAAGAGCTTTTCACCGCCGAACGTGCTCTTGAACCACACGTCCTTGCCGTGCGTGACGGACGCGTTTTGCTCGGTGGTATCGGTCGCCGGATCGGTCGCGCACGCACCGACGAACAGCAGCGGAGCGAACAGGTGAAGACGCATAAAAATAGATCTCCCCGTGATCATCGGGCTCACGCTCGGCTCACGCTGATGTAGGCGTCAACGAGTAAGAATTGTTGGTGCTCCAACCTTCGTGACATCGACAGAGGATCCAACCGCGCGATCCGTCGTTCGCGGATGTGCGCGAATCGGCGATGACTCGCGCTGAGGTTCGCGTAAGATCCGTGAGCTTGCTGACGTTGACTGTCCCGAGACGTACAAGACGCTGATCGTACGAAACATCCGACATACGGGACTCTGCATTTCATTTTCAAATTCGAAGTCTGCGTCTCGGTGTACGCACTTTGCACAGTGTTTCGTCGTGCGATGACAGGGGTCGTGCGCTTCCGTTTTCGATTCACGCGGGCTTAACGTCCGCGCCGGGAGATGTCTGCAACCCGGAGAAGTCCGGCGCTGACGGTGAGCCTCGCGCTCGTCGTCGTCGCCACCACGATCATCCTCGCGGCACGCGGGTGGTCGTTCTACTGGATGTCGGTTCAAGATCGCCCGGAGCATCCCGACTTCCGCACGCTGCGCCCGAGCGGAATGCTCGGCAACGGCTACGGCTGGATCGCCGCGCTGCTGATCATCCTGAACCTCGGCTACCTCGTGCGGCGACGGCTCGGCGGCACGCGCTGGGGCTCGATGGCGGTGTGGCTCGACATCCACGTGTTCACGGGCCTGATGATCGCGTCGCTGGTGTCGTTCCACTCGGCGTTCCAGCTGCGCACGCCGATCGCGACGACGTCGACGATCTCGCTCGCGATGGTCGTCTTGACCGGCGTGCTCGGCCGGCTGCTTCACTTCCTCGCGCCGAGCAACACGCAGCAGCGCCTCGACGCCGCGATCGACGCGTTCGAGACCGAGTTCCCCGGCATGCGCGAGGACCTCGTGCTCGCGATGCAGAAGCGACCGGGTCCGACGGTCGCCGCGAATGCAAACCTCCTGACGGCCGTCGCCGCGATCCCGAAATGGCGCGCGGCCGCGAAAGCACGCCGGGTCGCGCTCGCGATGATGATGCCGCACAAGATGACGAAGCCGCTCAAGCGAGCGGAGCGCGACCTCTACCGGACGAGTGCAGCGGATGCTCGCGCGCAGGGGATCAGCGCGCTGCTTCGGACGTGGCGCGGCCTCCACCGGTTCTTCGCGCTGCTGATGATCATCGCGGTGCTGTTGCACGCGCTCGTCGCGTGGCACTACGGCTACCGCTGGATCTTTGCGTGAAGTACATCGTCCTGCTCGCGGTGATGGTCGCGTGGCCGAGCTTCGCGCACGCGCAGCTGCTCTCGCCCGGCCCGCTCGCGAGCGCGCACGCGAACATCGACAGCGACGACGACTGCAGCAAGTGCCACGAGTCCGGCAAGCAGGTCGTCGCGCGCCTGTGCCTCGACTGCCACAAGGACCTCGGCGCCGAGATCGCCGGCGGGCGCGGCCTGCACGGGCGCGCGTACAAGGGCAAGGCGTGCGAGGAGTGCCACGTCGATCACCTCGGGCGCGGCGCGAAGCTGACGCGCTGGCCGGGCGGCGCGATGGAGAAGCTCGATCACAACGAGACCGGCTACAAGCTCGAGGGTGGCCACGTCGCACCGACGTGCCTCAAGTGCCACACGAAGAAGTCGCCGCAGGGCAAGCCGCAGTTCGTGCAGACGCCGACCGCCTGCGGAAGCTGCCACGCCGATCCGCACAAGGGCCGGTTCACCGCGGCCTGCCAGAAGTGCCACAACGTCACGAAGTGGCAGGCGTTCGATCAGCGGACGTTCGATCACAACCTGACGCGCTATCCGCTGACCGGCCAGCACGCACCGGTCGTGTGCGACAAGTGCCACGGCGCGCCGCCGAAGTGGCAACCGCTCGCGTTCAACACGTGCGATCAGTGCCACGCCGATCCGCACCGCCCGTCGTTCAAGCCGAAGCCGTGCGCCGAGTGTCACGACACGAAGGGCTGGCAGGCGAGCGAGGCGTCGCTCAAGGGCGGCGCGCATCCCGTCGTCTCGCTCGCGAATGGCCACGCGAAGGTCGGATGCAAGACGTGTCACGACCGCGGTAACGACAAGCCGCCGACGAAGGGCTCGACGTGCGTCGCGTGTCATCCGAACGTCCACGACGCGCCGTTCGGCAACAAATGCGAGTCGTGTCACGCGTCGATCAAGTGGATCGGCCTGCCCGACTCGATCGGCCGCTCGTCGCACGACAAGACGAAGTATCCGCTCGCCGGCAAGCACGAGACGACCGCGTGCACCGCGTGTCACGCGCCGAGCAAGCCCGCGGACGCGCGCTATCGCAAGGTCGCGTTCGGCACGTGCGAGGCGTGCCACGCCGACAAGCACAAGGGCGAGATGAAGGGCTTCGCCTGCGACCAGTGCCACTCGGTCGGCGGCTTCACGCCGACGACGTTCGGCGTCGCGCAGCACGTGCAGACCGGCTACACGCTCGACGGCAAGCACGCGGCGACTCCGTGCAGCGGCTGTCACCCGGGCGCGCGCCCGCGGCTGACGTGGAAGCAGCCGAAGCAGCAGTGCGCGGAGTGTCACGAGAACCCGCACGGCACGCAGTTCGACAAGGAGATGAAGCTCGGAGGCTGCGCGCACTGCCACACGGCGATGGCATGGAAGCAGGCGAAGATCGATCACTCGACGTTCCCGCTGACCGGCGCCCACGCGCGGGCGAGCTGCGCGGGCTGTCACGGCAACGTCGCGCAGGGCGCCGAGGCGGCTGCATTCCGCGGGATCCCGCGCGACTGCGAGGGCTGCCACGAGGACATGCACGCCGGGCAGTTCCGCACGAGCGAGCCGGTGAAGGCCTGCACGACGTGCCACACCGTCGAGCAGTGGAAGATCGACAAGTTCGATCACGACAAGACGCGCTACCCGCTCGAGGGCGCGCACAAGCCGCTCGAGTGCGCGAAGTGCCATCCGACCGAGGAGCTGAAGAACGGCGACAAGAGCGTGCGCTACCGGCTCGGCTATTTCGCGTGCCGTGACTGCCACGCCGATCCGCACAAGGGGCCGACGAAGTGAAGGCGCTGTTCGTGCTCCTGCTCCTCTGCTCGACGGCATTCGCCGACGCGCACGACGGCCTCACGGCGGGCCTCGACTGCAGCGCGTGCCACACGAGCGACTCGTGGAAGCTCGCCGGCGGCGCCGCGAAGTCCGGCTTCGATCACGACAAGACCGGGTTCCCGCTGCGCGGCAAGCACGTGCAGACCGGATGTCAGGAGTGTCACCACGGCGCGCAGGTCAGCGAGACGTGCGATGGCTGCCACCGCGATCCGCACCAGGGCCGCATGGACGGCCAGTGCTACGAGTGCCACACGGCGGTCGCGTGGAGCGACGTCGCGCAGCTCGAGCAGCACCGCCGCACGCGCATGCCGCTGACCGGTGCGCACGCGATCGTCGAGTGCAACGCGTGCCACAAGCGGCAGGCCGAGCGCACGTTCAGCGACCTGCCCGTCGACTGCTACGGCTGACACGCGAAGGACTATCACTCGCCGCACACGCACCCCAACCACGACGGCACCGATCCGTCAGGCAGCATGACGCCGTTCCCGCGAACGTGCAGCCAGTGCCACAACACGACGACGTTCTCCCAGGCGTTCACCGACTCGACGCAGGTGATGCCGCGCATCCAGCAGTCGCTCGCACACGACACGTCGTTCACGCTGTCGACCGGCAGCCACAAGCTCGTCGCGTGCGCCGACTGTCACATCGATCGGCAGCGCCCGAAGATGGTCCGCTGCGATGGCTGCCACAGCGACGTCCGCAAGCAGCACCGCCGGCCGGTCGCGATGACGGCGAGCGCGTGCCTGTCGTGTCATCCGCGGGGGATCCGCCGATGAAGAAGCTGCCGCTGCTGCTGTTGCTCGTCGCGCACGCGGCGTTCGCGGATCGCATCACCGTGCGCGTGATCGACTCGGCGGGCGACACGTCGTACATCGACGGCGGCACCGTCAGCGGGCTGCGCGCGGGCATGCACGTGCGCTTCGGCGCGCGCGACGTCACGATCGCCGAGTGCACCGAGAAGACGTGCGCGGTGCACGCGTCGCTGCCGGTCGGCACGACCGGAGTCGCCGACGCCTCGGCGCAAGCGACGCAACCGGGCGCCCCGCCGGGCGAGAAGCTCCCCGCGCCGAAGCCGCTCGACGCGTTCAAGGAGCAGTGGCCCGAGGCCGTGCGGCCCGCGACGCAGCAGCAGGTCCAAGAGGTCCCGCTCGGCGAGACGGCGACGCGCGGCAGCAATCACCTCGCGGTCTACGGCCACATGTTCGGCAACCTCGACAAGGACGGCTCGGGCGGTCAGATCGAGGCGCGCATCGTCGGCAGCTTCGACCGGATCACCGACAGCGCGCTCGGCGCCGATGTCGACGCCGCCATTCGCCTGTTCGGCACCGGCTTCGACTCGGGCTCGCGCGTGCCGTTCTTCGTGCGCGCCGCCGCGCTGCGCTGGGGTGATGCGGCGGATCCGTCGATCGCGCTCGGCCGGTTGCGCTACGCCGCGACGAGCGTCGGCATGCTCGACGGCGGCCGCGCCGCGTTCCGCACCGGTCACCTCGAGCTCGCCGCGTATGGCGGCCTCGTGCCCGATCCGATCAGCGGCGTGCCGGGCACCAGCGCCTCGCGCTTCGGCGCGGAAGCGATCTACGACGCGCCCACGGGCTGGCATCCGCATCTCGCCGTCAATGCGCACGGCTCGACGTGGGGCGGCCAGGTCGACGAGCGCATCCTCTCGATCGCCGCCGCCGCCCAGAAGGACGCCCTGTTCCTGAACGCGTGGGGCGACGTCCAGATGTTCGACGCGAACAACCCGTGGGGCGCGCCCGCGATCGACGTCACCGGCGCCGGCGCGTCGGGCGAGTGGCGGCATCGCGGCAGCCACGTCGGCCTCGATTTCACGTTCCTGCGCCCCGAGCGCACGTTGCGCCTCGCGGCCGCGCTGCCGCAGAGCTGGCTGTGCGCGACGAAGGCGTTGCCCGGCGTGATGCCGGAGACGTGCCTCGGCGCCGACTACTGGCTCGCGTCGACGGTGTCGGGCGGGATCGCGGGCGATGGCTACGCCGTCGACGCGGTCGGCTCGATCGGACAGACGCAGAGCCTCACGCTACAGACGGACTTCTCCGGCTACGTGCACGGCGAGCTCGGACCGCGTGCGCATCGCGCCGTGCTCGCGGTGTCGGGCGGTCACAGCGCGTTCTCGGCGTGGGAAGCGGCCGATCTCGGCCTCGCGATGTCGCCGAGCCGCCGCGTCGATCTCGCGGTGACGTATCGCCCCGAGCGTCTCGACTACGCGGCGCAGAGCGAGGCGTTCGTGATCCACTCGCTCGTGCTCGACCTCCACTACAGCGTGTCGGCCGCGTTCGACTTCGCACTCGACGCGCTCGGCACGACAGGCCAGGATCGCGACGTGCTCGCACTGCTCACCACGCTCGCCTGGAGGCCGCTGCCATGAAGTGGCTCGTTCTCGTCGCGCTCGTCGCCGCGTGCACCGAGCCGCACTCGCAGTCGCAGGTGGAGTTCACCGAGCGCTCCTGCACGAACTGCCACACGCAGAAGCTGCTCCATCCCGAGGACGCGTTCCCGATCAAGACGGGCGTCCACATGGGCATCGACTGCGCCGACTGCCACATCTTCAAGAAGGGCATGGGTCTCAACGCGGTGCACGCGCAGTGCGGCGGCCCGTGCCACACGATGGGTGACATGGCATCGATCCACACGGGATCCGCCGGTAGCGGCTACACGTGGGATCCGGTCAACGCGGACTTCTGCATGTCCTGCCACCCATCGGGAAACGGTCCGGCAACTCCACCATGAACGTCGTCGTCTTGATGATCCTCGCCGCGGCCGTTCCCTATGCGGCGTGGTCGTACTGGGACAAGAAGCGCCAGGCGCGCAATGCGATGCGCCATGAGGAGGCGCAGCAGCTCGGCGATGACATCTTCCCGATCACGCTGCACCCCGAGATCGATCTCGACAAGTGCATCGGCTCCGGCGCGTGCATCCGCGCGTGTCCCGAGAAGGACATCCTCGCGATCACCGACGGGCGCGCGCGCCTGATCAACCCGCTCGCGTGCGTCGGTCACTCCGCGTGCATGTCGGCGTGCCCGGTCGGCGCGATCAAGCTGATCTACGGCACCGCGACGCGCGGTGTGGAGCTGCCGAAGCTGTCGCCGCACTACGAGACGAGCCAGCGCGGCATCTACGTCGTCGGCGAGCTGTCGGGCATGGGCCTGATCCGCAACTGCGTCGAGCAGGGCCGTCAGGCCGCGACCGCGATCGTCAAGGAAGGCCGGCGCGGCGGCGACTACGATGCGATCGTCGTCGGCTCCGGTCCGTCGGGCACCGCCGCCGCGCTGCAGCTCGAGGCGTACAACATCCGCACGCTCGTCGTCGATCAGACGGCGTGGGGCGGCACGATCGCGCACTACCCGCGCGCGAAGGTCGTCATGACCGGCAGCTTCGAGCTGCCCGGCTACGGCACCGTGCGCAAGAGGACGATGTCGAAGGAGCAGCTGCTCGAGCTGTGGCGCGACATCCGCGCGCGCACGCAGCTCCACATCGAGGAAGGCGTGCGCGTCGAGGCGATCCACGCCGAGGGCAACGTGTGGCGCGTCGTCGGCACGAACGGCTGGGTCAAGCGTGCGGCGAACGTCGTGCTCGCGCTCGGCCGGCGCGGCGCGCCGAACACGCTCGGCGTTCCCGGCGAGGAGCTGCCGATGGTCGCGTACCGGGTGCTCGAGCCGCAGGTCTACCGGGACAAGCACGTGCTCGTCGTCGGCGGAGGCAACGCGGCGGCCGATAACGCGATCGCGCTCGTCGAGCAGGGGCACTGTGCCTCGGTGTCGCTGTCGTACCGGCGCACCGAGCTCGGGCGGTTGCGCGGCCTCGTGCGCAACAAGATCGACAAGATGTTCAGGAGCGGTCAGATCACGCCGTACCTCGGGACCGAGGTCGCCGAGATTCATCGTGATCGCGTGATCTTGCGCGGCGCGCGAGGCACCGAGACCGTGCCCTGCGATGCCGTGATCATCCAGATCGGCGGGCGTGCTCCGAGCGAGCTACTGCGAACCATCGGCATCGAGCTCGTCGAGAAGCGCGGCGCCGCGTAATCGCCTGCGCACGTCGCGAACACCTGACGCTGCCTCGACGCCGCACCGGTTGCGATGGGCCGTTGGCAGCACGCAGCTCCGGCTGGAATGCGCGGCGTGGTACCCCCATTGGCCATGAGCCGTACTGTCATTCTCGCCGTCCTCTTGTTCGGATCGGCCGCGTGTTTGCGCGGCACCACGACGGGCGATGTCGACGCAAGCACCGGTGGTAACAACAACGGTGGCGGCGGCGGGGGTGGCGGTGGCGGTGGTGGAGGAGGCGGCGGCGGCGGCGGAGGCGGTGGTGGCAGCGGCGGCGGCGGCGGCGGTGGCGGCGGCGGCGGCGGCATGACCGACGCCGGCGGCGGCGGCGGTGGCGGTGGCCAGGACGCCGCGGTCAACCTCTACCCGTGCAAGCAGAAGGTGACGAGCTACGGCTCGGGTCACCACAACCCCGGCCAGAACTGCCTCAACTGCCACGCCGGCGAGTTCTCGCTCGCGGGCACGCTGTACTCGGCGGGCACGGGCGGCTCCGTGATCGCGGGCGCGTCGATCACCGTCAAGGACGCGTCGGGCGCGAGCGTCGACCTCGTCACCCAGGCCAACGGCAACTTCTACACGACCCAGAGCTTTCAGTTCCCGGTCACGCTCTACGCGAGCGAGTGCCAGATCCAGATGGCCGGCGTGCCGATGACCGCCACGGTCAGCTCGAGCAACGGCGGCTGCAACATGAGCGGCTGCCACACGACGAGCGCGCAGGGCCGCATCCACCTGCCCTGAGACGCGCTACTTCTTCTTCGGCGGCGGCGGCGGGCCCTTGCGGACCTCCGCGAACAGGTCGGTCAGGTCGACGTCCTCTTCCTGCTCGATCTCCATCGTCAGGCCCTCGAGCGCCTTCTTCGGCAGCCCGAGTGCCTTCGCGAGATCGCGCAGGTAGTCGTCCTCCGAGAAGTCGATCTCCTCGTCGGACTCGTTGACCGCGCTGACGAGCACCAGCAGCTTCTTGCGCTCGTCCTCGGTATCGCCGCGAAACGGCGCGGCCGCCGTCTCGAGATCGAACGTCGCCGGATCGAATCCCGATAGCCGCAGCTCGACCTCGGTCGGCAGCTCGCCGGCGAGCTCTTCGAGCAGCGCACGGACCTCGTCGCGCTCCTGATCCTTCAGCTCCTTGTCGGCGTATGCCGCGCCGAGCAGGAGATCACACAGGGGCACGATCCGATCCGTCATCGCCATGCGGCGATGCTACCAGCCGCGATGGCACCAGTGGTGCCAGCCGCCACCGCCGCCGTACACGACGGTCGTGGTGTTGTTGCGCGAGAACGCGAACGCCATCGTCATCATCAGCAGCGCACCGTTCTGGCCGCCGAACAACGAGTTGTTGTTCTTGCCGAGATCGGAGAGCGAGCTCTGGATGTTCTGCAGCGTCGAGAGCACCTGGCTGTTGGAGTCGCTGGTGCCGCCGGACGTCGGCGTCGACGAGACCGGCAGCGAGCCCGTGCCGCCGGTGACCGTATCGAGGAGGTTGGTGTCGATCGTCTTCATGGTGGGATGCTCCTTGGTGGTGACCGACCCAAGAGCACGCCTCGTGCCACGGCCAACCATTCGAGATCACCGGGAATCCGATTCGCGGCTTGTTAGCCTGCGGGTGACACCGCGAGTACCCGAGGATACGCTCGCGCGCATGCGTAGCCTGCCCCTCCTTCTCTTGCTCGCCGCCACTCCCGCGGCCGCCGACAGCTTCCTCGGCGCCACCGGCGGCATCATGATCCCGCTCGGCGACAGCAAGTCCGACAACTCCGGCTGGAGCGACCAGGTCGGCTCGAGCCCCAAGCTCGGCGCGCGCGTCGGAGCGATCGGCGAATCGAACGTCGGCGGCATGGTGACGGCCGACTGGACGCCGATCTCGTACAACTACCAGAGCCAGGCGGTCGACGTCGGCGCGCACCGCTTCCGCATCCAGGCGCACGTGCTGTTCGAGAAGCAGGTCGCGCCGAAGCTGACGGTCGCGGGCCGCGCCGGGGGCGGCATCGACATCGCGCACGCGAGCGCCGACACGACGATCCTCGGCACGACGTTCCACGCGAGCGACACCGACGTCGGCTGGGCGTTCGAGCTCGGCGGCGGCGTGTGGTGGAGCCTCGGCGATGTCGACATCGGCGGCGAGGTCGCGCTGCCGTTCGGCGGTCACAACCACAAGGCGCAGGCCGGCAAGAACGAGATCACGTTCGACTACACGAGCTACGATCTCGATCTGCTGTTCGGCGTGCGGCTACGTTCGAAATAGCCGGCCATGGCGGCCCGTCGGCTTGCCGCGCAGCTCGTCGAGCACCTCGCTCGGTAGCGGGAACCAGCGCAGCTCCTCGAAGTCGGGCGTGCGCGGCGCCTCCTCGAGCTCCATCGTGCGGAATTCGTCGGTCGCGGCCGCGATGATCCGGCGCGCGTCCTCGAGATAGCCCGGAAGCGCCCACTCCGGCTCGGTCGCGTGCCGCGAGCGGTACTCCATCTTGCCCGTGCGGTAGCTGACCTCGGCCATCCGCATCACGCTCGCGTTCGTCGCGCGGCGGTGGCGCCACTCGCCGGTATCGGGGTTGAAGCTGTAGTGCGGCAGCAGGCGCCAGCCGTCGTTCGCGATCAGGTGGATCGCGTCGAGGATGAACTGGAACTGCGTCTCGCTGAGGAAGTAGTTGAAGTTGACGCGGACCCAGCCGGGCTTGATGCCCTCGCAGCCGCGCACGATCTCGCGCTCGAATTCCTTGCTGGTCTCGACGTCGATGCCGAGCAAGCGGTGGCCGTAGGGGCCGGCGCAGCCGCAGCCGCCGCGCGACTGGATCCCGAACAGATCGTTGAGCAGCGCGACGACGAAGTTGTGGTGCAGGTACGCCTCGCGATGGCGCACGATGAACGACACGATCGACAGCCGCCACGCCGCCTTGTTGCCGAGGATCGCGATGCGATCGTTCTTCGACCACGACGCGATCGCGCGCTGGATGAAGTCGACCTCGCGCTCGCGGATCGCATCGGCGCCGACCGCCTCCTTGAGCTGGAACACGAGCCCGGCGCGGATCGACTCGATGATCGCGGGCGTGCCGCCCTCCTCGCGCACGACCGGATCGACGACGTAGCGGTGCTCCTCCTGGTTGACGTACGCGACCGTGCCGCCGCCCGGGCACGCGGGCACCGTGTTGCGCAGCAGCTGGCGCTTGACGACGAGCACGCCCGGCGTCTGGGGGCCGCCGATGAACTTGTGCGGCGAGATGAACACGGCGTCCTTGTGCGCGCCGTCGCCCTCGTTGACCTTGATGTCGACGTACGGGCCCGCCGCGGCGAAGTCCCAGAAGCTGAGCGCACCGTGCTGATGGAGCAGCTTGGCGACCGCGATCTGATCGGTCGCGATGCCAGTGACGTTCGACGCGGCCGAGAAGCTGCCGATCTTGAGCGGCCGCGCCGCGTGCTTGACGAGCTCGGCTTCGAGGTGCGCGAGATCGACGTGGCCATCGGCGTCCTCGTGGATCACGACGACGTCCGCGATCGACTCGCGCCACGGCAGCTCGTTGGAGTGGTGCTCGAACGGGCCGATGAACACGACCGGGCGCTCGGCGTCGGTGATGCAGTCGGAGAGCTTGTGGCGCGTGTCGAGATCGGCGGGGATGCGCAGCTGGAGGAT
>JAFAOG010000158.1 GCA_019237945.1 Deltaproteobacteria bacterium | reverse complement strand
CCTTTTCGGCGGTCGCGGGGTTCGCCTTGACGAACGTCTCGATCGCACGGAAGTAGTCGGCGCTCGTCGGGGCAGCGCTCGTGGAGGCAGCGGCCTTCGGGGCGGCCTTCGGCTTCGGCTGAGGCAGCTCCTTCCACAGCTCGACGGCTGCGTTGGAGATGCACACCTCGCCGCGCTCCTTGATCTTCGTGCGGAACAGGACCTTGTCGCCGTCCTTCCACATCTCGGTGATCAGCGTCTCGCCGGGAAGCACCGTCGACGCGAACCGCGCCTTGATGCTCTTGATGTAGCGAGGATCGCCGTCGGGCGCGAACGCCTGCGCCACCGCGCGCGTCGCGAAGCCGAACGAGCACAGGCCGTGGAGGATCGGCTTCTGGAAGCCGAACGCCTTCGCGAAGCCCGGATCCGCGTGCAGCGGGTTCCAGTCGCCGGAGAGGCGATAGAGCAGGGCCTGGTTGTCGGTCGTACGGTCCTCGATCGTCTTGTCGGGCGCGCGATCCGGCGGGACGTTCACGTCCGCGGACGGTCCGCGATCGCCGCCCCAGCCGCCCGCGCCGCGCACGAACGTCGTCAGCTCGTTCTTGATCAGCTCGTCGCCGTTCTCGTCGTACGTGATGAACTCGGTGACGACGAGCGCGTTCTTGCCCTTGTCGTAGATGTTGCTGACCTTCGCCTTCGTCGTCAGCTTGCCGGTCGTCGGCAGCGGACGCTTGAGCTCGGTGTACTGCTCGCCGTGGAGCACGCGGTCGAGACCGAAGTTGAGGCCGGGCGCCGTGATGCCGCGCTTGGCCTGGTCGAACACCATGTTGATCGCCGGCAGCACGCCGAACGACGGCAACACCTTCATGCCCTTGCCGCTCATCTCGTAGACGAGCGCGAGGTCGGCCTCGTTCGTCGGATCCTTCGCGGCGCCGACGCCGAGCGCGTAGAGCGCGACGTCACGCGTGTCGTACGTCCAGCTCTGCTCGGGGTACTTGAAGCCGAGCGCGGCGTCGACGTCGATGAACTGGTTGCCGCCCTTGCTCGGGCCCGCCTCGACGTTCGCCATGATCGGCTGCATCGACTCGGCGACCGAGGCCGGGTGCTCGGCGCCCTCGAAGCTGGTGACCTCTTTCCACGAGCTGTCGATGTCCTCGGGCGTGATCGCGCGGCCGAGGCGGAACGTCTTGCCCTTCGTGCGCTCCCAGCGGAGCTTGCTGTAGAAGCCGCCGCCGACCTCGTAGAGGCCGCCGGTGTCTTCCATCGACTCGTGCGCGAGCTTGGCGACGAGCGCCGACACGTACTCGGGCTTGAGCGCGTCGAGCAGCTCCTTCGGCAGGACCGTCTCGGTCATGCGCGAGCCGGCGATCGGCGCGATCGTGTTGACGATGATGTTGCGCTTGCGACCCTCGGCCGCGAGCGTCTGCGTGAAGCCGTGGATGCCGAGCTTGGCCATCGAGTAGTTGGCCTGGCCGAAGTTGCCGTAGATGCCGGCGGCGCTCGACGTGTTGATGATGCGGCCATAGCCCTGGTCGCGCATCAGGTTCCACGCGGCGGCGGTGACCTTGTACGTGCCGAAGACGTGGACCTTGTAGACGAGGTCCCAGTCGGCCTGCGTCATCTTCTGGAACGAGACATCGCGCAGGATGCCCGCGTTGTTGATGACGATGTCGACGCGGCCCCAGGTGTCGGTCGCGGTCTTGATGATCGCGTCGCCGTCCTCGACGGAGCTGTAGTTCGCGACCGCCTCGCCACCCTTCTCTTTGATCTCCGCGACGACCTTGTCGGCCGCCGACGCGCTCTTGCCCTCGCCGGTGTGGCTGCCGCCGAGGTCGTTGACGACGACCTTCGCGCCGCGGCTCGCGAGCAGCAGTGCATGCGATCGCCCGAGGCCGCCACCGGCTCCCGTCACGATCGCGACTTTTCCGTCAAAGCGTAGCTCTTTGCTCATTTCGTCACCTTGCGTCGCTTGGTTGTTGCAGTGGTCAACACCGTTGGAAACAGCTGCTTGAAATCTTCGATGAGGTCACGCAAGCGCGGGTCCTCGTGCAGCACCGTCGTCATCGCGGCGCCGATCATGAACTGAAGCGTGAAGTCGAGCGCACGCTCGAGGCCCGGGTGCTCGGCGACGTCCTTGCCGAACAGCGTGCGCGCCTGCGCGACGATGCGATCGCGAAGCGCGCGCTCGGCCGTGATCAGCACCGGGCGCAGCTCGGGATCCGTGCGCGCGGCCGTGCGCAGCTCCATCGCGACCTGGAAGAACGTGCCGGTGAAGCACTGCCAGAGCAGCTCGAGCACGGCATCGGTGCGCGCGCGTCCCTCCGGCAGCTGGGCGGCGAGCATCTTGAGCTCGCGGGCGCGCATCTCGGCGAGGTGATCGACGGCGGCGACCAGCAGCTCGATCTTCGACGGGAAGTGGTGGAGCAGGGCCCCGCGCGATGCATCGGCGCGGCGCTGGACCTCGAGCGTGGTCGTGCGCGCAAAGCCCACCTGGATCAGCGACTCCACCGCCGCGTCCAGCAGCGCACGACGGGTCTCGTCGCGCCGTTGCTGTTGCG
Organism: Deltaproteobacteria bacterium; assembly: GCA_019237945.1. Lineage (GTDB taxonomy): Bacteria > Myxococcota_A > Polyangia > Haliangiales > Haliangiaceae > JABFXX01. Next base: position 32,713 of record JAFAOG010000158.1, on the reverse strand, counting down.
TACGGGGAGCACGCGCCGGCTCGGGCATCCCCGGGTGTGTACCGCCGCAAAAACAGTCAGTCAAGACTGTTTGTTTACTCCCGCGGGATCCCGAGGGTTGCGAGCGAGGCCGGGCCATCACCGCTTCGTGTATGGTGCGCGCCCGATGCGCCTGTTGCCGTTGGCCTTGCTCCTCGCGCTCGCGACGACCGCGCACGCCCAGGTCGAGCAGCCGGATGCGAAGACGCACTGGGTGGTCGAATGGACGAACGAGGGCGTGCCGCGCGACGGCCACCACCTCGGGCTGACGTGGACGCGCGACATGGGCCCGGCGACGACCGTCGTGATCTTCCGGCGCAAGGCGCAACCGGGCACGAAGCTGGCGTCGAACTCGATCCGCGTCGTCGATCAGAAGGCGCAGATCATCCCGGCGTTCATGTACCCGGATACGTTCAAGACCGAGTACCAGAAGGCGATCGACGTCAGCACGCAGCCGATTCCGGCCGGCACGCAACTCGGCGTGTGGACCGTTGTCGGTTCTGTAGATGGAGATCCTGCGGCGCCGTTCATCGATCGGGTCGAGCCCGATGCGGTCTATCAGTACGTGCTCGTGCCGGCGAAGCGCGCCGACAAGCCCGACACGTACGAATCGCTCGAGGGCCCGGCCGTGATCACGCCGCCGCTCCAGGCCGCCGCGGGTGATCTCGTCCACGCACGCTGGTTCCAGGCCGTGCTGGCAGCGGGGGCGCTCGTGATCGTCGCGATCGCGGCGTTCGTGGTGCGGCGGCGGCGCGCTGGCGCGAACCGGCCCGCCGAGGCAAGCTGAGGTCGCTCGTGCCTGACTGGCTGGCAACACTGCTCCCGTATCTCGCTCAGGCGCTCGGCGTCGGGGTCGCGGTTTGGATCGCGTACGAGGTGCATCGCCGCAAGTTCGAGCGGCGGATCGCGACGCGCTACCTCTACGGCGGCAAGCGCGACTCGATGATGATCAAGTTCGCGATCGGGTCGTTCGTGATCTGCATCGCGGGCGGGCTCGACCTGCTGATCCAGAAGGGCGGGTCGCCGTACGGCGTGGCGGCGCTGCTGATCGGGCTGATCTCGGCGGCCGTGTTCCTGCTGCTCAGCGTGTTCACCGTGTTCACGAGCGTCTCGGTGCTCGGCGTCGCGCTCGGCGTCGCGGCGTTGACGATCGTGCTCGCGGTGACGACCGGGTTCCAGCAGCAGTTCCGCGACAAGGTGCTCGGCGTCAACGCGCACGTGATCGTGATGAAGTCGCAGTCGACGTTCGCCGAGTACCGCGACGTCATGAAGACGGCGAAGGCGATCGATCCCGACGTGCTGGCGGTCCAGCCGTTCAACTTCAACGAGATGCTGGTGACGCGCGGCAAGGGCGAGCTCTCGGGCGTCGCGATCAAGGGCGTCGATCCGCAGCTCGTCAGCGGCGTGCTCGACCTCGACCAGCACATGATTGAAGGCAAGGTCTCGGCGCTCGAACAGGATCCGGGGCCCGGCGAGCTGCCGCCGATCATCATGGGCAAGGAGCTCGCGCACAAGCTCAAGGCCAAGATGGGCGACGAGGTCACCGTCGTCGTGCCGCTGTCGAACATCGACTGGGACAGCTGGCGGGCGAGTGCGAGCGCACCGCGCACGAAGAAGTTCCGGATCGCCGGCATCTTCTACAGCGGCTTCGACGAGTACGACCGCCGCCTGATGTACACGTCGCTGCGCGACAGCCAGGACCTCGACGGCCGCGGCGATCAGGTGATGGGCGTCGAGATGAAGGTCCGCGATGTCGATCGCGCGGAGGAGATCGCCGAGAAGCTCGAGCACGCGCTCGGCGGCCCGCCGTTCCAGGTCCAGGACTGGTACGAGCTCAACCACAACCTGTTCACCGCGCTGAACCTCCAGAAGCTCGCGCTCGTGATCATCCTGACGCTGATCATCCTGGTCGCGGCCGTGAACATGATCTCGGCGCTGACGATGATGGTCACCGACAAGACGCGCGAGATCGCGATCCTCAAGTCGATGGGATCGGATTCCACTTCAACCGCGCGCGTCTTTCAGTTCCTTGGCTTCGCGATCGGCGGGGTGGGCACGCTGCTCGGCGTCGCGATCGGTCTGGTCACCTGCTACGTCGTGCAGCGGTACGGCTACCACCTCGATCCGAAGGTCTATCTGATCGATCGTTTGCCGATCGACGTGCGCCCGGTCGAGGTGCTCGCGGTCGCCGGCATCACGATGGCGATCAGCCTGGGCGCGACATGGGCCCCTGCGCAAGCCGCCGCCGCGCTGACGCCGGTTGAAGGTCTTCGCTACGATTGATGCTCTGGTGCAACGAAAGTTGCACAGATGCAACTACCAAGGGATCGGCCGTGCGTGATTCCAGCTGGTTACCTGCACCTACATTGGTCCACCTCTTGTAATAGGGCGCGACCATCATGCGTCGCCTCCACTCGCTCGTCACTGCTCTCGCCCTTGCCACCGCCACGCTCACCGGCTGCATGTCGGGAAGCGATGATTCGACCGCCTCGATCGACGGGGAGTCGAGCCTGCCTGGCTCGATCGATCTCTGGCAGTCGACGGACGGCTGGCACTTCCACGTCGTCGCGGGCAACAAGAGGATCTTGCTCGCGTCGGAGGCCTACGCGTCGCGCACCGCCGCTCTAAACGGGGTGCTCTCGACGCTGAACAACGGCGTGGACCCGGCGAGCTATCAAGTCGCGCCCGCGGCTCACGGTTACCTGCTGCATCTCGTCGCTGCAAACAACGAGATCATCGGGTTCACCGAGACGTACTCGACGAAGTCGAGCGCGACGCGTGCGATCGGCGCCTGCGTGCGCGCGGTGACGAGCTACCTCGACCAGGTGCAGGCGAACCAGACCGGCGCGCGCGTGCAGGTCGAGGTCGGCGCGGGCGGCACGTTCCACTGGAACCTGTTCGCGAAGAACGGCGAGGTCGTGCTGGCGTCGGAGTCGTACACGACCGAGGCGGCGGCGTGGAACGGCGCGTTCGCGGTGCAGGACGCGGCACAGATCGCGACGAACTTCACGGTGAAGACGTCGACCGACGGTCGCTTCTACTTCACGCTGACGGCCGAGAACGGTCAGGTCGTCGGCGTCAGCCAGATGTACACGACGCGCGAGTCGGCGCAGACCGGCATCGCCGCGGTCCAGACGCTGCTCCGCGGCATGGACCTGATCTGATGTACTAAGGGGCGTGGAGTCCCTTCGCGGCGAACGCCTCGCGAATCAGCTGTTGACCCGGCCGGCCTCGTCGCCGGCCGCTGTCGTTTCGGCGATGGTCGCGATCCAGGCGCAGGAATTCGGCTGGGCGAAGTGGGCGCTCGCGCTGCGCAGCGGGGCCAGCGATGCCGCGATCGAGAAGGCATTCGCCGGCGGCGCGATCCTGCGCACGCACCCGATGCGCGGCACGCATCACTTCGTCGCGCCCGCCGACGTCCGCTGGCTGCTCGCCCTGCTGCTGCCGCGCACGCTCGTGCGCACCGGTCCGCGCCACGGCCGGCTCGGCCTCGATCCGAAGACGCTCGCCAAGGCGCTCGACCTGATCGCCCGCGCTCTCGAGGGTGGCCACGCGAAGACGCGCGCCGAGCTCGGCGCCGTGCTGACGCGCGCGAAGATCTCGCCGGAAGGCCAGCGCCTGCCGCACATCCTGATGCACGGCGAGGTCACGAGCCTCCTCTGCAGCGGGCCGCGCCGCGGCAAGGACATCACGTTCATGCTGCTCGACGACCGCGCGCCGGCGCAGAAGCCGCGGCCGCGCACGGAGGCGCTCGCCGATCTCGCGACGCGCTACTTCACGACGCGCGGCCCGGCAACGGTGCGCGACTTCGTGTGGTGGTCGACGCTGACGACCGCCGACGCCAAGCTCGCGATCGGCGAGGCCGGCCTGCACGCCGACGCGACCGGCCACATCCGCGGCGCCGCGACGACGAAGGCGAAGCCGGCGGGCGCACGGCTGCTGCCGATGTACGACGAGTACCTCGTCAGCTACGCGGCGCGCGATCTCGCCGGCGTCGCCCCGGCGCACGAGGCGGCGTTTCTGACGAAGTCGATGCTCGGTACGATGGTCGAGGTCGCGGGCGAGATCGTCGGCACGTGGACGCGCACGACGACCGGCGCCCTGAAGATCCACGTGACGCCGTGGCGTAAGCTCGCACCGCGCGAGCAAGCGCTCGTCGAGGAAGCGGCCGTACGCTTCGCGGCGTTCGTCGGCCGCGAGGTCGCATCGTTTCGCGTTGGCTGACCACGCGGCCCGGACCCAGATTGGCGCGAAAACGCGAAAACGCGAAGTCTTGTGGCGACAGACTCGTCGACACGGGTCAACGTTTCGCGTTGTGTCACGTGTCTTCGCGTGCTTTCGAACCGCGATGCAGGGCGCTCGAACCCCGTCTTGGTTCTTCCCTTCGCTCTGACCTTCGCGGGCTTCGTGTCCTTCGCGTTATCTGGTTCTGGTCTGCCGCGCGGCTATCCCTGCTTGACGGTGCGGCCCATGTGCAGGCCGCGCCGCTTGAGCAGCCGGTAAAGCGTGACGGTGTTGATCCCGGCGGCGCGCGCGGCTGCCTTGACGTTGCCGCCGTGCTTGCCGAGCAGCTCGGTCAGGTACTGGCGCTCGAGCGGGGCGAGCCAGCGTTCGCGGGCCTCGTCGAGCGTCGGGATCGCGGGCTCGGTGCGCGCACGCTTTCTCTGCGGCGCGAGGTCCTGCAGCGGCTTCGGCAGGTCCTCGATGCGGAGGTCGCCGCCCGTGCACAGGATCACCGCGTGCTCGATCGTGTTCTTGAGCTCGCGCACGTTACCGGGGAAGTCGTATGCGGCGAGGCGCGCGAGTACCTCGGGGCCGAGGCGAGGTGCCGGCTTGTTGTGTGCGGCGGATGACTGCTCGAGGAAGACGTTCGCGAGCACCTCGAGGTTGTCCTTGTAGCTGCGCAGCGGCGGCAGCTCGAGCGTCATCACGCTGAGCCGGTAGAACAGGTCGTCGCGGAACGCGCCGGTCTTCGCCATCGCCTCGAGGTCGCGGTTCGTCGCGCAGATCAGGCGCACGTCGACGCGATCCGGCGGCTCGTTGCTGCCGAGCGGCTGGACCTCGCCTTGCTCGACGGCGCGCAGCACCTTGGCTTGCAGCATCACGGGCAGCTCGCCGACCTCGTCGAGGAACAGCGTGCCGCCGTTCGCCTTCTGGAACTCGCCGACCTTGTGAAATGCGGCGCCGGTGAACGCGCCCTTGACGTGACCGAACAGGATCGACTCGAGCAGCGTCTCGGGGATCGCGGCGCAGTTGACGACGACGTACGGGCGCTCGGCGCGGCGGCTGTTCCAGTGGATCGCGCGCGCGACGAGGTCCTTGCCGGTGCCGCTCTCGCCGCGAATCAGGATCGGCGCGTTCGTCGGCGCGGCGAGCTCCAGCTTGCGCTCGACCTCCCGCCACCCGCTCGACAGGCCCTTGATCATCAGCGGGCGGCCGGTCGCGGCGCGCGACAGCTTGTCGACCTGGACGCGGCGCAACAGCGGCGCGGCGACGTCGGCGATCGCGGCGATCGCGGCGAGGTCCTTCTGCGTCAGCCCGCGCGGCTCGCGCGTCGAGACGGTCAACACGCCGATCGGCCGGCGCTGGTAGCGAATCGGCGCGGCCGCGATGCAGCCGACGTCGGTGAGGTAGCGCGTGTAGAGCGGATCGCGCGAGGTGTCCGCCGAGAGATACGGCTCGTCGGTATCGTAGACGTGCAGCGCGATGCCGGCCTTCTCGCCGTGCTTGACGACGCGCGGCAGCGTCACCGTGACGCCGCCGACGACATGGTGCACGAGCACGAGGCCGCCCGCGTCCTTGTCCCACACGAACAGCGCACCATGATCGGCAGCGGTCTCCTCGAGCGCGACCGCGACGAGCTCCGCCTCGAGCCGCGTGGCGTTATGCAGCCGATCTTCGATCATGGATCAACGTCGCATCCCGAGACGCTGCGCGAGCGCGACCGCCGCCGGCAGCTGCGGATCGACGATCAGCGCCGTGCGCAGGTGCCACCGCGCGGCATCGGCATCGCCGCCGGCGGCGCACAGCAGCGCCAACGCGACGAGCGCGCGCGGCCACGGGCGGCGCCCGGCGAGCACGTCCTCGACGACGGTCCGCTCGCGCGCAGCGGCCTCGCGCTGATCCTTGCCCGCCGCGACCTGCACGCGGAAGCGCGCCCACGCGAGGTTCGCCTCGTATTCGGGATGCCCGGGCTGGTGCCGGCACGCCATCGCGAGGTCGCTCATCGCGCGATGCGCATCGCCTTCGCCGAGCGTGCGCTGGCCGCGAACGAATGCGTCGGCGGCCGCCTTCGCCGCGTTCGGATCGATGACCCACACGGTGTCGAGCGCGGCCTTGTTCGCGCGCATCCAGTCGCCGTACTTGCCGCGCGCGGCATCGTCGACGAGCGTCGAGCGCGCGTCCTCGATCTGCTGCCAGATCGGGCCGGTGAGCGCCTCGAGCTCCGCGAGATCGACCTTGGCGAGCACCTGCGGCGAGTAGCGCGCGCCGACGAGCTGGTACGCGTTCTCGATGTCAGGGTACTCGGCGAGCGGCGTGATCTCGAGGACGTCGTAGTGCGTCGAGCTCGCGAGCTTCTTCGTGCGCGCGCGCAGGTTCGCGCGGATCTCGGCGAGCGCGCGGCGGGGCGCCGTCGCGACATCGCGGACCTCCGGCGTCAGGTCGAGCGCGCCGAGCGAGGCGAGGGCCCACACGAGGCGAGCGTTCTGGGCCGGGTCGAGCGTGCCGCAGCTGACGAGCGACTGCACGGTCAGCGTGCCGTCGGCGAACTCGATCGTCTCGAGCTCGGGCACCGTCAGGATCCGCTCCTCGCGCACCTGCTCGAGCACGTCGGTCGCGGTGACGTAGTGCATCGCGTGCCAGCGCAGCGCGCTGCGCGGGATATCGATCTCGACGTTGCGCGCGTGCAGCAGCGTCGCCGGCCACGCGCTGGGCTCGTTGTCGGCGGGCGGCAGCTTGAGCGCCGCGCGCATCACGGGCCACCGCACGCCCGCGGCCAGCCGCAGCTTCGCGGCCTCGCGCAGCGCGTTCGTGATCGTCGACGGCGATGCGCTCGGCGACAGCAACGTCACCCGCGCGTGCGGCGCCTGCTCGCGGGCCGCCGCCGACGTGCCGATCGCGACGAGCCCGGGCACGCTCGGATGATCGCGCCACGCATTCGCGACGCTCGCGAGCCGCTTGCCGAGGTGGTCCGCATCGAGGACGACGAGCTCGGAGCCCGCACCGCGCGGCCCGTCGGCTTGCGAGCCGTCCCACTTCGCGTCGAAGCCGATGCGATTGAGCGCCTCCTCGAGCTGGACGCCCGACCCGACGTCTGCCACCGCAACGAGTACGCGCACGTCACGAGCGTAACATCTGCGCGAGATCGGCGCAGATTTCGTCGACCGCTTCGCGCGCCGCCGTGACGGCGCCCGTCATCGAGATGAACCCGTGGATCAGCGACGCGTAGCGGTGGTGGTGGACCGGCACGCCGGCCGCCTCGAGCCGCTCTGCCCACGCGTCGCCCTCGTCGACGAGCGGGTCGTAGCCGGCCGTCGCGACGATCGCAGGAGCCGAGCCGCGCAGGTCGGTCCAGAACCACGGCGAGCACTCCTTCGGATCGTCGAACGGCTTCAGGTAGTGGCTGCGGAACCAGTGCACGAGCTTCTTCGTCAGCAAGTAGCCCTCGGCGAGCCGATCGAGCGACGGCGACGTCAGCGTCAGGTCGACGACCGGATAGATCAGCAGCTGCACATCGGGCTGCCGCACGCCGCGCTCGCGCGCGCGCCGATCGACCCACGCGCACAGGAAGCCGCCGAAGCTGTCGCCGCCGACCGCGACGCGCGCTCCGCTCGGCACGCGCGCCAGCATGCCCTCGTACGCGGCGAACGCATCGTCGATCGCAGCCGGGTGAGGCTCCTCGGGGCCGAGCCGGTACTGCACCGACGCGAACGTCACGCGCGAGCGCGCCGCGAGGTAGCGGGTTGCCGCATCGCTGCTCGCGATCGATCCGATCACGCCGCCGCCGCCGTGGAAGTAGACGCACCAGTCGGGTCCCGCGCCCTCGGGGACGTAAACGCGCACCGCGATCTTGCCGACCTGGGTGTCGATGATCTGCGCCATCGGCACCGGATCCGGATCGAACGGAGACAAGCCCTCCGCAGCGAACGCGCGCCCGCGCACCGGATCCATGTCCTCGAGCCGCGGGATCTTTGCGATCCGCGCCAGCTCGATCGCTGCCGCGATCTGGCGGTCGAGCTGCGCGTCGGCGCCGCCGGTGCGCTTGCGCGAGGCGAGGTTGACGAACCAGTCCTGGCCGAGGGCCGCGCGGACGGCCGCGCGCATCAAGCGCTCTTTCATGCGGGCCGCAGCTTACCGCTTGCGGCGCACGAACGTCACGAGCGCGCCCAGCCCGAGCAGCAACAGGCCCGGCTCGCCGCCGCTGCCGCCCGTCGAGCAGCCGCCGCCGTTGTCCTTCGACGGCCAGCACAGCGAAGAGCCGCCGCCCGCATCGATGCACGAAAAGCCGCTCGGGCACTTGTTGCCGGGATCGCACGCGGCGGTGCACGAGTACGACGAGCCGTCGGTCGCGCACGTGCCGGTGATGCAGTCGTCGTTGCCCATGCAGGTTCCGCCGAGGCCGCCCGCTACCGTCGCGCCGGGCAGGCAGTAGCCGCCGAGGCACGACAGGCCCTTGTCGCACTTCGTCGTCGCGTCGCACGTCGGTGTGACGTGCACGGTGACCTGCGCCGACAGCGACCGCGCGCCGGCATCGCTCGCGTCGACCTTCACCACGTGATCACCGCCGGCGAGCGTCGCGGGCGCGTGGAACACGAGCGGCAGCTTGGTGACGGCGTCCGCATTGGCGCCGTCGATCGACAGGTTCGCGCCCTTGACGCTCAGCTGATCGGTCGCGGTCGCCTTGATCGAGAAGCCGGGCTTGACCCACGCGCCGTCGGCCGGCGACGTGATCGCGAGGCTCGCCGGGTCGAGGTGCGCGGGGCCCATCGTGTCCATCAGGTACTGCGCGCTGTTCTGGGTCGTACCGCCGCAGTAGCAGGTGCGCGGGCGATCTTCGCCGCAGTTCGCGTCCTCGTTCTGGAACCCCGGCTTCTTCACCGGCGGCGACAGGTACGTCATCGGATCCTTCGCGTCGAGCTCGTGATCGAGGCCGAACACGTGGCTCGTCTCCTGCGCCGATGCCCAGCACAGGTAGTCGAGGTTGCTCGTCTCGCTCGCGAAGACGAAGCTGATCACGTTGTCCTGGAGCTGGCCGTCGCACGGCACGAACGGTGCGACGCCACCGGCCCCCGGCACGCCGACATCGCTCGAGTTGCCGCCGACGATCAGCTCGAAGTGCGGCACGCTCGGACCCGGATCGACGTCCGTGATCTGCACGTCGAACGGCGCGTACATGTCCTTCACGCACGACACGAGCGCGTTCCAGTTCGTCTGCCCGTAGCCCCACGCCGCGAGGTGCGCGTTCGACTGCGGGATGCTCGAGTGCTGCGTCAGCGAGTTGTCGTCGCCGGGCGAGACATCGCAGCCGTTCGGCAGGCAGTTGTTGAGATAGATCAGGTGCGAGACCTGCGTGAAGTGCTTCACGCCCGCGGGCGCGTGCCGCGCACCGTGAACGACGGTGTCGCGCAGCGGCGGCAGCGACGCATCGGCAGACGCGATGGCAGGGGCGAGCAGGGCGGCGAGGAGGGCAATGCGCACGACGGCAACCTAGCCGCGCGCAGGCCGGCGAAATGCCTCCGGTTGCTGGCAACCACCGGCCGACCGCGACCCCGATGCATCAGCAGGTGCGTGACTTGCCTCGCAGTGGCGTTTCGGGCGATGAACCCGCCCATGCTCAGCATCGATCTCACCGGCAAGCACGCGCTGGTCGCGGGGGTTGCCGACGACGGCGGCTTCGGGTTCGCGATCGCCAAGGCCCTGGCCGAGGCAGGAGCCACGGTCTCGGTCGGCAGCTGGCCGCCCGCGATGGGCATCTTCACGAAGCTGCTCGACCTGGGCAAGCTCGACGCCTCGCTCCAGCTCTCGAGCGGCAAGAAGCTCCAGTTCGCGAAGATCTACCCGCTCGATGCCGAGTTCGATCGCCTCGAGGACGCGCCGGCCGAGATCCGCGACAACCGCCGCTACCGCGACGCGGGCGACTTCTCGATCGCGGGCCTCGCCGCGGCCGTCAAGGCCGACGTCGGCGAGCAGGGCCTCGACATCGTCGTCCACTCGCTCGCGAACGGCCCCGAGGTGAAGAAGCCGATGCTCGAGGTCTCGCGCAAGGGCTACCTCGGTGCGATCAGCGCGTCCGCATACTCGATGGTGTCGATGGTCCAGCACATGGGCCCGCTGATGCGCCGCGGCGGTGCGTTCCTGTCGCTGTCGTACATGGCGGCCGAGCGCGCGGTGCCCGGTTACGGCGGCGGCATGTCGTCGGCGAAGGCCGCGCTCGAGTCCGACACGCGCATCCTCGCGTTCGAGGCCGGCCGCAAGTGGGGCCACCGCATCAACGTGATCTCGGCGGGCCCCTACGCGTCGCGCGCGGCGAGCGCGATCGGCTTCATCCAGGAGATGATCGAGTACGCGAAGCGCAACACGCCGCTGCCCGAGCCGATCACGGCCGAGGAGGTCGGCAACACCGCCGCCTTCCTGTGCTCGCCGCTCGCGAGCGGCATCACCGGCACGACGGTGTACGTCGACAAGGGCTACCAGGCGATGGGCATCGCGGCGGACCGAAGCGCCGGCGGCGCCTGACGCGCGTCCCAGAACCAGAATTACCGCCAAGAAGCAGAGTTGCCGAGAAAGCGGAGCGACTAGAGAGGGAAGCGATCAGACCAGAGGTCTGGTGGCTGGCTCTCTGCCCCTTGGCTCCTTGGCGGTAATTCTTTCTGCGTCCGACTAGTCACAGAGCGCGGGCGGCGCGGACTGCGCCCGGCGTCTTCGCGAAGCGCGTGCGGAACAGGTTCGTCAGGTGCGACTGCGACGCGAAGCCGGCCCCGGCCGCGATCGCAGCGAGCGGCGCATCGCCGTCGATCAGCTGGGCGAGCGCGTGGCGGAGGCGGAGCTCGCGGCGATACGCGTGGAGGGTGGTGCCGAACGCGCGGCGGAACACGCGGCATGCGTGAAAGACGGTGGTGTGCGCCGCGCCGGCGATCTCGGAGAGGGGCGTGGCGTCGGCGAACCGCAGGCGCAGCTCGTGGGCGAGCGCGTGCGCGAGGTCGCGGTCGTCGGCCGCCGCTTCCGGCGCGAGCTCGGTCAGCGTCTCGGCGAGCGCGAACGCGTCGCGTGCGCGGCACGCGGCGGTGATGCGGGCGTGCTGCTCGGCCGTGAGCGTGATCTGGTGCGAGCCGGCGCGTGCGAGCTCGTCGACGAGCGGGCCGCGGATCGACAGACACGTATCCGGTCCCGCGGGATGGCGGATCGAGAACGGATCCCCGGGCGCGAGCACGAGCGCGCGCAGCGGATCGACGACATGACGGCCGCGCGCATTGCGCAGCTCGAACGCGCCGTGCGTGACGAGCCACAGGTGGGCGGCGGGCGTGTGCTCGTCGCACGGACGCGGGCCGTCGCAGCCGTCGCACACCGCGCGCAGCACGCGGACGTCGCGCGACTGGATCGGCCACGAGGAGCGGAACGTCGGCACGGTGGAAGCGTAGCGCGGTCGCGCGGCGGGCGGGGTGCGAGATCGGCAGAGCAATCCCGTGCAAGACGGTCGGCGGCATCGTGCGTAGGGTGGCGCCATGATTCATCGCAAGGCCGTCATCTTGCGTGCGGCGGATATCGCGCGCCACGAGCTGCCGTGGGTGCAGCGCCTCAACCCGCGCTCGCAGTTCTCCGGTTCGCCGTTGTCGCGGATCGCGGGGTTCGAGCGCGTTGGCGTCAGCCGCGGGCGGATCCCGCCGGGCGGCGAGGCGTTCGCGTACCACGCGCACGAGCGCGAGGAGGAGTGGATCTACATCGTCGACGGGCGCGCACGCCTGCGCGTCGACGGCGAGGAGATCGAGCTCGCCGCCGGGGACTTCGCAGCGTTTCCGGCGCCGCAGGCCCCGCACCTGCTCGCGAATCCGTATTCCGCCGAGTGCGTCTACCTGATGGGCGGCGAGCGCACGGCATCGCCCGACGTCCTCGAGTATCCCGAGCTCGGCAAGCGCTACGTACTGCTCCGCGAGCCGACGCGCACGGCGTTTCACGAGCTCGGGCCGGCGGAGTATCCGTTCGGTCGCGCGAATGCGAAGCCGCCGCAGCCGTGGCGCGTGCTCGCGACGAAGGGCTGTGGCTCGGCGATCGCGGAGGCCGTGCTCGCGCTCGCGGAGCTACCGTACGAGCGGGAAGAGGTGAACTACGAGGAGCCGGCGGGCCGCGCGCGGTTGCTCGAGCACAATCCGCTCGCGCAGGTGCCGACGGTCATCGCGCCCGACGGTGCCGTGATGACCGAGAGCGCCGCGATCGCGCTGCACGTCGACGAGCTCGTGCCCGGCGTGGGCCTGTTGCCCGCCGTCGGCGATCCGCTGCGGCGCGAGGCGCTGCGCCACCTCGTGTTCATCGTCGCGGCGATCTACCCGACGTTCACGTATGGCGACAACGTCGCGCGGTGGGGTGGCGGCGAGCCGCTGCGCGCGGCGACGAACGCGCATCGCGAGGCACTGTGGAAGCACATGGAGAGCGTCGCGCGTGGGCCGTGGTTTCTCGGGGCGCGATGGAGCGTGCTCGACCTCTACGTCGCGGTGATGACGAACTGGCGCCCGAACCCGCCGTGGTTCCGCGAGATGACGCCGAAGCTCGCCGCGATCGCAGCCGCCGTCGAGAAGGACCCGCGCCTCGCGCACGTGTGGGCTGCGAATTTCGCGTGATGCGCACCGCTTGCGCGAAAACCGACGGAAATCTCAGGCACGCGCCGTGAACAATGCCGCAGCATGTCGAACCTCACGGTCTCCGACCTGATGAAGACGAACCTCCGCGTCGTGCACGAGGACGATTCGATCCGCGCGGCCGACTGGGAGATGACGCTCGACGAGATCCGTCACCTGCTCGTCGTCGATGTCGCCGGCAAGCTGCTCGGCATCGTGTCGGATCGCGACGTCCTTCGTGCGCGCGAGCGCGGCGATAGCGATGTCGCGATCAGCACGATCATGAACCGCGACGTGCTGTTCGTCGGCCCCGCGACGCCCGCCTCGTGGGCGGTCGAACGCATGCTGCGCGGCAAGTACAGCGCGCTGCCGGTCGTCGATGAGGCGGGCAAGCCGGTGGGCATCGTCACGAGCACTGACTTCCTCGAGATCGCCTACCGCGCGCTCAACGGCCTCGACACACGACACATCGCGCGCGCCTGACCGATCGCCTCGACACGCGGCCATCGCTCGCGCCCGACGCCTGACGCCTGACGGATCGAGTTGCCACCTCTGCCGTAACCGCGCGAGATCGCGAGCGGCACGCGCCTTGCTGCATGCGCGCGGGATGCGGTGCAGCTGGCTACTGGTGTTGGCGCTGGGCGCGAGCGCGTGCGCGGCCGACGACGTCGTCGACGACCCGGGCGATGCCGGCTGGCTCGACGGCGGCAAGGCCGATGGCGCGAGCGCGGTCAACGTCGCATCGACGCACCTCGACGTGCACCTCGCCGATCACACTGCGGTCGCGACGATCGCGCTCGAGAAGGCGGGCAACGTCGCGCTCGAGGCCGGCGGCCTGACGATCACGCGCGTCAGCGATGCGCGCGGCAAGCGGCACTATCGCGTCGTCGGCGGCAAGCTGCTCGTCGCGAACGTGCAGGGCTCGCTCGTCGTCGAGTACGGCTTCCGCGTGCAGCACTCCGCCGATGGTCTGTTGCCCGGCGGCTCGACGGTGATCTGGCCGTACTTCTGCGGCAACCTGTTTCCGTGTCACTCGCAGCCCGCCGACGGCGAGACGTTCGAGCTCGCGATCGACGGCGTCCCGAGCGGCAAGCAGGCCGTGTATCCCGCGCGCATCGACCGCGAGGCGCCGCCGTACATGCTCGCGTGGGCCGTCGGGGCGTACGCGCAGAAGGATCTCGGCACGACCGACGCCGGCACGCACGTCAGCGTCTACTACTTGCCCGGCGGCGACGCCGACGCGACGAAGGGCACGAAGCACCTGCGCGACGCGTTCGACTGGTACGAGAAGCACATCGGTCCGTATTCGTTCGGCAGCGACGTCGCGAGCGTGTCGGTCGTGTGGGGCTCGGGGCTCTACGGCGGCATGGAGCACCATCCGTTCTGGCACGTCGCGAAGGACGCGATGAACGACGAGAACACGCACGTCCACGAGGCCGCGCACGGCTGGTTCGGCGACGGCATCCGGCTGCGCTGCTGGGAGGACTTCGTGCTCAGCGAAGGCACGGTCAGCTACCTCGCGGCGCACGTGCTCGGTCAGGTCGGCAGCCCGACGCTCGAGGCCGCGCAGTGGCACGAGTATCAGCAGGAGCTCGACGACGCGATCGCCACCGGCGGCGCGCCCGCGTGGCCGCAGGGCTGCAACCAGATCGACATCCTCAAGGACAAGCTGTTCACGAACCTTCCCTACATGGAGGGTGCATTCTTCTACAAGGACGTGGCGGATGCGGTCGGCGCCGACAAGCTCGACCAGGTCCTCCACGACTTCTACGCAGCGCACCGCGGCCGCGCCGCCGGCATGCAGGACATGATCGACCTGATCGAGCAGGAGACCGGGTTCGACACGTCGGCGCTCGTCCAGTCGCGGTTGCGGCACAAGTTCTAGTACACTGGGGCAATGCGCCCGGTAGTCCTGCTCGTGACGCTCTCCGCGTGCGGGCGCCTCGGGTTCGACGAGCACATCGCGGGCGTCACCGGGGACGGGCCGCTCGGCGACGGCGTGCAGCAGGGCGACGGCGCCAGCTCGAGCAACGCGATGCTGGTGCAGCAATCGGGTGTGGTGAGTGGCAACGGCAGCGTGATGGTCGCGCTGCCGCAGCCGACGCTCGGCGGCACGTTCCTCGTCGCGACGATCGCGGGCAACGACCTGTCGACGTTCATGGCGCCGAGTGGCTGGCAGAACAATGCGAGCGGCTCGACGTCGGGCGCGTGCGCCTCGGCGATCGTGACCGAGCAGAATGCACCCGCCGGCCAGAGTACGATCACGTTCACGATCAACACGCCGTGCGATGTGCAGGTCACCGAGTGGCGGGGCCTCGCGAACGTCGACAACGGCGGGTTCGCATCCGGCACCGCGAGCACCTCGCTGTCGGTCTCGACGTTCACAGCCGACAGCGCCGCAGGCGACCTCGCGATCGCGAGCTTCTGCCAGGACACGACGATGCCGACGTACGCGGCGGGTGCCGGATGGAATGCGCTCGGGCAGATCGCACGCAGCGCGGCGCTGCCGTCGATGATGGCCGAGTATCAGACCGGCGAGCCCAAGGCGAAGATCACGGCGACGGCGACGAGCAGCCTGGCTGCGAAGTACACGGGCACGATCGTCACGTTCCAGGCGCCCTGATCACTTCTTGCGGACGAGCTTGTCAGGCGGTACGAGGCCGTCCTTCTTCGGGGACATCGCGATCGGATCGAGGTCGGTCGTGCCGCAGATGAAGCACGCACCGTTGAGCACGATCTCGTGCAGGCAGTCGCCACACGCGACGCAGCGGCCCTCGCGGCGTTCGGTGTGCGGGCAGTCGGTCACGGCGTCAGCGTACCCGGCGCGCGTGGCGTGCGCATCAGGGTGCGAGCGTCGCGCGGAGGCGGTCGGCGAGCCCGGACTCGCGCAGCGCGCGGCGCTTGCCGGCGGCGTGGATCGCGGCCTTCGAGCCACATAGCACCGCGGCGTGGCGGGCGCGCGTGAGGCCGGTGTAGAGCAGCTCGCGGGTCAGTAGCGGCTGGTGCTCGTCCTCGGGCAGCACGAGCGCGATCGCGTCGAGCTCGCTGCCCTGCGCCTTGTGCACGGTGAGCGCCCACGCGAGCTCGAGCCGGTCGCGCAGCGCCTCGATCGCGAACGGCACGAGCTGGCCCGCGACGCGGAACACCGCGCGATAGCGATGCGAGCCGCCTCCGGCGTCGTCGGCGCGGACGATGATGCCCTGGTCGCCGTTGAACAGGCCGCGCGTGTAGTCGTTCGCCGTGATCATCACTGGCTCGCCTGGCACGAAGTCCGGCCGCATCGACGCCGTCATCCGTTCGAGCGCGAGCTGATGGACGACGGCGTTGAGCGCCTGCGAGCCGGTCGGCAAGCCGCGCGTGACCGCGAGCAGGCGCGCGCGACCGAGCAGGGCCCACAGCTCCTCGAGCGGTGCGGCCTGCGCCGGATCGATGTGGCCGTCGATGAATCGGAACACGGTGTCGTTCGCGAGCTGCTGCGCGCGCTGGCCGTCGAAGTGGTGCCACATCGCGGTCGCGATCGCGCGCGGCGCATCGCCGGTTGCGGCGTCGACCCACTCGCAACCCGACCACGCGAGTGTGCCCGGCGTCCGCTGCGTCGCGAGGCCCGCCTTCGCCGTCAGCTTCTCGGCCTCGCCGGCATGGATCGCATTCGCGGCGGCGAGCACGGCGCGGCCGCGCGGATCGCTCGCATCCATGCGGTACGAGTGAGCGAGCGTCGCGACGCGGGCATTTGCATCGACGAGGTCCGCGAGGATCTGGCCGGCATCGATCGCGGGGAGCTGGTGCGCGTCGCCGATCAGGACGAGCGGTACCGTCTTCGGCAGCGCGTCGAGCAGCGCGTCCATCAGCTCGAGATCGATCATCGACGCCTCGTCGACGATCACGGCGCCGACGGGGAGCGGGCTCTGCGCGTGATGCGCGAAGCCGTCGCCGCGGTAGCCGAGCAGGCGGTGCAGTGTCTGGCCGGCCGGCGGGGGCGGGTTGGGGCCGAGCTGCTGCACCATCACCTCGGTCAGCCGGTTCGCGGCCTTGCCGGTCTGCGCGGCGAGCGCGATCGGGCCGATGCCGAGCTGTGTGAACGCGCGGACGATCGCGGACGCGACCAGCGTCTTGCCCGTGCCCGGGCCGCCGGTGACCACGGTGAGCGCGCCGGTCGCCGCGAGCTTCACGGCCGCATTCTGCTCCGCGGACAGTCCCGGCGCGTCGGCGACATTCGCCGGCATGGTCGCGCGCACGCGGGCCGCGAGCTTCTCGGCGACGCGCTTCTCGAGGTGGCGCGAGCGCTCGGTGTACAGGCAGCCCGCTTCGACGACGAGCGGCGAGCGCGCATCGCCGCTGCCGATCACGGAGTGAAATCCCGGCGCGCCGGCGAGCGCGGCGATCCGCTTGACGATGCGACCCGCATCGCCTTCGTGCCCGGCGACGCGCAGGATCTCGCCGACCAGCGTCTTGAGCCGGCCCTTCGGGTCGAGCGGGAGCCGGCTCGAGCCCTGGCGCTGCGCGATCATCAGCGCGAGCACCATGATGCCGAGCGCCTCGGGATCGGAGCCGCCCAGCCAGCGGTCCGCCGCGACGATCTCCTCGGCGAGGTAGAGGCCCTCGTCGCCGAGGTCGCAGCGGCGCGCGCCGATGCCGAGCCGGCGGAAGATGTCGTCGGTGGGCGCCGGCTCGAAGCGGACGCGTAGCGTGCCCTTCGGATGGATCATCGCAGCCCCTCCAGCCAGCTCGCGTAGGTGGCGAGCGCGTCGCCGTCGACGGTGATCGGCACGACGACGCCGTGCCTCACGAACGCGAACAGCACGCCGCGCAGCGCGCGCGAGCCGCGCAGCTTGTCGGCCGCGAGCGAGTACAGGCGCGCCTGCACGCCGTAGTGCTCGAACGCGTGCTCCTTCGCGCGCGCCGGATTCGCGAGGCGGTCGCTCTTGTAGTCGAGCACCCACAGGTCATCGCCGTACACGACGAGCGCGTCGATGAAGCCCTTGACGAGCCCGCGCCCCGGCGCGCCCGGAATCGGGTACGCGAACTCGACCTCGCGCGCGAGCGCGGTCGCCTCGACGAGCGGCGGGAGGTCGCCGAGCGGCTGCACGAGCGTCTCGCGCACGAGGCGGGCCGCATGGGCGTGGTAGGCCGGCGCGATGCCGCGCTGGCGGCCGAAGTCGGCGAGCTGCTCGGCGGTGGCCTCGGCGACGCGCAGGTCGACGTGCTCGAACAGGTCGTGCAGGAACAGACCGCTGTCGCTGCCCGGAGGCAGCTCGTCGGCCGGGAGCTCGTCGCGCGCGTCGGGCGCCGCCGCATCCGCATCGGCATCGAGCTCGGCGCGCTCGATCTCGGCGGCGCTGAGGTCCGCGCTCCGCGCGATCGCGAGGTCATGAGCGAGGCGCGTGTACGACCACATCGCGAGGCCGGCGCGCGTGACGGGCGCGATCTCGGCGAGCGCGGGAGGCGGCGGCACGTCGAAGCTCGCGAGCGCGTCCGCGGGCGGCTGCGGATCGTTCTCGGCGGCGACCGCGATCACCTCGAACCGCCCGTGGCCGGTGTTGACGAGCGGCGCGAGGCAGCGCTGCACGTGGTGATACGTCGACCGCTTGTCGACGCGCTCGCCGTACAGCGGCAAGTACATCCGCACCTGCGCGCGCGTCAGCGCGACGTACGCGAGCCGCTCGTTCTCGGCCGCCTCCTCCGCCTCGAGCTCCGGCGTCATCTTCGTCGTCACGACGAGCGCGCGGCCGGCGCTGTCGTGCAGCGTGTGGACGCGCTGCAGCCCCGGCTTGCTCGCCGCACCGTAGAGGAACACGTACGGCGCCTCGAGGCCCTTCGCCTTGTGGATCGTGAGCACGCGGACCGCGTCGGCATCGGTCTCGGCGCGCTGGATGTCGCGATCCTCCTCGACGGGATCGTGCTGATCGATCCAGCGCCGCAGCTGCGTGACGAGCTCGTTGAGATCGCCGCGCGAGCGCGACACCTCCTCGAGCAGCAGCTCGATCACGTGCCACGTGTTGATCACCGCGCGTTCGCCGCCGCCGCACACGAGCGTGCGCGCCGCGAAGCGGCTGTCGTCGATCAGGCGGCGGAACAGCGCCTCGTACTCGCGCTTGGCCGCGAGCGCCGCCCAGTCGAACAGCCGCGCGATCGCCGGGTGGTGATCGGGCGCATCGACGACGCGCATCAGCTCCGTCCACTTGACGTCGAAGAACCGCGTGCGCAGGGCGCGCAGCCGGGCGCTCCGGTCACGCGGCGCGGCGATCGCGGCGAGCACGGCTGCCAGCTCGGCGGCCTCGCGCGTCTTGAACAGCTTCTCGCTCTCGACGACCGCACACGCGAGCCCGCGCGCGCGCAGCGACGCCGCGACCTCGCTGCTCTCCTTGTTCGAGCGCGTCAGCACCATCACCTGACCTAGCGAGAACGCGGGCGACGTCCCGCGGTGACGCCACGCCGGCGGGCGCGCGCGCAGCCGCTCGATCTCCTCGCCGATCGCGGCGGCGAGGTCGTCCTCGGCCGCCGTCTCGACGAGCTGGAACACCGTGATCGGCGGGCGCGACCCTTCGCACGCGATGTCGCCGGCGGCGCGCACCGGATGCTCGTAACGGATGTCCTGATCGAGCAGCTCGTTGAGCGGCTGGTTGATCAGCGTGTTGACCGCCTCGACGAGCGGCGCGACCGATCGCCGGTTCTCCTCGAGCGACACGCGATGCGCGCCGAGCCCGAGCAGCTGATCGCGCGCATCCATGTACGTCGCGACGTCCGCGCCGCGGAAGCCGTAGATCGCCTGCTTCGGATCGCCGACGATCGTCAGGCCGCGCGCTTCCTCGTGCAGCCACACCGTCTTGAAGATCTCCCACTGGATCTCGTCGGTGTCCTGGAACTCGTCGATCATCACCCACGGCGTGCGCTCGCGGAGGCGGTGCGCCAGCTCGGGCCCGCGTTCGCCGCGCAGCGCGTCGCGCACGAGCTCGAGCATGTCCTTGTAGTCGAACATGCCGCGCTCGGCCTTGTCGGCGGCGATTCGCGTCATCACGTGAGGCAGCAGCTCGATCGCGATCGCTTCCTCGAGCGACATCATCCGCTTCACCGCCAGCAGCGCCTCGTGGAGCACCGGCCGCTTGCTCGTGTAGCGCTTCGTCAGCGCGTCGGCGCGCTCGCCGATGTCGTCGCACAGCGCGAGCACGCCGATCGCCGTGCCGTCCCACCGCTCGAGCCCGGCCGCAAGCTCGTCGAGCCAGCCCGGCGCCTTCTTCGACTGGTTGCCCCACTCGCACGTCTGCAGGATCGCGGCGCGGCGCTCCGGCGAGCCGAGCTCGTCGCGCAACCGCTGACCGAGGGCGAGGGCGGCCTCGGGATCGAAGCGGCGGCGCGCGCGCGCGTCCTTGCGCGAGCAGTCGAGCAGCACCTTGCGCAGCTGCTCGGTCGTGCCCTTGTAGCGCAGGTACGCGGCGAGGAGCTCTCGGTCCGGGGATGCGATCGAGAACCGCTCGCGCAGCAGCGCGGAGAACGCCGAATCGAACGCGACCTCGTCGGCGACCTGCTCCTGCTGGAACAGCCGGCGCGCCGCGAATGCGTCCTCGATCAGCACGCGGTGGCAGAAGCCGTGGATCGTGAAGATCGGCGCATGATCGAATGCGATCACGGCCGCCCGCAGGCGCGCGCGCGCCGCATCGTCGAGCTCCCACGCGGGCTCGCTGTCCGTCGAGACGTCGAGGCGCGACAGCCGGTCGAGCAGGTCGCGGATGCGCATGCGCAGCTCGGCGACCGCCTTGTCGGTGAACGTGACGAGCAGGATCTGCGACAGCTCGGCGCCGCCGATCACGAGATCCGCGACGCGGTGCTCGAGGAAGTACGTCTTGCCCGTACCGGCCGACGCCTCGACGACGACGAACCGCTCTCCCGCGACGGGCAGCGATGGCGGACGCGCCGCGCGGACGATCACTTGACCTCTCCGATCGAGTGATCGCCGGTCATCCGCTCGATCAGCGGGCGCAGGCGGCGCTCCGCGATCACGACCGCGTCGTCGGGCAGCGCGAGGCCATCGAGGCGCTGGATCGGCCCGAACCGCACCGACTTCTTCGGATCGCGGTGGAGCTCGAGCGACTTTCCTTCGAGCGCCCGCACGAGCTGGTCGAACGGAAGCGCATAGCCGTGTGGTTGATCGATCAGCTCGCGGACGAGCTCGGCGAGGAAGGCGCGCGCGTCGTCGGGGCGCCACGGCGCGTGCTCGACCCGCCACGCCTTGCCGTCGCGATCGAGCAGCACGTGCGCGTGGCCCTGCGTCGCGAGCTCGGCGGCGGCGAGCACGACGTGATCGAACGCGCCGCGCAGGTGACGGTGGTCCTTCTTGCCGCCGTCGCCGACGAGCGGCACGACCGACGTGTAGCGGCCATCGCTCGCGAGCAGCAGCTCGGTCTGCCCGACGAGCCGCACGCTGCGGCCGCCACCGAGGTCGAGCGGGATCGCGGCGCGCAGGTCGGCGACCTTGGACGTCGAGCGGCCGAACGCGAGCCGCGTCGCCGCGCCGACCTCGATCGGACCGAGCTTCTCGCGCCACGCGCGCAGCGTGTCGATGTCCTTGCCGCGCGCCGCGCTGCCGAACACGCCGACCGGGAACTGACCGCGCAACTCGAGATCCGCGACGACCGCGTCGTACACCGCCTCGAGGTCTTGCTCGGGCGCCCGCAGGTGGCTCGCGAGCACCTCGCGCAGCACGAGCGCGCGCGCCGGCGCATCGACATCGAACGGCTCGTCGCTGTGCTCGATCGTCTCGTCGTCGGGAAGCTCGTCGAGGCCGAGCACCGCCTGCGCCCACGCCTGCACCGGCGACTCGAGGAAGCCGCGCAGCGTGGTCAACCCGATCGGCCGCGCCGTCACCGGCGGAGGCGCCGGCGGTGCATCGAGCAGCCCGAGCGCCGCGCGCAGCGGCGGTTGCGCATCGAGCAGCGCGTGGATGCCGTCTTCGTCGGGGATCGCCCAGCCGTGGCCGCGCAGATGCGCGCGCATCGCATCGCGCACGCGCACCGCCCACTGCTCGCTCGCGACGCCGGCGGGCAGCGTCGCGTCGCTCGCAGCCTGCGTCCAGCGGTGGAGCGGCTGGCGCTGCGTGATCAGCTCGAGCGCCTCCTTGCTCGACGGCGCCCCGACGTACGGGGCGAGCGCATCGGCAAGCTCGAGCACGACCGACGACGGCCCGAGCGCCTGGCCGCTCTTCGGCTCCGCCGCGACATAGCTGAGGTACAGCGCATCGCGCGCGCCGAGCACGACCTCGAGAAATGCGTGGCGATCGCGGTCGCGCGGCGAGATGTCGCCGGGCTTCGGCTCGCGCACGTCGAGCGCGCTCGGCTGATCGCCGGCCGGGAACGCGCCCTCGGCGAGCCCGACGATGCACACGACGCGGAACGGGATCGCGCGCATCGCCGCGATCGGCGCGACCATGACACCGGCCGCGAGCGGCTCGCCGCGGTTGCCCTTCGTGTCGGCGAGCCGGCGCACCGCGTGCTCGCGCGCCTCGCGAAATCCGACGCGCCGCCCATCGAGATCGACGTGCGCGATGCCCGCGAGCATCGACCGCACACGCTCGACATCGCGCTTTGCCTCGTCGCTCGCGCGCGCGATGTAGCTGTCGACGAGCGCGACGAACACATCGGCCCACGCGGTGAGCGTCGCCTCGTGCTTCGCGAGCCACGCCGTGTCATTGCACAGCGACCGGACGAGCAGCGCGTACGTCGCGGCGCTCGCGTGCTGCTCGGGCCGGACCTCCTCGGGCATCACCGTGTACTCGCCGATCGTCACCGGCCCATCGCCGCGCATGAACGCGCCGAGCGCGAGCCGCCGTACGCCCTGGTCCCAGTGAAAGCGGCCCGGATGCTCGGCGAGGTACGTCTCGGTGTGCGCGCCGCGATCGGCGCCGTGCACGATGCCCAGCCGCTCCGTCCACCGCACCCAGTCGTCCGGGTCGACGTGCGGGTGCGCCGCGAGCACCGCCGGGTGCGTCATCACGCGCAGCAGCTCGCGCCGCGCCAGCGTGCCGGTCGGTAGCTCGAGCAGCGCGAGCACGGCCTCCGCGATGCGCCCGCGATCGTCGAGCGGCGCGTCGATCAGATGATGCGGCACGCCGACGGCCTCGAACGCGGCGGGCGCCTGCGCGAGATAACGGTCGGCATCGCTCGCGATCCACACCGCGACCTCGTGCGCCGACAGCGTCGGATCCTCGTCGAGGTGGTGGCGGATCTTCGCGGCAACGACCTCGATCTCGCGGCGCGGATCGGAGCACGCGAGCACGGTCACACCGTGCGACGCCTCCGCGATGGCCTGCGGCGGGCGGCGATGCAGCACATCCGACAGCAGCAGCTCGCGCGCACTACGCGGCTCGGTCTCGACGAACGCATCATCGATATCACCACCGGTCCGCTCGACGAGCGCGCTCAGCGTGCCGCGGACCGCGCGTCCCCACTGCGTCAGCACCAGCGGATCGGCCGTCGTGAGGTCGTCCCAGAGCTCGGCGCACGGATCGAGCACGAACACCGTGACATCGGTGCCGCTCGCGAGATCGCTCAGCGCCTCGAGCTGCGCCTTCTGCAGAAACGACACGCCGAACACGAACACCGGCCGCGCGACGACGGGCGCCGGCTGCTTCGCCCGCTTGCGCGCCCACGGCAGCATCGGCACCGGCACGCGATCGCCCGCGCGCCGGATCGCCTCCGCGACGAGCACGATCTGCCAGCGCGCCCGCTCGGCGCCGGCGAGATCCTTCGGCACGCGCGCGTCGAGCAGCGAGCCCAGCCACTCCGGCCGCGACTGCATGTACTGCCAAGCGAGATCCGCGACGTGCTCGGCAAGCTGCACGCGGCGCGGGCCCGCGCGGTCGCCTGCATCCGGCGCGGCCGCCAGATAATGAGCGACCGCCGGCAGCCGCGCGACGAACGCGCCATCGGCGAGCACGCTCGCGATCGCGGCCGCGAGCTGACGCTTGTCGAGCGCGGGCATGTCCCAGGTGCGCTCGAGGAACCGATCGAACGTGATCAGCTCGAGGCCCGCCGCGACGCCGCGCGCCATCGCGATCTCGCGCGACAACCAGCGCGCGACGAGGTGGCTGCCGACGACGATCGTCGTGGGCGAGAACGGGTCCGCTGGAGGCAATGCCTCGAGCAGCGCACCGAGCAGCGCCTCGGTGCGATTGCCGTGCACCGCGCGAAGCATCAGGCCCCCGGTACCACCATCCACAGGGCCGCGGGCACGATCTCGAACCGCGCCGGCAGCTTCCCGGGTGACTCGCCATCGACATCGAGCTCGACGACCGCGCCCGGCTCGATCGGCAGCGCCTCGACCACCTTCGCGCGGCGCACGCTCACCTTGTCCATCGATAGGTGCGTGCCCTTGTAGAGCCGCTGCCCGCTCTTGACCAGATCGCCGAACGTGAAGTCGCCCATCGCGACGACGTCGAACACGCCGTCGTCGACCTCGGCATTCGGAGCGACCATCATCGCGCCGCCGAAGTAGCGGCCGTTCGCGACCGCGACCGTGCTGATCGTCAGCTCGGCGCGCTCGGTGCCGTCGAAGATCAGCTGCACGCGCTGGTTCTTGTACGACCACGTGGCGCGCGCGGTGGCGAGCGCGAACGACAGCCGGCCGAGCTTCTTGCCCGACTCGTTGACCAACCGATCGACGACGCCCGACACGCCGAACGACGCGATGTTCGCGAACATCCGCATCGTCTTGCCGCCCTCGGGGGTGGTCAGCTCGAGCTTGCCGACATCGATGCGGCGCCGGTGGTTCTTCGCGATCACGGCGGCGGCCGCGGCGAGATCGGTCGGCAGCTCGAACGTGCGGCGGAAATCGCCGCCGGTGCCGAACGGGATCAGCGCGAAGCTCGCCTCGGGGTTGATCGGCGCGCCCGCCTCGTCGAAGAAGCCGTTGACGACCTCGTTGACCGTGCCGTCGCCTCCGATCGCGACGATGCGCTCGGCGCCGCCGCGCAACGCTTCGCGCGCCAGTCGCGTGGCATCGCCCGGGCCCGTCGTGCGCGCCTCGTCGAACGGGAACGCGCGACCGATCGTATCGGCGAGCTCGGACCAGCGCTTGCCGAGCCGCCCGCCTTGCGACTTCGGATTGACGATGACCGTGGTGCGAGGCCCGAGCACGCACCGACTATAACCGCCCGGTCCGACAGCCTCAGCGGTGATGCGGCAGCGGCGGCGGTGGCGGTGGCGGCGGCGCGGCAGGCAGCGCCAGCGGCACCGGCCCCTTGGCGGCAGCTACGAGGTCTCCCCAGGTCTGGCCGGGGTCATGCGCCGGCGCGGTCGCGGCGAGCGGAACCGTCGTCACCTGCATCGTCGCGGTGAGCCACGGCATCACCTCGAGCAGCGCGAGGTCGACGTCGCAGTCACACGACGGGAGTGAAGCCGCGAGCCCTCGCAGGAATGCGGGATCGGTGATCGCGACCGTGCCGGTCTTGAGTCCTGCGAGCTGCGCCGCGTACGCGGGGCAGTGCGTCGCGGTCGTCTTGGCGAGGCTGTCGGCGATCGTCGGCAGGTCGAGCTGGGCGGTGTCGAGAGCCTTCGGCGGCTTGCGGTCGGCGAATGCGCCCTTCACGCGGTACGCGACGGAGACCGACGCCGACGGCGCGACCGTGCGCAGCACGTCCTCGACGTGGCTCCACGGCGTGGCGGCATCGATCACGAGCACGACCGCGCCAGAATCCCCGGTCACGAGGGTCGATCCGCTCGGGTCGACGAGCAGCAACGTCGCATGCGATGTATCGACCGCGGCGCCGCTGCCGAGCTCGGGCACGTGGCGGACGCGCGACGTCTCGATCCGTGCCGAGATCGACGGCACCGCGTTCTCGGCTGCGACAGCTTCGTAGAACTTCGCGAGCTCGGTCAGCTGCGGCGAGCAGGCCGGACGCGTCGCAGAGCCTTCCCCCGGATGACTCCCGCTGCGACACCCGACGGCGAGCAGCACGATTGCGAAGGAATGTTTCACCGCGCGCGAATCTACGGCGCGGCTCCGACAGCGACGGCGGCCTCGAGGCATAATGCCACGGTGCGACTCGAGCTGTACGACGCGTTGTCGCCGGAGGTCGCGCCGATCTGGCGCGCGCTCGAAGGCTCGACGTCCAGCTACTTCTTGCGGTGGCCGTGGGTGGAGAACTGGCTCGCGTGCCTGCCGCGCGCGGCGCTGCCGAAGCTCGCGGTGGTCGTGCGCGATGGCTCGCCGGTCAGCGCCGCGTTCGTCGGCCAGCGTGCGCTATTGCGCCGGGCGAGTCGCGCATGGTTTCTCAACACGACGGGCATCGACCGCTTCGACAACCTCGTGATCGAGCACAACGCGGCGGTCGGCGGGGAGCTCGGCGATCTGATCGAGGCGCTGCCGGGCTCGTGCGACGAGCTCGTCGTGCCGCTCGCCGACGCCGTGCCGCGCGTACCGCCCGCGTTCCACGTGCGCGTCGACCGCGAGGTCGCTTCGTACTACGTCGATCTCGCGCTGGTGCGCGCGCATGGCTACGAGGCGCTGATCGGCCGCTCGACGCGCACGCAGCTGCGACGCGCCCAGCGCCGCGCCGGCACGCTCGCGCTCGACATCCCGAACGACGTCGCCGGCGCGCTCGCCTGTTACGACGAGCTCGTCGCGCATCACCAGCGTCGCTGGCGCGCGCGCGGTCAGCCCGGCGCATTCGCCGACCCGTGGTTCGATCGATTTCATCGGCGGCTGATCACGCGGCGGTTCGCGCACGGCGAGATCCAGCTCGCGCGCGTGCACGCGGGCGGCGCGACGCTCGGCTGCCTCTACAACTTCGTGTGCGCAGGCCGCGTGCTGTTCTATCAGAGCGGCATCCCGGCGCCGGCGCACGCGCACGACAAGCCGGGCTACCTGTGTCACGCGCGGTTGATCGAGCACAGCGCACGCGAGGGCCACGCGATCTATGACCTGCTCGGCGGCGATGCGCGCTACAAGGGAAGCCTCGCGACCGCCGCGACGCGCCTCGTGACGTTTCGCGTGCAGCGCCGGCGACCTCAGTTCGCGATCGAAGCCGCGCTCAGCCGGGCCCTTCGTTCATGGCGCGATCGATCTTCGTCTTGATCTCGACGTAGCGGCGCAAGAAGTCGTAGTGGCGCTCGCGGAACGCCTGCGTGTAGCGACGCTCGCGGGCCTTCGCGCGCCACGCTTCGGCGAGCTCGTCGAGGCGGGCGACCAGCTTGCCGGCCTCGTCGAACGGCTTGACGATCGTGCGCGTGCCGTGCGTCTCGACGAGATCGACGTGCCCGTTGTCGGCGGGGCCGAGGAACGTCAGCACGACCGTATCCGGCTGCTGGTTGCGGATCGTGCGCGCGACCGTGCGCGCGGGCAGGTCGGTGACGTCCTCCGCGATCATCGCGTAGTGGAACGCGCCCGAGCTCGCGCGATCGAGACCTTCGCCGCCGCTCGTCGCGTGCGTGAACGCGTAGCCCTTCGGCTTGGCCTCGACCATCGCGTCGTAGAAGTCGTCGACCTCGTCGATCACGAGCACGCGCAGCTCGTCGATCAGCGACATCCGCGAGACATCCTTGCCCGCCGCTTGATCCGCGAGATCGAGCGCGCGCTTCTCGGCGTCCATGAAGCGCTGGAGGAACTCGTCGTGGACGCGCTTGATATCGTCGAGCACCGTGTCGACCTCGCGCCGGCCGACGGAGCGGCCCGCCGCATCGAGCACGCGATCCTTGAGATACGCGACCGACTCGGGCGCCTTGAGGATCAGATCGACGGCGCCGCTGCGCACCGCATCGACCGCGTCGTCGTAGCTGCGGCGCGGCGTCATCGCGATCACCATCGTCGTCGGCGAGATCTGCTTGACGCGCGCGATCGTCGGGATGCCGGCGCGCGGCGTCGGCGTGTCGATGTCGATCAGCGCCACCGAGAAGAACTGCCGCTCGACGAGCTGCGCCGCGCGCGCCGGATCGGCCGTGCACGTGACGTGCAGGCTCGCCTCCGACAGCAGCTGCTCGATGCCGGCGTGCACGCGCTCGTCACCGTCGAGCACGAGCACCTCCACGCCGACGAGCGCGTTGTTCGAGCCGGAGACACTGCGGAACGAGCCGGAGTCGATCGTCATGAGGCCTTCACGGGTAGTTGAACGGACGCTCGTACGTCGCGGCCGCGCCAGAGTGGGGAGCAAACGTCCAGCCGCCGATCGTTTGCGCGAGACAGCTCCCGAGCGCGTCGGAACCGGTCGTGTTGACGACCGGCGCGGCATGATCGACGCGGCCATCGGGCTCGACGACAAACGCGATGCGGATGTCGCCGTGCACCGGCCCGGCGTGGATCGCGTCGGAGAAGCACGCGCGGAACGCGCCGAACGAGCCCTTCGCGTGCGCGTCGATCTCGGCCGTCAGATCGACCGCGGGCGCCGCCGCGCCACCCGCGCCGTACGGATCGAGCGGGCCGTTCGCCGTGACCTTCTTGGTGTCGGGCTTGCCGCCGTGCTTCTTCGGATCGCGCGCGACCGTCTTGTCGATCGGCGGCGCGGGCGGCGCGGGCGGCTCGGGCGCGGCGGATCCGATGGGCTCGGGCGCGGCGGCCGGGGCGGGCGCCTGGGCGAGCGCAGTCGGCGCAGGAGCTGCGGTTGTCGGCTTCTGCGCCTCGGTCTTCGCAGGTTTTGCGTCGGCGGCCTTCGGCTTCGCGAGGCCCTTGACAAGCAGCGTCGCGCCGGCGGCGGCGAGCGCGAGATCGATCACGAGGACGATCGCGATCATCGCGCCGCTGCGCCGCGGCGGCATCATCGACAGCGACGGCGACGACATCGCCGAGGGCGCCGGCGTGCTCGCGCGCCGCTGGCCCGGTGGTTGCGAGCCCGGCGGCTGCGAGCCTGGCGACTGCGAGGTCGGCGGCGCGTAGCCGGGCTGGCTCGCAAG
The DNA here is from genome assembly GCA_019237945.1 of Deltaproteobacteria bacterium. Classification (GTDB taxonomy): domain Bacteria; phylum Myxococcota_A; class Polyangia; order Haliangiales; family Haliangiaceae; genus JABFXX01. The sequence goes on along the minus strand of JAFAOG010000158.1, from coordinate 3,993 downwards.
CCGATGGTTCGTCGGCGGGATGCTCGCGGGATTGTTGGTCGGCGGGATGCTTGCGGGGTTGTTCGTCGGCGGGATGCTCGCGGGGTTGTTCGTCGGCGGCATGCTCGCCGGCCGGTAGCTCAGCGAGCCGGGCGCGGGCGTCGGCAAATGGCCGATGTTCATCGAGCCAGGAGGCGGTGTAGGTACGTTCGCCGGGGCGTCGTCGTGCAGCTTGACCGTCGGCGCGACGCGCGAGGGCTCGAGGCGCGCACCGCACCCGCCGCAGAACCGGGAATCCGGCGCGTTCTCGGTCCCGCAGCTCGGGCAACGCATCCCGAGAAGCATCGTAACTCAAGGCCGGGCGCGGGCCTACCTCACGTGGGATCCGACGGAGCGCGTGTGTTACCCTAGATACTGGCGATGAGTCAGATCCTCGATCGCGTCCTGACCGCCGCGCGCCAGCTCGGGGCCTCGGACGTGCATCTAAAGGCCGGGCTACCCCCGATCTTCCGTATCAAGGGCGACCTGCGAACCGTCCGCGACGTGCCCGCGCTGACCCGCGAGGCGATCGCGCAGTTCGCGGTCCACATGATGAACGACAGGCAGCGCGCGGACTTCGAGCAGAACCTCGATATCGACCTCGCGTATGGCACGCCCGATGGCGTCCGCTATCGCGTCAACATGTTCCAGCAGCGTGGATCGGTCGGGATGGTCCTGCGTTTGATCCCTCCCGAAGTGCCGCCGTTCGACCGCCTCAACCTCCCGAAGACCGTGCTCGAGCTGGTCGAGGCTCATCGCGGCATCGTGCTGGTCACCGGGGCGACGGGCTCCGGCAAGTCGACCACGCTCGCCGCGATGATCGACTGGGTCAACACGCAGCAGGCCTATCACATCGTCACGATCGAGGACCCGATCGAGTACACGTTCCGCGACAAGCGCAGCGTCTTGAACCAGCGCGAGATCGGGTTCGACACGATGTCGTTCGCGCGCGCGCTGCGTGCGGCGCTGCGCCAGGATCCCGACGTCATCCTCGTCGGCGAGATGCGCGACTTCGAGACGGCACAGATCGCGATGACGGCGGCCGAGACCGGCCACCTCGTGCTGTCGACGCTGCACACCGTCGATGCGACCGAGACGATCAACCGCATCATCTCGATGTTCCCGACGCACCAGCAGCAGCAAGCGCGCCTGACGCTCGCGAGCGTGCTCCGCGGCGTGATCTCGCAGCGCCTGCTGCCGCGCGCCGACGGCAAGGGCATGGTCCCCGCGCTCGAGATCATGCTCAACACCGAGCGCGTGCGCGAGATGATCGAGGATCCGAACCGCACGCGCGAGATCCACACCGCGATCGCCGAGGGCCTCCATCCGTACGGCATGATCACGTTCGACCAGAGCCTCGCCTCGCTGGTGAAGCAGCGCCTCGTCACGTACGAGGAGGCCGTCAAGCATTCGACCAGCCCGTCTGACTTCGCCCTGCTGTTCCGCGGCGTGTCGGGTAGCGCCGACCGCAGCTGGACCCCGAACGACAAGGGAGCGCCCAATGACGAGTTCGACATCGAGCATTTCGAAAAGTAGTTTCTGGCTCGTCGTCGCGGCGCTGCTGGTGTGGTCGTCGATCGCGGTCGCGGGCCGCAAACGACTCGTCGTGCTCGAGTTCGAGGGCCCGAAGGCGGAGAAGTTTCACGACGATGTCGTCAAGCTGCTGAAGAAGAGCCACACCGTGATCTCGACGGAGAAGTGGAACGGCGCGGCCGAGGAGCTCGACGCGGCGAAGGTCACCGAGAAGAACGTCAAGAAGGTCGCGAAGAAGCTCAAGGTCGACGGCGTGATCTCGGGAAAGATCGAGAAGCGCCGCGACGAGTACATCATCCGGCTCAAGCTGCGTGCCGGCACGAGCGGCGAGCTCGTCGGCAACTCGATCGACACGAAGGCCGAAGGCCCGCGCCTCGACGGCAAGGCGCAGAGCGATCTCAAGGACGAGCTGGTCGGTCAGATCGACGAGCTCGACTCGAACAAGGGCGGCGGCGGCGATGACGACGACGAGGCGGACAGCAAGGCGTCGAAGAAGAAGAAGCACGCCGACGACGACGAGGCCGATGCCGACACGAAGCCGGTGAAGAAGAAGAAGGGCGCCGACAAGTCCGACGACGAGGACAGCAGCGACGACTCGTCGTCGAAGCACTCGGCGTTCTCCAAGCAGCACGACATGAAGGGCAGCGACAAGGTCGACGACGAGGACAAGCCGAAGAAGGCGGACAAGAAGGCGAAGAAGGACGACGACGAAGACGCCGACGCGAAGCCCAAGAAGGCCGACAAGAAGAAGAAGTCGGACGATGACGACGCCGACACCAAGGCGGCGCTGAGCACGAAGCACGACGAGGACGACACCCCGCTGCCGAAGGCCGACAAGAAGAAGAAGGACAAGTCGGACGACGAGGACAGCAGCGACGACAAGCCGAAGAAGAAAGTCGCCAAGAAGGACGACGACGAGGACAGCAGCTCGGTGTCGAGCGACTCCGACGAGGGCGACGTCGACATGTCCGATGCGCTGACGCCGGCGCGCCGCGCGATCGACGTGGCGGCGGGTCTGTCGTTCACCGGCCGCAACCTCGGCTTCACGTACAAGTCGACGCTGTCGACGCCGCCGCCCGGCTACAAGCAGGCGATTCCGGTCGCGGGCGGCATGTTCGACGCGACGTTCTATCCGCTCGCGTTCAACAAGAAGAACCGCGAGATCACGAGCGGCATCGGCCTCGAGGTCCTCTACGACAAGGCGCTCAAGATCAACTCGCAGAAGCGCTACCTCGATACCAACGGCGCCGGCCAGGTCGCGAACCTGACGACCAGCGAGTCGCGCCTCAAGATCGCCGCCGTGTTCCGCTATCCGCTGGGCAAGGGCGAGAAGGCGACCGTCGTCGGCGGCAAGCTCGGCTATCAGGCCAAGACGTTCTCGATCCTGCAGACGCTGCCGAACGGCGATCCGACCGACGTCCCGAACGTCGCGTACAAGATGATCGAGCCGGAGGCGTTCCTGATCTACCCGGCGTCGCCGAAGATGAACATCAACGTCAGCGCGGGCTTCCTCGCGGTGACGAACACCGGCGACATGCAGAAGCCAACCGAGTACGGCGCGGCGAGCGTCACCGGCTTCGAATTTGCGGGCGGCATCGACTACAACGTGACGAAGAACATCTTCCTGCGCGGCGAGGCGATGCTCCAGACGATCGGGATGACGTTCAAGGGCGACCCGATGTCGCTCGCGAACACGCGCGATAACGACCCGGCCACGCAGGAAGTCCTGGGCGCCCGCGATACCTACTTCGGCGGCGCGGTTACCCTCGGCTACGCGTACTAAGGGTGGTAGAACGTTGCGGTCATGAAGGCCGCTGACGTTCGCCGTACGTTCCTCGAATTCTTCAAGAGCAAGGGTCACGAAGTCGTGGCCTCGAGCTCGCTCGTGCCTGCGAACGACCCGACGCTGTTGTTCACGAACGCGGGCATGAACCAGTTCAAAGACGTGTTCACGGGCGTCGAGCAGCGCGGCTACAGGCGCGCCACGTCGTCGCAGAAGTGCGTGCGCGCGGGCGGCAAGCACAACGACCTCGACGAGGTCGGCAAGACGCCGCGCCATCACACGTTCTTCGAGATGCTCGGCAACTTCTCGTTCGGCGACTACTTCAAGGAAGACGCGATCGCGTACGCCTGGGAGCTGCTGACGAAGGTCTACGGCATCGATCCCAGCCGCATGGTCGTCACCGTGTTCGGCGGGGATCCGTCGCTGCCCGGCATCTCGGCCGACGACGAAGCGCGCACGATCTGGAAGCGCGTCACCGGCTTTGGCGATGACCGCGTGATCGGCCTCGGTGCGAAGGACAACTTCTGGCAGATGGGCGACACCGGCCCGATGGGCCCGTGCACCGAGATCCATTTCAACTACGACGCGAACGGCAAGTGGCCGACGAGCGATCCGTCGACGTGGGGCGGGTGGTTGGAGATCTGGAACCTCGTGTTCAT
>JAFAOG010000155.1 GCA_019237945.1 Deltaproteobacteria bacterium | reverse complement strand
GCGAGTGCCGCCAACCCGGCCTCGCCCTGACCATGCACCAACCCCAGCTCCGCGGGCCGCGCCCCCGGAAACACCTCGTACACGGCGAGCGCCATCCCGAGCAGCGACGCGAACGTCCAGAACAGCAGCTTCGCGCACAGCCGCAGCCGCCCCTGCAGGTACGACCGCGCGTCCTCGTCTGTCACGCCGCCAGACACGTCCCGCCCACGCTACACCACGAACCCCGGCCAAAACAGCCGCCGCGCCTCGCCGCCGCGTGGCAATTCGCTCGCGTTACGCAACGCCCGCTCCGCGGCGAGTCGTGCGCCGACCCGGCACCTCGCGCGGATCGATGAGCCCATACATCCGCCACCCGACGCTCATCAGCCAGCTCGCGGGCGCATGCACCGGCAGCGGCTCGTACGTCGGCGGCCAGCTCTCGCGAATCGGCCGCGCCCAGCCATCGAACGCGACCGCGCTGGAAAACGGATCGATCGCAGACCCACGCAGCTCGGGCACGCGGTCTTCCTTGTGCTTGCGCCAGTTGTTGAGCACGTAGCTCCACGCATGCCGCGCCTGCCGCCGGCTGGTGATGACCTCCTCGTTGTAGCGGTCGCAGAACACCTTGCCGCGCCGCCGCTCCGTGAACGGCAGCCCCCGCCACTTCGAGTACACCGCATTGAGCTGCTTCGCGGCCGAGATCTGGAACGCCTGCATGCCGCGCGCGAGCGCCATCTTGTCGTGCGCCTCGACGATCAAGTGCACGTGCGACTGCTCGATGCTGATCCCGACGATCCGGAAGTTCGTCCGCCGATACACGCAGACCATCGCCCGCCGCAGCGCCTTGTACGCATCGAGCGTCCGCAGCACCTCGAGCACCTGCACCACGCGCAACGTGACGTGCACCGGGGTCGCCTTCGTGATCTTCGGCCGCGCCCGATGCCGCTCGCTCGCCCGGTACCGCCCCGCCGTGATCGGACGCCCCGCACCGGCCCGCTTACCGCCGCGCTGCTTGAACAGCGGCTGCTGGATGTGGCGCTTGCGGGGCCGGCCCATCCTCCAACCATGCTCATCTGAACGCGCGTCGTCAAGTATGAAAGCGCCGATATTTTTGTCGCTTGCACAGGGTCCATCTCCCCACTTGCTCAGTACATCGCGGAGATCTCAGACCGGAGACATCGCGGAGATCCGTAGACCGGATGCACCCGCGACTCGCCGACTGCTCGCGCCGGCGCTCTTCTTCTCCACCGCCGCGCGCTCTCGCCAACCACTCGCGCAGGCGCTCTTCTTCTCCACCGCCGCGCGCTCTCGCCAACCACTCACGCAGGCGCTCTTCTTCTTCTCTCTCCCATCTTTTTCTCTTCGAAGGGAGCGCTCGCTCGAGCATCAGGCGCGGTGAGCCGTGTGGGCGGGCGCGCTCGCGATACAGATGTTGTCGAACGCGGGTGGCTCGGCGCGGCCGTCCACAAGCTCACCCGCGCACCACGCGCTCTCCTGACCGCTCGCTCGAGCGCCCGGGGGGAGTGGTGCGATGGCTGAGGCACCGATGTCCGCGACGACACGCGGGACGTCGCGCGGCACGGGCGCGGCACGCCGCGACACCCCGCGACACCGGCCACTTGTCTCTGGCGCGGCGCGCACTCGTCGTTATGCTCACGGTGATGGCACTCCTCGGGAACATCATCTGGTTCGTGCTGGGCGGCGTGTGGATGGGGCTCGCGTGGTGGCTGGTCGCGATCGTGATGGCGTTGTCGGTCGTCGGCTTGCCGTGGGCGCGCTCGGCGTTCGTGCTCGGCAGCTTCTGCTTCATGCCGTTCGGGCGCGAGGCGATCGATCGCGAGGAGCTGACCGGCCGCGGCGACCTCGGCACGGGCACGCTCGGCTTTCTCGGCAACGTGATCTGGTTCCTGGTCGCCGGGCTGTGGCTCGCGCTCGGCCACCTGGCGGCCGCGATCGCGAACGCGATCACGATCATCGGGATTCCGTTCGCGGTGCAGCACGTGAAGCTCGCGGTGTGTGCGCTGGCGCCGGTCGGCAAGACGGTGGTGCCGAAGGACGTCGCGGCGCGGGCGCGGCGGCGCTACTGATCGAGCTCGTCGAGCAGCTCGGCGATTCGCGCGAAGTCCTGCTTGGCGCAGATCGCGTTGGCGCCGGCGGCGTGGAGCGCGGCGTTGCCGTCGGGCCGGGAGGAGATGCCGATCGTGCGCGTATCGGGCGCGTGCGCTGCGAGCCAGCGGACCAGCTCGTCGCCCTTGGCATCGTCGAGGTCGTAGTCGACGAGGACGACCGCGAACCGCGCAGACGCGAGTAAGTCGCGGGCTTCGCGCAGCGTCGCGACGCGCGTGACGTCGTGGCCGGCGAGGAAACGCTCGGTCACGATCTGCGCGAACACGTCGTGGTTCTCGACGAGCAGCACGCGCATCTGCGCAGTCTAGCTCGGTGGCATCGTGGCGGTGCGGCGGCGCGCGGTATCGGTGCGGAAACGCGAGCTGCCGGCGCCCACGAAGTGCTCGCCCGACGGTGGCGGCAGGGCTAAGCTCGCCGCGTGACCGAGACGCGATTTGCGACCTGTCCGTTGTGCGAGGCGACGTGTGGTGTGGCGGTGGAAGTCGAGGGCGATCGCGTTCTCGCCGTGCGCGGCGACGAGCAGGATCCGTTCAGCCGCGGGTACATCTGCCCGAAGGGGACGGCGCTCGCGGATCTGCATCACGATCCGGATCGGTTGCGGCGGCCGCTCGTGCGCGAGGGGACTGGGTGGCGCGAGGCCGGGTGGGACGAGGCGCTCGACCTGGTGGCTCGGCGGCTCGGCGAGGTGCGCAAGCAGCATGGCAAGCACGCGGTGGCGGTGTATCAGGGGAATCCGAGCGCGCATAACCTGGGGCTGTTGACGTACGGGCAGCTCGCGCTGCGGACGCTCGGGACGCGCAATATGTTCTCGGCGACCAGCCTGGATCAGCTGCCTCACATGCTCGCGGCGCTGACGATGTTCGGCAACCAGCTGCTGATGCCGGTGCCCGATGTCGATCGGTGCGAGCTGTTTGTTTGCCTGGGGGCGAACCCGCTCGCGAGCAACGGCAGCATCATGACCGCGCCCGACATCAAAGGCCGGCTCAAGGCGATCCAGTCTCGCGGTGGCAAGGTGATCGTCCTCGATCCGCGCCGGACGGAGACGGCGGAGAAGGCGGACCGGCATGTGTTCTTGCGGCCGGGCGGCGATGCGGCGCTGCTGCTCGGGATGATTCACGTGATCCTTGCGGAGCGGCTCGAGCGGCCGGGGCGGCTGGCGCTGCGCGGGCTCGAGAAGCTGCGCGAGGCCGTGCGCGGGTGGACGCCCGCGAAGGCGGAGCGCGCGTGTGGGGTCGCGACGAGTGAGATCGAGGAGCTCGCGCGGGCGATCGCGACGACTCGGCGCGCGGTCGTGTACGGGCGCATCGGCGTGTGCACGCAGGAGTTCGGCGGGCTCGCGTCGTGGCTGTGTTACGCGATCAACGCGATCACCGGGCATCTCGACGAGCCGGGCGGATTGATGTTCACGACGCCCGCGATCGATCCGTTGCCGCTCGCGAAGCTGCTCGGGTTCGATGGTGGGTTCGCGCGGTGGCGGAGTCGCGTCAGCGGCGCGCCGGAGTTCGGCGGCGAGCTGCCGATGAGCGTGTTTGCCGAGGAGATCGAGACGCCGGGCGAGGGCCAGGTGCGCGCGCTGATCACGAGCGCGGGCAATCCGGTGCTCAGCGCGCCCGGCGGCGAGCGGCTCGAGCGTGCGCTGCGCGGGCTCGACTTCATGGTCAGCGTCGATCCGTACCTCAACGCGACGACGCGGCTCGCGCACGTGATCTTGCCTCCGACGAGCGTGCTCGAGCGTTCGCACTACGATGTCGCGCTCGCGGCGTTCAGCGTGCGCAACGTCGCGAAGTACTCGGCGCCCGTGTTCGCGCGCGGGCCGGATCAGCGGCACGACTGGGAGATCTATGCGGAGCTGTTCGCGCGGCTGAAGCTGCCGATCGGCGCGCGGCTCGCCGCGAAGGCGATCTCGGCGGTGGGGCCGGAGGGCGTGCTCGCGGCGGCGCTGCGGATCGGGCCGCACAAGCTGACGATGGCGCAGCTGCGCGATGCGCCGCACGGCATCGATCTCGGGCCGCTGCAACCGCGGCTGCCGGAGCGCTTGGGGACGAAGGACAAGCAGGTCGACGTCGCGCCGCAGGTCTATCTCGACGATCTGCCGCGGCTCGAGCGCGCCGCTCAGCCGGCAGGCCTCGTGATGATCGGACGCCGGCACCTGCGCTCGAACAACTCGTGGCTTCACAACAGCGAGCGGCTCGTGAAGGGTCCGGTGCGGTGCACGGTGCTGATGCATCCCGACGATGCGGCGCAGCGCGGGCTCGCGGACGGCGCGACGGCGAAGGTCACGACCGGCCGCGGCTCGATCGAGCTGCCCGTCGAGATCACGGACGCGATGATGAAGGGCGTCGTCAGCGTGCCGCACGGGTGGGGACACGCGCGCGAGGGCGTGCGGCTGCGCGTCGCGACCAGCGTGCCCGGTGCGAGCATCAACGACATCATCGATCCGGCGCGCGTCGATGCGCTCAGCGGGACGAGCGCACTCTCCGGTCAGCCGGTGGAGGTGTCGTGAACGTGTTCGACAAGATCGGCGCCGCCAAGCTGCGCGCCGTGATCACCGACTTCTACGACCGCGTGTTCGGCGACGTGATGATCGGCTTTCTGTTCCAGGGCAAGGACAAGCAGCGGCTGATCGACCGGGAGTTCGAGTTCACCGCCGGGTTTCTCGGCGGCAAGGACATCAAGTACAGCGGGCGGCCGATGCGCGAGGCCCACGCGCAGTCGCCAATCTTCGGCGGGCACTTCGAGCGGCGGTTGCAGATCCTGCGCGAGACGATGCGCGACCACGCCGTCGACGACGAGGTCCAGAAGGTCTGGCTCGATCACTCGTACGCGCTGCGCTCCCAGATCACGAGCGACAAGGGATCCGAGTGTAAGGACACGTCGGTCGTCGCTACCCCAGCGCTGCCCGATCCGGACCGCCCCGTGAAGCTCGGCCGTAAGTGGTAAGATCGTCGCTGGGTGATCGGCGACGTTATTGGGAACTTTCGCCTCGTCGAGCGGCTGGGGCGCGGCGGCATGGGCGAGGTCTATCGCGCGGAGCATCGCGAGCTGCAGACGCCCGTCGCGGTGAAGCTGCTCAACGACGACATCTCCGAGGATCGCGACCACGTCCAGCGCTTCTTCAACGAGGCGCGCATCGTCAGCAAGATCAAGCACGCCGGCACGGTGAAGATCTTCGACAGCGGGTTTCACAAGGCGCAGGCGTACCTGATCATGGAGCTGCTCGAGGGCGAGTCGCTCGCGCGGCGCCTCGATCGCGGGCCGCTGCCGCCGGCTCAAGTCCTCGACATCTCGCGCCAGATCGCGAGCGTGCTGGACGCGACGCACCGCCAGGGCGTGATCCATCGCGACCTCAAGCCCGACAACATCTACCTCGTGCACGACGACGAGCGCGCGAGCGGCGAGCGCGTCAAGATCCTCGACTTCGGCATCGCGAAGCTCTCCGGCGGCACGATGGCGTCGCCGAAGACGTCGGGCACGATGGGCACGCCCGCGTACATGGCGCCCGAGCAGTGGAGCGACTCGTCGCAGGTCGACTGGCGCGCCGATGCGTACTCGCTCGGCTGCGTGATGTTCGAGATGGCGTGCGGGCGTCCGCCGTTCATCGCGGCGACGATCCCCGAGGCGTACACCAAGCACGCGCACACGGCGGCGCCGTCGCCGCGGTCGTTCAACGACGCGGTCTCGCCGGAGCTCGACACCCTGATCCTGCGCCTGCTGTCGAAGGACCCGGCGGATCGCTGCGTGTCGATGGGGCAGGTGACGCGCGAGCTCGAGGCGATCGCGAACGGAACGGATCCGTCGAAGGTCGTGCGCGAGTCGCGGCCGATCCGCGCGGAGTCGCCGCGCCCGGAGATGTCGCACACTAGCCCGACGCCGAGCCTGCCGATGGTGCAGCCGCCGACGATGACGACGCTCGGCGCGAGCGCGGCCGAGATGCAGGCGACGCGCGCGCGGCGGCCGGCCCTGATCGGCGGCATCGTCGCCGGCGTCGCCGTGCTCGGCATCGTCGTGTTCGTGATGACGCGCGGTGGATCGAAGGCCGCGCCGGAGCCCGCCGCCGAGCCCGCGCCCGCTGCACAGCCTGCGGCACCGGTGGCCGCGC
>JAFAOG010000153.1 GCA_019237945.1 Deltaproteobacteria bacterium | reverse complement strand
CGATCGAGACCGGCGTGCTGCCCCGCGCGCACGGCTCGGCGCTGTTCACCCGCGGCGAGACCCAGGCGCTCGTCGCCGTCACGCTCGGCACCAAGTACGACGAGAAGAAGCTCGACACGCTCCTCGGCGACATGAAGAAGACGTTCTACATGGACTACAACTTCCCGCCGTTCTCGACGGGTGAAGTGAAGCCGCTGCGCGGCCAGTCGCGCCGCGAGGTCGGCCACGGCTTCCTCGCCGAGCGCTCGGTCGAGGCGATCGTGCCGGTGTACGAGGACTTCCCGTACACGATCCGCGTCGTGTCGGACATCCTCGAGTCGAACGGCTCGTCGTCGATGGCCTCGGTGTGCGGCGGCTCGCTCGCGCTGATGGACGCAGGCGTTCCGACGAAGGCGCCCGTCGCGGGCATCGCGATGGGTCTGATGAAGGAAGGCGATGACTACGTCATCCTCTCCGACATCCTCGGCGACGAGGACCACCTCGGCGACATGGACTTCAAGGTCACCGGTACGCGCCGTGGCATCTGCGCGCTGCAGATGGACATCAAGGTCGACGGCCTGACGCGCAAGATCCTCGAAGAGGCGCTCGACCAGGCCAAGCGGGGCCGCGTGCACATCCTCGAGAAGATGGATTCCGCGATCTCGGCGCCGCGCGACGAGGTCTCGATCTACGCGCCGCGCATCGTCACGGTGAACGTCAAGCCGGACAAGGTCCGCGACATCATCGGCCCGGGCGGCAAGACGATCCGCGCGATCCAGGAGCAGACGGGCGCGCAGATCGACATCAACGACAACGGTGTCGTGTCGATCGCGTCGAGCGATGCCAAGGCGATCGAGCAGGCCCAGGCCCTGATCTCCGGCCTCACGATGGAGCCCGAGGTCGGCCAGTTCTATAACGGCATCGTCAAGAAGATCGTCGAGATCGGCGCGTTCGTCGAGATCATGCCGGGCACCGATGGTCTCTTGCACATCAGCGAGGTCGCGAAGGAGCGCATCCGCTCCGTCGAGGACGTGCTGTCCGAGGGTGACGAGGTGATCGTCAAGTGCATCAAGGTCGATCGCGACGGCAAGATCCGTCTGTCGCGTCGCGAAGCACTCGACGCGAACCCCGGCCCCGAAGAAGTGCACAACTTCGTCATCTAGCCGTCCAGATCACCCCGCCGCCGGGCCGTGTCTTCACGAGATCCGGCGTGTCGGGGTCGCCTTCGTAGTCCCAGCCGCTGCGTGTCACGAGCTCGCTGCTCGCGAACGTGACGGTCTGCTCCCAGGCGTCGATCGAGTGCACCCAGGTGTGGCGATCGAGCACCGTCTGCTGGCGCGGCTGATACGTCGCGAGCACGTGGCCGTGATCGCGCAGCGTCGCGTCGCACGTCACCGCGTCGTTCCAGCCGCGCATGCCGACGTAGTCGGACGTGGCGGTGCACGTGACGTCGAACGCGACCGCGCCGGCGGTCGTGCGAACGGTCAGGCGGCGCAGGTACGTCGGCGCGATGTCGTCGTCGGTCTTCCAGCGCCTCAGCGCGTGCGTCTCGGTGACGCTCGATGCGTCGATCCACGTCTGCAGCGCGTCGCGGGTGTCGCGGCTCGCATCGCAGCCCTTGGGACACGCGTCGTCGATCACGGCCGCGAGCTCCTTGGCGAGCGCACGCGCGAGCGCCTCGTAGCGCCACTCGTAGCGGAACGCGTCGTCGCCGCTGTGCGGTTCGAGCAGCGCGGGCGGCACGTCGGGGTAGGCGAGCACTAGATTTGCCTCGAGGTACTGGCCGCCGACCGGGTGCTCGTACTTCACGGGCGGCCGCGCCGGGCGCGCAGCAGGCGGGCGCACGACGACGGGAATCGGCGCGACGACGGCGGTCGGCAGCGCACGCGGGCGAGCATGCAGCTGGAAGCCGAGGAGGGCGCCCGCGGCGAGCGACGCGCAGACGGGGACCACGACGATGGCGGATCGCATGTCCGCACGAACGCACGAGCCGCGGATTCGGCCTACGCGGTCAGGCGCACGAGGCGCGACCTCGGTCTACGCGTCCAGGCGAACGCGGAACGTCGAGCCGGCGCCGGGCGTGCTCTCGACCCAGATCCGGCCGCCGTGCGCGCTGACGATCTCGCGCGCGATGTAGAGACCGAGGCCCAGCCCGCGCGTCCCCGCGACCGGGCCGCGGCGAAAGCGCTCGAAGATCGACTCGTGCATCTCGGCCGGGATGCCGGGGCCGGTATCGGTCACCGCGATCTCGATCGCACCGTCGGGCCGCACCAGGTCAACGGTGACCGTGCCGCCCTTCGGCGTGAATTTGAGCGCGTTGGTGATCAGATTGACGAGCACGCGCATGAACCGCGGCGCGTCGATCGACGCGATGACCGGCTCGGCGGGGAGCTTCGCGGTCAGCGTGATCCCATTGGCGGTCGCGGCGGCGAGGTGGATGTCGACGGCCGTGCGGATGACCTCGACGACATCGCTATCGTCGAGGACCATCTGCATCCGGCCCTCCGAGATCGAGGCGAGGTCCTGGAGGTCGCCGAGCACGAGGTCGCCCTGCGCCGTCGCGCGCTGGATATGGAGCGCGAGGTCGTGGACCTGGCCGGTCGCCGCGCCCTTGTCGACGGCGAGGATGATCGCGGCCGCGGACAGCGAGATCGTCGACAGCATCGAGCGCAAATCGTGGACGAGCACGTCGACCATCGCGCGCTCGACCATCGTGTCATCGACCGTCGTGCGCTCGAGGTTCAACCGCACGTCGGTCGCGCGCCGCTCGAGCGCGAGCAACTGCCGCACCGCGAGGCGCCGGCGTTCGCGCTCGTCGCGCAGGGCGAGGTCGGCGGCATCGTACTCGGTCGCGAGCACGGCATCTTCGGCGGCGCGCGCCAGCACGTCTTCTGCCGTCAGCCCCTCGCGCTGGTCCTCGCGCTTGCGTGCGGTCGCGAGGACGGCGGCCGCGCGCTCGCGGGCGATGCGGATGACGTCGTCGGCGGCCTCGCCGGAGGCCGCGGTCCGCTTGGCCAGCTCGTGATCGGTGCGCGCGCGCTCGAGGTCGAGCGACTCGTCGGTCTGCTCTCGCTCTTGCGCCGGGTCGCGCCGTTCCATCCCCCTGATCTATCAAGGCCGGCGTGGTCGCTGCAACCGCGTCTCAGCGGCCGAACAAGCGCTTGAGGAGGCTGGGGCTTTTTCGACGAGAACCGCGTTCGAGCGCCGCCCGCATCTCGGTGGCCGAGGCAAAACGCTGCTCGCGGTCGAACGCGAGCGCCCTCGCCACGATGTGGTCGAGCCAGATCGGGACGTCGTCGGAGCGGGCCGCGGGGTGCCGCTCGATTTCGCCCTTCATCACCCGCTTGAGCAGCTCCTTCTTGCCCTCGTACTGATACGGCCACTCGCCGGTCAGCACCTCGAACAGCACGACGCCGAGCGCGAACAGATCGGTGCGGCCGTCGACAGAGCGTGGATCGAACAGCTGCTCGGGCGAGATGTAGAACGGCGTGCCGAGCAGCTGGTTCGGCGCGGTGACGTTGTACTCGTCGGCGACCTTCGCCATCCCGAGGTCGAGGAGCCGCACCTTCTCGCCGGGCTCGATGTAGATGTTCGACGACTTGAGGTCGCGATGGATGATGCCGCGCGCGTGCAGCGCCTCGAGCGCGTCGAGCACGTCGATCGCGATCATCACCGCGCGATCGGGCAGCAGCGGGCCGTCCTGCGTGCGGATCGTGTAGAGGTCGCGCCCCTCGAGGCGGCCCATCTCGATGTACGCGCAGCCGTCCTCGGCGATGCCGGCATCGAACACCGGCACGAACGCGGTGTGGTTGATCGCGCCGGTCTCGCGTGCCTCGCGCACCATGCGCGCACCGAGCTCCGGATCGCGCGCGAATCGCGGATGGACGATCTTGAGCGCGATGTCGCGCCGGAGCGTCCGGTGGTGCGCGGCGTACACCGCACAGATACCGCCGCAGCCGAGCAGCGACTCGATCACGTACTTGCCGGCGATCGTCTCGTGCAGGCGGAGCTCGGGGCACGCCTCGGGACCGACCGCGTGGTCGCCACCGCACAGCTGACAGCCCGGCACCGACCGAGGATATAGTGCCGGACTGTGAATCGCCGAGACTTCTTGGCTTCTGTTGGTGCGGGTGCGGCGCTGGTGGCATGCGGCGGGGCCCGAACGCGCGGGAGTGGCGCGCCCGCGCCTGTCGACGACTGGCTCGTCGAGGCGACGATCGACGATCTCGGCAAGCAGATGGCGTCGGGCGCGAAGACGTCGCACGCGATCACGGCCGCGTACCTCGCGCGAATCGCGGCGCTCGATCCGCAGCTCCACGCCGTGATCGAGACGAACCCCGATGCGCTCGCGATCGCCGACGCGCTCGACGCCGAGCGCAAGGCCGGCAAGGTCCGCGGTCCGCTGCACGGCATCCCGGTGCTCGTGAAGGACAACATCGATTCGGCCGACAAGATGCAGACGACGGCCGGCTCGCTCGCGATGGTCGGCGCGAAGCCGGCGCAGGACTCGGGCGTTGTCGCGAAGCTGCGTGCCGCGGGCGCCGTGCTGCTCGGCAAGACGAACCTCAGCGAGTGGGCGAACATCCGCTCGACGCGCTCGACGAGCGGCTGGTCCGGACGCGGCGGCCAGACCCACAACCCGTACGCGCTCGATCGCAACGCGTGCGGTTCGTCGTCGGGATCGGGCGCGGCGACGGCCGCGAACCTGTGCACCGTCGCGGTCGGCAGCGAGACCGATGGCTCGATCTTGTGCCCGTCGTCGGTGTGCAACCTCGTCGGGATCAAGCCGACGGTCGGCCTCGTCAGCCGCGCCGGCATCATCCCGATCTCGCATTCGCAGGACACCGCCGGCCCGATGGCGCGCACCGTGCGCGATGCTGCGCTGCTACTCGGCGCGCTCGCCGGCAGCGATCCGCGCGATATCGCGACGAAGGATGCGAAGGTCGCCAATTACCTCGCGGGCGGTGACGTCAAGGGAATGCGGATCGGCGTCGTGCGCAGCTACTTCGGCGGGCATCCCGAGCAGGACAAGCTCGTCGACCAGGCGATCGCGGCGTTGAAGGGACGCGGCGTCGAGGTCGTCGATCCGGTCGAGCTGCCGGCGTGGCCGTCGGGCGATGCCGATCCGGAATTCACGGTGCTGCTGTACGAGCTCAAGGCCGACCTCAACGCGTACCTCGCGACCGCGAACGCGCCCGTCAAGTCGCTCGCCGACGTGATCGCGTTCAATCAGGCGCACGCCGCGCAAGAGATGCCGTATTTCGCGCAGGAGATCTTCGAGAAGGCGCAGGCGAAGGGGCCGCTGACCGATCAGGCCTACCTCGACGCACGTGCGAAGTCGCTCGAGCTCGCGCGCGGAGGCATCGATGCGGCGCTCGACAAGCACAAGCTCGATGCGCTCGTCGCGCCGACCGCCGCGCCCGCCTGGCTCAACGACCTCGTGCTCGGCGACCACATCGCGGGCGGGAGCACGCAGGCGGCCGCGGTCGCCGGCTACCCGTCGGTCACCGTGCCGGTCGGTTTCACGCGCGGGTT
The DNA here is from genome assembly GCA_019237945.1 of Deltaproteobacteria bacterium. Lineage (GTDB taxonomy): Bacteria > Myxococcota_A > Polyangia > Haliangiales > Haliangiaceae > JABFXX01. The sequence continues at coordinate 1,122 of JAFAOG010000153.1, read as the reverse complement.
GCCGGTCGGCATGTCGATCTTCGGGCGCGCCTGGACCGAGGCGACGCTCATCCGGATCGCGGCGGCTGTCGAGGACTTGCTGCACGCGCGCCGCCCGCCGAGCTTCGCCGCGAGCGCGGATCTCGCCGCGGCGACCGACTGCGGCCACGATTGCGCGAGCCGGTAACGGCAGTCGCGGCCCGAGGAGGTATGATGGTGGCGATGAGGCCACGCGTGCAGTTCCGGCGATTGCGGCCCGACGCCATCGTGCCCCGCTACATGACCGCGGGCGCGGCCGGCATGGATCTGTGCGCGGCGATCGATGCGCCGGTCGTGATCGCAGCCGGCGAGCGCGTCGCGATCAGCACCGGTCTCGCGATGGCGATTCCGGAGGGCTTCGAGGGCCAGGTGCGCCCGCGCTCCGGACTCGCGCGCGAGCACGGCATCACGCTCGTCAACGCGCCGGGCACAATTGATTTTGACTACCGCGGCCCCGTCACCGTGCTGCTCGTCAACCACGGCAAGGCGCCGGTGACGATCGAGAACGGCCAGCGCATCGCGCAGCTCGTGATCGCGCCGGTCGTCCAGGCCGAGCTCGAGGAGGTCGACGAGCTGTCGGCGACGGCGCGCGGCGCCGGCGGGTTCGGATCGACGGGCCGATGACGGATCGCAAGAAGGAACCGACCCAGCGCGGTCATCACGGCCAGCTCGACGACGACGCCCCGACCGCGTTCGATCCGAGCGTGCAGTTTCCGCAGCCGGCGCCGATCCAGGTGATGAGCGTCAAGGCGCAGCACGAGTCGGGACCGGTCGCGATCTCGATGAAGACGCCCGGCGCGGCGCCGCGGCCCGACGAGCCGGCCAAGACGCCGATCGTACCGCGCCCGAAATTGCGCGCGATTTCGGAGATCACGCCGCTCCCGAACGCGCAGCCGCAGAGCCTCGGCTACCTGGCGCCGCCGCGCGACCGTTCCGAAGTGCGTTCGCGGCGCACGCGGGACCTCGTGATCTGGTCGTGCGTGGCCGTGATCATCGCCTGCGGCGTCGCGCTCGCGATCTGGTTTCTCGCTCGCTGACTCATGGTACAAGCGTGCCGTGATTCCACGGTATTCGCGTCCAGAGCTCGCGGCACTGTGGGAGGAC
>JAFAOG010000149.1 GCA_019237945.1 Deltaproteobacteria bacterium | reverse complement strand
GCGCGCCGGAACCGGATCCCAAAGACGCCAAAGACACCAAAGACCACAAAGATGCCCGCGAGCAGCGCGATCTCCACGAGCGCATCCGCCAGGGAACGGTCCCGCCGGCCGACGACAAGCTGACCGAGACGATCCGCCAGCGCCTCGAGCACCTGGTCCCCGAGCTGGTCAAGAAGACGTTCACCGCCGGCATGGGCGCCGTGTTCTCGACCGAGGAGGGCATCCGCCGCATCGCCCGCGAGGTCAGCCTGCCCGACGTCGCCGGGTACGTCGCATCGACCGGCGTCGGCGCCAAGGACAAGGTCTTCGAGGTGATCGCCCGCGAGACCCGCGACTTCCTCGCGAACCTCAACCTGACCGAGGAGATCGCGAAGATCCTGACGACGCTGTCGTTCGAGATCAAGACGGAGATCCGGTTCATCCCGAACAGCGAGCGCATGACGGGCGCCGAGCCCGACGTGAAGGCCTCCGTCCGCCTCAAGCGCAACGACAAGCCCCTCGAGAAGGAAGAGGGCGGGGCCACCGACGACGCGGGACGTTCGTCACGCTTGCGGTTCTGGCGGCGCGACGGAGCCGCAAACGACGACGGCGACGAGAAGTAGTGTAGAATTTTCTCGATGCACCGGGGGCTGCTCTTGCTTCCGCTGGGCCTCGCGGGATGCGCCCAGCTGTTCGGCATCGACAACACGACGGGCGTCGACGCCGGCAGCAGCGTGACGCTGAGCGTCCAGCACGTGTCGGTCGGCGCGACGCCGATCAAGGCCCCGCAGGACCTGACCGGCCAGACCGCGTCGTTCCTCGTCGGCGACGCGAACGCGCTGATGCCGAACACCGCCGTGATCGCGGGCCCGGGCACCTGGACCGCCGACATCGCGACCGGCACGCCGCCGGCGCTGTTCACGCTGCCCGACCTGCCGATGGGGCATCACGACTGGGCGCTGCCGTCGCGCGCGATGCGCGGCAACCTCGTCGTATTCGAGCATCCCAACGCGACCGCGCCGAGCGCGACGTCACAGCTCGCGCTCAACGTCACGCTGCCCGCCATGTACAACAGCGAGACGCTGATCGTCTACGCGGTCGGCGCCTGGATGAACCACGTGCTCAACGCGACCGAGGTGCCCGCCGCGATGGCGACGAGCATCACGTCGACGATCCCGTACTCGAGCTTCGCGCCCGCGCAGTCGTCGGTCATGCCGGCGCGGATCACGGCCGCCGACATCGTGCTCGTGCTCGAGTACACGGGCTCGGACCTCAGCGGCGTGCTGCAGGCGGCGCCGTTCGATCAGACCGACGCGACCGACATGATCACGGGCACGATGGTCGCCGTCACGCACGACAAGCCGCTCTCGGTCCCGGTCCCCGCGAACATCGCGACGCGGTTCTCGGCCGTGCGCCCGGCGGTCGGCGCGCCGGCGACGAGCTGGGTGATCTCGGCCGCGCCCGGCGCGACGGTCGGCACGTCGTTCGGCCCGCAGCTGCTGACGGGCGCGCCCGCCGCCGCCGATACGATGATCACCGCGATGTACGGCAATCCGTTCGAGTCGCTGCAATGGCCCGCGATCTTCAACCTGACGGCGGTCGGCACGCGCACGTACACGTTCAACACGGTCCCGGTGAGCCTCAATGCCGCGCTCGCCGCCTACGTCGACGCCAGCGCGACCGACGCGCCATTCACGGCGGGCCTGCCAACGACGGTCACCATCGATCAGACGCAGCTGACGACCGACGGCCAGATGGTCGCGATCAATACCGCGAAGCCGATCGAGATCACGTTCTCGCCGGACCAGTCGACGAACACCGTCTACACCGCGCAGATCGACGAGCTCACCGCGGACATGACGGCGATGACCGTCAAGCGCACGCCCGTGTTCGCTGGCGTCTCGACCGAGCACACGTTCGACATCCCGTCCGACCTCCTCGTCTCCGGTCACACCTACGTGCTGCGCGCGGGCGCGCTCCAGGGCGGCTACACGCAAGCCGCTTCCGGCGATCTCCAGACGTGGTCGTTTCCGGTCTCCTACGGCCAGCTCGACGCCGGCGTGTTCACCGTCCAATGAAGCGCTCCCTTCTCCTCGTGTTGTGTCTGTCCTCGGCCGCGATCGCCGACGACAAGAGCAAGGCCGACGCCCTGTTCAAGCAGGGCAAGAAGCTGATGGGCGAGAAGAAGTATGCCGAGGCCTGCGAGGCCTTCGAGAAGAGCCAGTCGCTCGATCCCGGCATCGGCACCCAGCTCAACATCGCCAAGTGCTACGAGGACTGGGGCAAGCTCGCGCGCGCACTCAAGGCCTATCGCGCCGCGCAGAAGATGGCGACCGACGCCCACGACTCGCGCGCCGACAAGATCGACGGCCTCGTCACCGAGCTCGAGCCGCAGGTCCCGCACCTGACGATCCACATCCCCAAGGGCGCAAAGACCGACGCGATCACGATCGACGGCGCCCCCGCGGGCGATCTCTCCGAGCCGCTCACGCTCGACCCGGGCCCGCACACGATCGTCTATCCGAACGCCGAGGGCGCGACGAAGACCAAGGTCGTCCCCGTCGAGCGCGGCGGCAGCTCCGACGTCACGCTCGATCTGCCGTCGACCGCCGCCGTCGTCGAGCACAAGCCCCCACCGCCGCCGCCGCCGCCCCCCCCCCGCCCGAGAGCGACCCCGGCCGCGGCTACAAGCTCGCCGCGTACGGCATCGGAGGCGCCGGCGTCGTCGCGATCGGCGTGTCGAGCTACCTGACGCTGTCGGCGCGCTCCAAGTACAACGACGCCCTCAAGGCCCACTGCGGCGGCATGACGAACGGCTGCGACAGCATCGGCCTCACCCAGACCCACGACGCGCGCCACCAGGCGAACATCGCGACGATCGTCTTCTCGGTCGGCCTCGCCGCGGCGGGCGGCGGCGTCGCGCTCTATCTCCTCGCGCCGAAGCATCACGCCGAGAAGGCCGACGACTCCGCGCTCTACGTGGTGCCGTCGGTCTCCGCCGATGGCGGCGGCCTCGTGTTCGGCGGCGGCTTCTAGACGTCACCAGCCACGCGGCTCGCGCAGCAGCGCCGGCAGCTTCGTCGACAGCTGCTCCTTCGCGACGAACGCATGCGCCCCGGCCTTCAACGCCAGCGGCTCGTACGCCTCGGGGTCCGTGCTCATCGCGACGATGCGCGTCGACGCACCCGACGCCGCGATCGCGTGGATCACCGCGAGCCCCGACCGATCGGGCAGCTGCAGATCGACCAGCGCCAGGCCCCAGCTCACGCTGCGCACGAGCTCGCACGCTTCCTTTGCCGTCCCCACACCCGCGAACACGCCCCCCGAAACCACGGCCGCGACCAGCGCCCGAATGCGAGCGCGCGCCGCGGCATGACCATCGACGATCAACACGGAGTACGTCACGTGATCATCATGACCACTGCAACGATCCGTTGCTCGCCGGGCTTTTTCCGATTCGGCTGTCCGTCACCGTCCTACGCGCAGGGGCGCTCAGTGTGCGGCGCCGCGCCTTGCCCGCGCTACGCGAGCATCGCCTTCAACATCTCCGCGATTCCCAACCACTCCGCGCGCGCACCTTTCGCGGCCCGCTTGCCAGCCCGCGTGAGCGAGTACACACGTCGCCGGCGACCGTTCGGCGCCTTCGTCCAGCTCGCCGCGATCGCACCCTCGAGCTCGAGCTCGTGCAGCGCCGGATACAACGACCCCTCGCGGATCTTCCACGTGCCCAGCGCCCGCTCCTCGAGCGCCCGCGCCAGCGCATAGCCGTGCAACGCTCCGTCGCCGAGCGTCGCGAGCACGAGCGCCCGCAGCGCCCCGCGCGGAACGACGTCGCGTTTCATCCCGCCACCCGCTCGCGCCGCGCCCGCATCCCCTCGACGGCCAGGAGCCCGTACACAGCCGCGCTGATCGCGAACGCCGACAACGGCGCATCGACGTGCGTGTTTCCGCCGATCGCCCGCACGACGATCATCCCCATCCACACCACCACCGGCGCCGCCAGCACCGTGTAGAGGTACGTCACGGCCGGCCCGATCGGCACGCCGCTCACGACGCGCCCATGCACCCGCGGCGCCCGCAGCTCCGCCCGCAGCAGCTCGATCAGCCGCGGTGGCGCGAACACCGCCGCGATCACGAGCGCGAACACCGCGCCCCCGATGCCCGCCGTCCACGCATGCGCGGTCGCCATCGCAACGCCGCCGAGCGCATGAAGCGCCGACGCCCCCTGGTCGAGCGCGACCGCGACGATCGCGGCCGCCGCGATCCCGCGCCCGAACGCCGCCCGCCGCGACACCCCAAAGCCCGCCTCGACCGACTCGTACGACGCCCGCATCGCCTCGAGGTCGCCCATCGCCTCGCGCACGGCCGCCTCGATGGCCGCGTCACTCGGGGCTGCGTCGCCTGCTCCACGGCGGCGCGCGGCTTCCGCGGCGCTGTTCGCATGGTCGAGCAGCTCCGCCAGCACGACCGCCTTGCGCGCGGCGGGAATTCGCAACGACGCCACGAACCGTTCGATCTCGTCCCGCATCGGTTCCCCCATGAGACCCACGATACATCGGTTACCGAGGTATGGGCGGAAAATCGACACGCATGCCTCGATTACCGAGGTATGGACCCGGCGACCGGCCCCGCGCGACGGGCGAACGAACCGGCGGAAGCCCGGGGAACCGCGAACGCGGTCAGAGCTGACCGGGCACGTCGTACGCGCTGATCGGCCCATGGCGCTCCCAGCCGACACGCAGCAGCCACGTCTCGGGCGCGGCGCTCGGTAACGGCTCGTAGCCGGCCAGCCGCGCGTCGCCGTCGGGGATCGCGAACACGCCCTCCCGCCAGCCGCGAAATGCGAGTGCCGTCGAGTACGGGTCGAGTGCGGCGCGCTGCGCGGCCTCGGAGCTCTCGTCCTCGTCGTGGCGGCGCCAGTTGTTGAGCACGTACGACAGTGCGTTGCGCATCTGCCGCGGGCTGGAGATCGCGGTCGCGTGATAGCGGTACGCAAAGACGCGGCCCTTGCGGCCGAGGGCCTCGTTGATCGCGCGCGCCGCGGTGATCGCGAGCGACCGCATGCCGTGGCTCAGCGCCGCCTGGTCGTTTGCTTCGATCAGGAAGTGCAGGTGATTGCGCTGGATCGACGTGTGGCAGACGCGAAATGCCGCCTCGCCGAGCGTGCGCCGCAGGGCGCGCGCGATGGCTTGATACGTCTTGCCGCGCCGCAAACGCGGAACGTCCTTGCACGTACGCAGCACGACGTGCTGGACGTCGTACCGGCGGACGGCAGCGCGCTTGCGATGCGGCGCATCGCTCGACCGGCCGGGCTTGCGGCCCGCGCCAGCTCGGCTGCCGCCCCACGTGCGTGGACGGAGGTCGATGGCGAGCTGCTCGTGCGGTCGAGGCTCGGGGCGCCGGGCCTTGGAGCGATGAGGTGCGGCACGCACTTGATTAGGGCTATAATATGCGAGCGGGGTCGACGTCAAGCCGAAATCCGAGGCGGCGCACGCGATCAAGTGCGGACCGGGATGGTATGGGTACGGGCCGCAGGGTTCAGGCCGCCGGGATGCGTGCGCAACAGCCCCGCGTAAGCGTGCGTCCGATCCTGCCCCGGGCGCTCGAGCGAGCGCTCTGCAGAACGCGCGATGCGCTGTGGGCTTGTGGAGGGCCGCGCGCCGTCTCCTTCCGCTTGTTGCGCGCTCCCCCACAGGGCCCCCAGCGCCTGACCCTCGAGCGAGCGCTCCGTTCCGGAGATCTAAACAAACAAGAGAAGGAGAGCCGACGCGCGAGTGCACCGCAGAGCGCGAAAGCTCGCGGCCGTTCGCTCCGTACGCGCTCGGGATCTCCCTGCGCCGCAGGCGCATGCAGCGTGCGCACAGCGCGCACGCGATGCGGTCGCGGTCCGCTACCGGAGGGGCGAGCGGGGGCGCGGGGCTACTTGCGGCCGCCGAACAGGTCGTCGTCCGACGGCTTCTTCGTCTTCGCCGTCGACTTGCCCGCCGTCTTCGTCGTGGTCTTCGTCGTCGACTTCGACAGGTCGGCCTTCGCCGTGTCCGTCTTCGTCGCGTCGGTCTTCGCCGTCGTCTTCGTCGTGCTCGTACCCGTGCTCGCGGATGACTTCGTGGCGTCGGTCTTGGCCGTCGTGGTGGTCGCCGACTTGGTCACGTCGGTCTTGGCCGTCGTCGTGGTCGCGGACTTGGTCGCGTCGGTCTTCGTCGTATCGCTCTTCGTCGAATCCGTCTTCGCCGTGTCGGTCTTCGCCGAATCGGCCTTCGTCGTGTCGGTCTTGGTCGAATCGGTCTTCGCCGAATCGGCCTTCGTCGAATCGACCTTCGCCGTGTCGGTCTTCGTCGAATCGGCCTTCGTCGAATCGGCCTTCGTCGTCGCGGTCTTCGTGCCTGCCGTCGGGTCGGGCGGCGTCGCCGGCGTGTCGACCGTGTTCGCCTTGACCTCCGCCGGCTGGTCGGCGGGGGCGACGACGTGCGTCGAGTTGTCGGCGTGGCCGCGCGAGTTTGCGATCAGGAAGCCGGCCGTGCCGGTGGCGATGCAGAGGCCGGCGACCGCGGCGATCACCTTGCCTCGGCCAGCGCGCACGACCTGGGTGCCGACCTGGCCGTTGCCGGCGGAGAGGGACGAGCCGTTGAGCGAGCCGCTGCCGTTCGTGTAGTTCCACGATTTCGGAGTGAGAGCGGGCGGCGGGGTGACGCCGGCGGAGGCGTTCATGCCGGCGAGCTGGGGGTACTGGGGGAGGGAGTTGCGCGAGGCGAGGATGCGGACCGCGCGCTCGGCGGATTGCTGGGCGGAGAGCGGGTCGGAGGCATAGGGCGCGAGCATGCGCGCGAGCTCGCCCGCGTTCTGGACGCGGTTGGCGGTCTCCTTCTCGAGGCAGCGGAGCAGGATGTCGCGCAGGCCCGCGGGGAGCGGGACGTGCATCGGGGCGGGCGGCTCGTGGCCGACCTTGAGGACGAGGGCGGCGTAGGTTTCGGCGTCGAAGGGCGGGCGGCCTTCGAGCATCTGGTACATGACGACGCCCATGCTCCAGATGTCGGAGCGTGGGTCGGTCGAGCGCGCGGTCTTCATCTGCTCCGGCGCCATGTACGTCGGCGTGCCGATGACTGTTTGGGTTCCCGTGAGCTCGGAGAGCTCCGACGGGGTCTTCGAGATCCCGAAGTCGAGGATCTTGAGGAGGTTCGAGCCGTCGGGGCGGTGGGTGATGAAGAAGTTGGAGGGCTTGATGTCGCGATGGACGATGC
>JAFAOG010000127.1 GCA_019237945.1 Deltaproteobacteria bacterium | reverse complement strand
GCGGGTGGTTTGCTGCGGTCGTGTCCTCGGACGTGAAGACACGAAGGAGCTTGTCCGACACCTGATTGTTGACGAGGATGATTCCTTGGTTGCTCGAAGGATTGTTGAGCCAACCCTGAACAGTCGCGGTGTCGAGCGTGTACGTCTTCGTGACGTTACCGGTTCCCGTCCAGCTGGTGTCCTGCCAGGAAACGCCCGAAACCAAGTCCGTTCCGATGCCCTTCGCACCGGCCGTATTCCACAAGTTCGTGGAGTCGCGGTTCGTCCAGCCAATCCCTGCAGGCGGAGGACTCCACGCATTCTTGACGTAGTAGCCCTGCAGTATGTTGCCGCCGTAGTAGTCCTCAAACGTGAGCTGCAAAGTGGCAGAGGTTACGTGTGTCCCTGACGGAATTGAGATGTTGTTGAAGCGGATGAGCGTTTCGGTCTCGTAGCCGCCGGTGCTGCTAACGAAGACGTTGCCCTGGTTACTAGTGAAGTCGTTTGCTCCATTGCCGCCGTTTTGGCTTCCAATCCATCCGTCGTCGCTTGATGTATATCCGTTTACCCCGCTTTGGAATGTCACCGTCGATGCCGATTTACTGCTCGACGTGTTGACCTTTTCGCTCTCGCCGCAAGACGCCGCCCCAATCAGCGACGTAATGGCGAGGGTCGACGCAAAAAACGACTGCCGTACCCGCGAACCTTGACTCTCGAACACGCGCACCTCCCTCGTAGAGATCGCGGGCCGCAGCAAGGATCGTGCAAACGCTGTGTATCGTGCGTACGGACGTTTACGTGCTTGCTGCGCGTCTTGGGCGCACGCATGTACGCATCCGGACTAGCGGAAGCGCACACTCAGTCGGAGAGGTGTCCGGAGCGTTTTCAACACGCAGTCCGGACAGCGCAGCATCGTCAACGCGCGGTCGCGCACGTCGGCCATGCGGTGATTAGACGCCACAGTGACTAGAACCGCCGCCGCTCCCGGAGTCGGAGCCACTACCCGATGCGCTTCCGCCACCGGAACCGCTGCCACTTCCATCTCCGCCGCCCGCAGTCGGTACAGTGAAGAACAGGTTGGTGACGTCCGGGTTAGAGCTCGTGTAGACATAAGCCATGTAGATCGCCGCGCCGGAGCCGTCGCGACAGATCTGTGGGTTGACGTCATAGGGAGGCATGATCTGAATGGTCAGGCCTCCGTTGTTCTCGTTTGTGGTATCGACGTCTGTCGAATTCGGGCATGGCGCGCCGCCCACGGCGTCCGCGTCGCGAGACACGATCTGGCCTTCCATGTCTACGTTGAACGTTCTACAGGCCACCGGCGCGAGGAGCGGTTCGTAGTCCTCGAGGTAGTCACCGTCCGCGCTGCACAGGGGCTCATGGACAGAGAACGTGTACTTGCCGGGCATCGCCGATAGCGTTCCGGACGCGTCGAGGAAGGCGCGGTCGAGCGAGCTGAAGGCAGACGCGATTCCGCCGTTTCTGCCGGAGGTGTAGAAACGGAAATTGTTATCGCCGTTCACCGAGCTCGCTGTCAGGTGCCGAACGGTTGAGTTGCTTGGTGGTGTAGCGACCTGTGTCGGAACCGCGTCCGCTGCACATGCTTCAACACAAGCGAACAGCAGCGATTGGATCGCTAAGCATCGGATATCCATGAGTGCCTCCTTGAACGCACCGGCAAGGTTGCAACCGATGTGCCCCGATCTGCGACGAAGTTGGCGTCGCGGCGCCCCGCTATAGCCGATCTCGAAGTGTCGGCACTCGGCTGATGCGCTCCTAAGGGGCAGCGAGGCCGCTCGACGCGCACGCCGAACGTCCGATGACACAAGGGCCTGAACGGCAGATCCAATACTCTGCGGCCGCCGGATTAACGCTCGAACAGCGCGAGTGGATGCACGGCGAGCGGATGAGAAGGGCGACGACCATCAAGTGGGACGTCACGATTCGAGTCCGTCGTCGCAGTACGTGTGGTCGCGCTTCGTGCCTTAGCAAGCGAGGTTGTGCGCCGCGTTTGTGGCACTGCCAAGAACGATCGTTAAAGGATGCGCTGAATGACGCGAACCACGATGGACGCGCGCGCGATCCGGCGGCCCGAGGCCGACTCGGGTGTGTGCTCTCGCGCGGGTGGGTGCAGGCGCAGCCGCGGAATCCCGATGCGCAGATGGAACGTCTTGACTGCGTCAGCCTTCTCTACGGAACCGCAACGAAGAGTAGGCGCTCGGCGAAGTACCCTTTCGGGTATCCGATCATCGGATCCTACGACGGCATCGTGCCTTCATGAATTGTTAACGCGGTGGCGGCGGCAATTCCGGTGGTGGGCGCGTCTTGACGTTGCTCAACTTTCATACGACCATGGCCGCTTGCGAGGTCGTCATGGTGTCGTGTGCGCATCCTGCGCTAAGGCGTGTGTTGGTCGTCGAGGACGACGGGTTGCTTCGGAACGCGTATCGACGGACGCTCGAGCAGCGCTACGGGGCGCGGGTAGATGAAGCTGCGGACGTTCCGGCGGCAAAGAAGACAGCCGAAAGCGGTTGCTTCGATCTCTGCATCGTCGACCACAATCTGCCAGGCGGCTCTGGCCTGGAACTTATCGGGCAGCTGCGCGCGAGTCAGCGTAGCGCCAAGATCGTACTGATCACCGGATACGGGTCAATGGAGCTTGCCGTAGCCGCCATTCGCGGCGGCGCGGATGAGGTGTTTGCCAAGCCAGTTTCCGTTGCAGAGATACTCCGCCGGCTCGCTGGCGAGACAAATGACGCACGTGGCTTGGAGCCAGCGCCGCTAAGCCATGTGGTTTGGGAACACATTCAGCGCGTTCTGGCGGACTGCAACGGCAATCGCTCCGAGGCGGCACGCAGGCTCCAAATCGACCGTGGCACGCTCCATCGATGGCTCTCGCGTGCACGTCCGGACTCGTCCATCGAGCGCGACTAGTCGACACGCTCGTCGGGCTCGAGAACGCCGAGCCGGCGCGCGAACTCGACTAGCCCTGCAGTGCCGTTCGCAAAGAACCCAGGGCGAACGACTTGTCGAACCACGTCTTCCGATGTCCCGGCTGCGAGCAGACGCCGCGTGACGCGCAGAGCAACCTCGTCGACGCCGACCACGGGCATGGCACGACCGTATTCGAAGCGTCGCAACAAGTTCAAGCGGAGACCAACGCCACCGAAATGCGCTCGCTTCGATGGTGGAGGACTTACCCTAGACCGTTCGGGTCGCTTGAACTCTTCAACTGCAGTGGGGAACGAACCCGCAGAACTTACACTGATCGTTGGGACACTTGCCGTTCGTGTCCAGCGCTGCGCCGCAGTTGCAGCAGAAAACCGATTTGGGGTTTGCAGCGTTCAACTTCGCGTCGCCTTCGACGCCCTGCCCACAGTTTGAACAATGTTTGGGCGGGGTCGGAGTGAATCCATGCGGGAGCCGCTCGGAGCCGCGAGACGTTGAATTAGACATATCAATCTCCGTTCTCAAAGAGGGTGCTAAACGGAATCACGAGCGCAGCGCCCACGACGAATCCGACGTCGTGGCTCTTGATATCAAAGGGCACCGCAACCCCGGCATGCAGCTCGAATCCGATGTCTACGCCTTGAAGTCGCGGAAAGCCGGCGGTGTATCCAGCGATCCAGTTGCGATGCTCTTTGCCGTCACCGGTGGCGGTGCGGACGAGCGCGTCTAGGAACCCGCCGACGAACGGCCCGGTTTCGAAGGTCCATCGATCCTCGGAGTGCTTGTAGAAAGCGACGCCGAACTTGTCGAGCACAGTTAAGGCGGTTTCGCCGGAGCCCCAGACGTCAGAGTGCCCCCAGACTTGGTTGGCGCCTAGCCCGAGCGTCAAGATGATCGGAGTCCGATCGAGGCTGTGGTTCTGCAGCAGACTCTTGTACGTCTGCGTCGCGATGACCGAGACGTTGTCCGAGCTGAGCCCAGTGTCCCATAGCGAGTCGGCGATCGGGTAATACGCGCTCTGGATGAGAATATGGGCGGCGCATGCTGCGTCGATCCCCGAAAATATAGACGTCGAACGCGCAGCGTTCTCGCAGTCCTCTGATGACTTGCCGAGCAAACGAACGGACAAGGCATCGACCTGCTCGACCAGGAGTGTGATGCCATAGCGCAGGACTACCTTGCGCGCGCCCACGTGGTTTCCGTCGGCCAGGTAGATCGCCGCTTTGGCGAGCTCGGTAATCGGGACTTCATTGAGGTGACCGCCGAGCTCCGGGATTTCGATTGACGCCGCTTTCTTCAAGCGCTCGAGCACCTCCTTCAAAGCATCCGATCGCTCTTTTTCGACAGCCGCCGTCGGTTTGCCAGTAACGCCAGCGACGGCTTTCGTGGCTTTCGGTCCGTCCGCGAGAAGGCTCACGCATGGAGCCGACGCCAGGTCGACGCTAGTGAAAGTCAGAAGGTGCCTTGCATCTAGCAGCTCACATGAGTCCGTGATCGCGACCGCGATATCCTCGGCCTGTCCAACCTTCGCGCGTAGGACCTGAACAGCTGCGGGTAGCGTATTTTGTTGGAGAGCGAACAGGATCAAGTCACGGACGTCGGAGCTCAGGCGCTCATCGTCTCGAAAGCGCAGGTAGTCCAGCAACGCTGCCGCGGCGAGCAGTGCGGGGCCTCTGGCAAGCAGGTTGTTCACGTGCAGCGGTGCAACGAGCTGCGATACGAAGCGCTTGAATTGTGCGGTGTCGCCTCCGCATTTCACAACTAGGAGCGCGTCCAGCGCGGTCAAGTCGAGTCGCGTCCTGGCTGCGAGTGCAAGCCGGGCGCGCACGAAGAACTTCGAACCGTCGCGCTCCTTTTGCCACGCAGCGTAGGCAGCGTCCAACGCCGGACAGCCCTTACGAAGGTCGCCCCACAATGCATCCTTCGCCGGATACATTAGCGTCACCCCCCGCTCCGGCCGCATCTCGCCGGCGTATGCACTCTCGTCGTAACTCCTGATCGCAACCGCGACGAAGCTCGGGTCTGGCTTCCGCAGGAAGTCGGCCACTGCCTCGAACATGCCGCCCTCAATTCCAGGCCCGTCCGAGATGAACCGGTTGAGCTCGCCAATGTAAACGCGGACGTCTTCTCGACCAACTTGTGATGCGAGCGCCTCAAGCACATAAAGAACGGTCGCTGCGTCGGGAATGCGTCCTGCTTCGATATCGGTGGCAAGGGTCTGTACGTGCAGACAGTCGTTGTCTGCGCACGCCTTGCTTTGATCGATATGCAGAGCCGCCGTTAGAACCTTCCTCGCTTCCTTCATCGCACATGCGGTGGGCGGCCTCTTCTGCGTCAGGTACGCACCGATGCACAGCGTCAGCGGTACAAGCGCACTGCGCACCTCGGATGGCTGAGCCTGCTCGACCACATCGCCAACAGCGAGCTCGAAGCTCCCGAGGATGGCGCTGTCTGTGAAGAAGCCCAGAAGGGCATCCTTAACCGCAGTCGAGTCTTTCTCGACGGCCGCGACAAACGCCGCCCCGACGCGCCCGACGACCAGCTGGCAGACAGGTTTGTTATCCCCGCATGCGCTATTGAGCGCCGTGGTCGCGATCTGCTCCACGAGCCGTCTGGCCACGACCTTGAATTTGTCACTGACGTACGTGGCGGGATCTGACGCCGGTCCTTGGTCGCCTGGCGCGGCCACAACAGGGCTCACGCTGGCGACGAACAGGAGAAGAACTACGACGAGACGTTGAAACATTCTTGTCCTCGCTATTGTCAAGCCGCCTCCAGACCTGAACTGCTTCGCCCGCGTGGAAGGCCGCTCTGCTTACGAGATCCCACGCCACGTCCTCGTCGGTACCCACGCCGGGCGATTGTCATCGGGTTACGTTTCCACGCGATTCGTCGAGCCACGCCTTAACCTTTTCGACACGCGGATCACCGGCGAGACGCACAGCTGCTCGACGGACGGCTGGATCCTTGACCGCGGCATCGCCTTCGTTGAACGCGTTCGCTACTGCATCGGGCAAGCCTTCAGCGTTGAGCGCGACGAGCTCAGTGGCGGCCGTGATGGCGAATCGCTCGAGCTTCTTCGCAAGCTCGAGGCCCACCGCCTCGATGAGGATCGCGCGATCGACCGCTCTTCCTAGCAGCCGCGGATCGATCCGTACGAGCGAAGCAATGTCTTCGATCTGGATCGCGGCAAGATCATAGCTTGACTGTATTCCCGCTGAGCGTAAGGCGAATACCTTGACCGGGTCCAAGCTCGGAAGCCCCTCGAAGCTCTTCGAGGTCTCGGCTTCAAACTCGGGATCGATCGATACATTCACGCGCTTCGAGATCGCTTCGAGCGCGCGTACCGGAAACACGCCGGCGATGAAGACAAACAGTCGGGAGATAGTCCCGTCAATCGGCGAAGAGGACAGGGCAAAGCTGAGCAGGATCACAACAAGGCCGCGTACGAGCAACGAAAGTACGCCCTGATCGTCAAGGTCGTCTTGTAGAAACTTTTGTGTCGCGGTGATGAGTGCGTAAACCAAGAAGCCGACGAACCCCACGACGATGACCGGAGCCGACGAGAAACTCGTCGACCAGAGCGTGTACGACGTATGGCCGGGCGGCGCATGCGCGTCCACCAGAGACATGATGTACGACGCTCGAAGGCCGTAAGGTGCGAAGACGTAATTGGTGCCGAGGACGAGTAGCGCCCCGAAGAACAGACGTGGGAGGAAGAACGAGTGATCCTCGCCAAGGATCCTTACGTCGCGCAGGTCTACGGAGCCGCGGAAGTCCCTCGCGGCCCTGCGGCTATCCCGCTCAACACAGCGGATGCCGAGCCGACGGAACGCGCTGTGGATCTTGAGACATAGGAGCGTCGGGATCCACATCACGAATAGGCTTTGCACGGCGAGCGCCAACACAAACCCGGCGAACGTATCGTTGCGCGCGCGGCGAATGACGTCCCTGCGAATCACCGCGCCTAGCCGTTCGGCATGCAATGCTCGTTCGAGATCGGGGCGCAAGCCGGTCAGCTCGCGAATCGCGATGCCGTCGCTCGCCACGCGCAGAACGTCCGTTGCAACGACTCGTGCGAGCTCGTGAAAGTGGTCCCTCTCGAGCGCTGTCGAGCTGTCGGTTGACGGTGGCTTTGCGGCGTCTTCCGGGTAACGCGCCTTGACCATCGCATCCACGACGCGTTCAACATCCTCCGCGCCTAATGATCTCCAGTTGCACGTCGTGGGACAAAGGCGACGCTCGGCCTCATCAGCTACCGAAGCAATATCCTGCATGGCTACGTCGCGTTGCTGGTAGTGCATCCACATCGACGCTCCGAGAGCACCGAGAAATGGGATGCACGCCCACGTCGATAAGAGCGCTCGCACTCGGCCGACGGCAGGACCCACTTTCGGTCGGAGCAGCCAATCAAGTAGAAAGAAGCCACCGATCCCGATGCCCGCGATCATGAACGCCCAGCGCTGGTTATCGACGTGCCTATACGCGTAGACGCCGCCAACAATCTCTACTACCAAGAGACCCGCCGTACCGAAGACTGCTGAGTACACGCGCGCGGATTTCCACATTGCCCCCTCCCGACGTCAAGATAGCGTCGGGCGCCAGCGCGTGGTTCTACGACGCTGCTGTATTTTGCAGCAGCCCTACGGATTGACCTGTGCGTCCCGACGTCGGTAGAGTCGTAGTAAGCATCTCGCGAACGACGTGCATGTCGGCTCGCGGAGTCGAGCGGCGCCAAGCGGGTAGGGCGGAGCCGTGTTCCTCGGACGCGCTTGGTAGTGGACGTAGGCAGTCCGAGCGGTCTGTCGATTGCGACCCGGCGTTTCCGGCGCTGGATGGCGCGTAACCCAATGGAGAAGCTCGAGAGAGCTAAACCCAACGTCGGTACTTCTCTGCGCTCCGTTCACGCTTTCTCCCATCATCCTCAAGGCCTTGGCAGCGAAGCCGGCAAACAGGATGCTTCGCTTCTCGCTGTTGGACAAGGAAGCCAGCCTTGGCAAGAACGACCAGGAGGTCCGCGTCATCGAAAACGATCCATCCACGTCGATCGGAATTGCCGTGACGATGCCCAGCCCATTGCACGACTTCCAGGGCGAGTTGCTCGAAGGAAAGGAGAGCTGGCGCCACGCCGGCGTCACATCCACGCGAAATTGATCATTGCTAACGCGTTCAGCAGCAACCCGACGATCGTCATGGGTTCGGCAAACTTCTCCCATAACTCGACGTGCATCAATGACTCGAACAGCGTCGTGTTTCGTGGGAATACTGCGCTCGCCGACGTCTACTCGACAGAGTACATGCGGATGTTCGAGCATTATCATTTTCGCGCGTTCCAAGCGAAGGCAGAAAAGAAGCGGAAGCCGAAGGGCGCGCCTAAGACCGTGCTCGCCCTCGTTGAAGATGACAGCTGGAGCGCTCGCTTCTTCGTGTCCGGCAGCGATGAGGAATTCGACCGCATGACCTTCGCTGGTACGGTCCACTAGAACGAAGTCCACGCGCTCTCGTTGTCGACGATCCGCTTCCCTATGCGCCGACACGATGTAGCGCGAACGCGTCGTTGCGTGACGCCGACGCCGAGCGTCCTTGGGGGGCAGCGCTGGGCCTGCGATCGCGGTCTCGAGCTCTTAGCGATGCGATTTTCCTCGCATGGTGCTCGTCACGCCCTCGGCTCCACCGGGCGGCCAGGCGGGACCGGCGCTATTGCGCCAATTTCACGATACGGACCCGGTTGCTGGGCACGTCTTCGCCTCGCGTCCCGTCGGCGACGTAGAGCGTCTTGCCGTCGCTGGTCGCGGCCAAGCCTTCGAGCCCACTGAATTCCGCTCCCAGCGGGTCATCGTCGTCTGCAAAACCCGGCATCCCATCACCGGCCACCGTTGTTATCGTCGAGCCGCTGATCTTCCGGATACGGAAGTTATCGAGGTCGGTGAGGAAGATGTCGTCGGCGGCATCAATCGCGAGCGCCTGTGGGTGGTTGAACTTCGCGCCGCTCATTGCGCCGTCAACGAACCCGGCCGTGCTCCCTGCGAGCGTCGATACGGAGCCATCAAGCCCAACGATCCTCAGGCGCTGGTTGTCCCAGTCAGCAATCACGAGCTTGCCGTCTGAGCGCTGCACGATTCCATACGGTGCCGAGAACCGTGCGGTTGCCGCAGCACCATCTGCATAGCCCTTCTGGCCAAACGCGCCGGCGAGGTTCGTCACGGCCCCGGTGGCGGTGTCGATCAGTTCGACAACGTGGTTCTCGTAGTCGGTAGCGGCCAATCGGCCATCCTTCAGCACAAACAGTCCGCGTGGGCGGCCGATGTCCTGGGCCAGCGGTGTCGCTTGCTTGCTTTGCACGTCGACCCTCCAGATCGTTCCCGACATGATTCCGTGCTGGTTGCTCGGATCATTATCCGTCGCGACGTAAAGGGCGCTTCCCCCGAAGGTTAGGGCAAACGGTCGCGAGAAGTTCTGTGCTGAAATGATCGTCTCAGCCGTACCATCGGCGCTGACCGCGCGGATCTTGCCGTTGTCGAAGTCAGCGACGTAGACGCGACCGTCGGGTCCGAGCGTGACGTTCACTGGGTTGTGGAACAGTGCCGTGCAGCGATCTCCGTCGACATATCCCGCGGCAGCCGCACCCGCGAGTGTACTCGCACCGTTGGTCATCGGCGGGCATGCACCGGCACCGCTGCCGTTGTCATTCCCGTTGCCGCCTGTGGTCGCACAGCCCGTGGCCAAGATCGTTGCGAGCAGAGTCAGGTGTCGCGCCATGCGCGATGAGTAAGCAATTGTCCTGCCTGGCTCTCGTCGTCTAAGCAACCGTTGCCAGTCGCTTCCATTCGGTAGATCCGTGCGCGAGCGCGTCAGCTGTGCGCTTCACAGCCCCACGGCCTGAGAGTCCGATTAACCGAACAGCGCAGGCGCCGCAAGCATCGCGCGAAACAGCGAATCGGGCGTCCCGAAGTCGAGTCCGATACGACTAACGTCGTACGGATCGCCGTCGGGCTTGATACGGTGCGTTCCTGTCGCATTCGTGAACCCGAGCTTGTAACCCGCGTCGCGGAGGGCCTGCCGAACATCCTCGCGTTCCTGTAGGCGGTGACCAACGGGATATGAGATAGCCGTAATCGGCGCGTTCATCTCTCGTTCGAGGTCGTCTCGGGAACCACGGAGCTCGTCGCGTAGCTGCGTTGCGTCGAGCGTTTGAAGAACGCGGTGCGTACGCGTGTGGGACTGGATATCCATTCCGGCATCGCGGAGCTCGCGGACCTGGTCCCAGGTCATCAATGCTTCCTCTGCCAGACTTCGATCAAGGTGATCGTCCCAAGGTACCTCCGCAGCTGCGGCCAGCTCTTGGAGAAAGCGCTCGAGGTCCAGTCCGACGTGTGTCTTGACGATGCGTAGCATCGCGCGAATCGTGGCCGCGCGATCCGCGTCGGTCGCTAGAGACAGGTCGGACTCGGACGGATAAGAGACGTGGATCTGCTTCCGCGACGATCGCTTCAGAATGTAATTGATGCGATCCCACCAGAACATTCGTCGTTGCGACAGGTAGTGGGTCGCGATGAAGAACACCGCCTTCACGTTGTGGCGCTTCAGAATCGGCAGCGCGACCTCAAGGTTGTCCTTGTAGCCGTCGTCGAACGTTACGAGGATCGGGTTCTTCGGAAGAGGAACGCCGTCCATGGCGGCAACGACTTCATCTACGCCAACCGGAGTGAAGTGCCGGCTGATCGTGCGCACATGGCGTTCGAATTCGTCCGGTGCAGCATCGACAACGCCATCGTCGAACAGGTACGGGCTGTATCTCGTTGGATCGAGAACACGATGGAACGTGACTACTGGCAGCCATCGTGGCTGGGCGATGCGGCGCAGACCGAGTAGGGCGCCCGTCGCACCGACCTTGTCGAGGACGTTCGCAAAGATAAGCCGCTTGTTCATGCGACCTCCGAACTGCCCGCGACGCGGGCCTCGGTTTCGAGCGTCGTCGAAACGAGAAGATCGCCGTCGCTGTCGCCAGGCATAAGTAGCCATCCAGCCAGTGCATCGACGTCTTCGCTGTTGTCTCGAACTCGGAATCGTGAAGCATAGGGCGAGCCGATAAAGCCGACGCGCTTGAGCGCGCTGATGAGAGGCTTATGCGTCGATTCGCACTTGATTCGCGTCGTGTCGCGGTCGGCTGCGTCGCGGGCGACTTCCACTGCGAGGCTTGCGATTGCATCCTCGTCGCTCGCTGGTCCGACATAGTCGACGATGACCGCCTCAACTGGATCGTGACGAACGATTAGCGTCGCCTTCAGATCCGCCCCCGACCGCATCGCGTACGCGGTGTATCGATAGAAAGGGTGCTCGAAGTACTTCCAGCGGACGTATGCGCCGTCACGCGCGACGGTGGATAAGTAACCGTCGGCGCTGCGAGCCCACAACTCATCGACCTGGGACACGAACTCGGGAGACGCCGTTTCGATGACGTCGTAGTCAGCGCCGTGAAGCCGCACGCTGCGAAGTGCCGCGACCCGCGAGACCGCGTTCTTTATCTTGCCGCGGAGGCCTGTTTCAGCGAGGTGGCAGAACACCAGCTCGATGTCGGAGTGTTTAGTCCACTGAAACTTTTCGAAGATCGGGTCACTCATGTCGCTGATCCCGTAACCGAGCATCAGCGGCGCGGACTTGGTCACCTGCGCGATGAGCTGCTTTCCAATGCCTTTGCCGCGATGCTCGCCTGACACGTACGTGTCGCAGCTCCAACACGCCTCAACTGGCTTTCCGTGATAGCGCACGCGCGCCGGCATGAAACCGTTGAGCGCAACGATACGGCCGTCGAGCTCTCCGACGACAAACGGAGGGCGTCCATCTTGGTGTGGGTTCGCGAGGAACTGCCAATCGAACAGCCGCGCCTTTAGGGCTCGATATCCGTCGGGCCGCCCGATACTCAGAAGGTTGATCGCTTCTTCCTTGTCCTTCAGATCAAACGGGCGAAAGTGGACGGCCGACGATGCAGTTGGCTCGGGGGCGCGGTCAGTGTCCGCACCGGCGTTCTCCAGCATGGGCCGCAAGGTTTGCAAAGACGCGGCCACGCGTGCGGACACTCCCTATGTGCGTACCCGCTCGCTACAGGTTCCAACTAGCGGATGAGCCTCGAATTCGAAACTCATGCGCGCGTGCGCGGCAGCCGCAATCAGCCGAGATCGGCGACCGCTCGCCAACTCGTGGCGCGCGCAACTGCGCGGATGTGTCAGTCGCGCACGCCTTCACGCGGCGTTCATCGCGTCATCCCGGTTCAACGCTCGATAGTGCTGACCGACTCGGAGTGCACGCAGTGTGTCCACGACTTGAAAGCCGGCACGGAACACCCCGTGCTGCGACGCGACGTTGTCGGCGCTCGTGTAGATCCAGCCCTCGGTCGCTCCCGCGGCAAAGCTCTCGTTCGCGATGCGTTGAAGCGTTCGCGGGTAAAGACGCCTTCCGCGGTGTGCATGGGCCGTGTGGCAGTTGTAAATCCAGAAGGTCGCAGGGGCGATCTCCACTGACGTTCCCGCGGACGTGATTGGATGAATGCCGCGATGCTGCACCCACGAGTAGTGGGCCACATCCTTGCCAACCCAACCGACGTAACAGTCGTCGCCGCGCTCGATGCGAAGTCCAAGCTC
>JAFAOG010000122.1 GCA_019237945.1 Deltaproteobacteria bacterium | reverse complement strand
CACCGGCATCGGCGTCGGGACGATGATCGACCAGACCATGAATACGAGCCCGACCAGCGTGAGCAACGCGGACCAGCGCAGTGCCTTCATGGCACCACCGCCGGCTTGGAGAACGGGTGCGCCGGTCCATGACACCCGGCGCTGGCGCAGCTCACCTCGCCGCCGCGCACGCGATCGAGCAGGCTCTGGTGCTCCTTGACGGCATTCCAGCTCGGGCCCTCCGTCGAGTGGCAGTGCATGCATGTCGCGTTCTGGAACGGATGCCGGATGTGGATCTTCTTGCGCGCCTCCTCGAGGGGCATATCGTGATAGTGGAAGACGTACTCGTAGACGTGCCGCATGCCGCCGGCCTTCGTCACGATCGTCCCGAACATTCCGTAGTCGGCGTGGCACGCATAGCAGTTCTCGTCGCCGAACAAGGCGTTGCGCGCGTGACGCGATGCGAGCGTCGTCGACTTCGGATCCGCGGAATCGAGCGCGTACGGCCTCATCACGTGGCACGAGCCGCAGAACCGGCGCGACTTCGTCGCCTCGAAGCCGGCGACGTTGCCGGTCGTCGCCGTCGCGATTGGCAAGATACCGATCGCGAGCAGCAGCACGATCTTCGTCGCGTTCGACAGCGCCGGCCGCCGGAGCAGAAACCACAGCACGAGCAACGCCGACAGCGCAGCGCACACGATGGCGACGAACAGCAGCGGGTTATTGAAGATCCACGCTTCCATTGATGTGCTTCCCGTTGCCGACGAGGATGTTGCCGAACGGCCCGACCGTCCCCGGATGACACGTCGCGCAGTCCGTCAGCTTCATCGCCGGCGTGTGCGACGCGTCGCCGGGCGGTAGCCCATGACACGCGCCGCAATACGCGCTCGACGCCGCGTCCGCAGTCCACACCGGCACCTGGTTCTTGCCCGACGCGGTATCGGCCGCGAGCGATACACCACCGCCGTGGCAATACACGTTCGTGCAGGTCGCCCGCGTGCGATCCCACGTGGCCGTTGCGCTATCGGACGTCGCGAGCGCACCGAATCGAACCTCGGCCGGAAGCGCGCTGTCGAGGTGCCCCGGATCGGTGACATTCTGCGGCACCACATGACACTCGGTGCATGCGATCGGACCGCGCAGGACTCCGCCCGCGAGGTGCGCGCGGTGCGCGCCGACCGCGAGCGTGCTGCGATCGGTCTCGCCGTGAAGCCCGCGTGGGGGCGCGGGCGAGCTCGCATCGCCATGGCAGCCCGTGCACACACCCGAGCCGTCGCCGATGTCGATGACACCGTCGATATGACGCGGCGTGGCCGCGCCCGCGTTCGGATGACACATCGCGCACTCGCGCTGCGCGTGCGACGCCGGCGGATTGCCGTGGCAGCCGCCACACGCGACCTGCGAAGGGCCGCCTGTCCACGAAGGCTGCGCGTGCGTCGCCGCCGGATCCGCGAGCACACCACCGTGGCAGTAGACGTTCGCGCACGTGCCGGCGGTGGAATCCCACGTCGCGGGCGCGGTACGTCGAGGCGGCGTGACGTCGCGGTTGGCGAGCGCGCCGAACGTCACGCGTGCCCGGCCGGTCAGCGGCGTGCCGTCCGCGTCGAGTAAGTGGCCCGGGGAATCCCACGTCGCCGGGACGACGTGACACTCGCCGCACGCAAGTCCCTGCGTGCGATGCGCATCGTGAGCTCCGGTCGGCGGAGGTAGCGCATGACACGTATCGCAGCTCGTCGGGCCCTTCGCATGACACGTCAAACACGATGGCGCACCCGGCTTGCCCGCGAAGTCGTCGCCGTGACAGCGCTGGCACGTCGCAAAGCTCCATCCGCGGCGCGCGAGGTCCTTGCCGTGAAACGCGTCGCTCGCGGGATCTAGCCAGCCGGCGGGATGGACGGTGCTGGAGTACGTCATGCGATCACGTTCCTCGGCGCAGCTGGCGAGCAGGGCTATGACGACGAGCCAGCGCACGGCGTCAATGCTGGTGAACGATGCCGATCGCGGCAGTGCGGCCAGGCCCGTGACAGATCAGGCACTGCTCCGGCGGTGCCGTCGGTGCCAGCGCGGTCGACCGCGGCGCGTAGAACAGACCGCCGTTCTGGCGCATGTGATCGATGTCCGCGCTCGAGTCGTGACACGCGGAGCACGCGCCGGTCATCGCCGAGGTCACGAGTGTTGTCCCCGCGGCCTGAGTCGTCGTGTTCGTCATCGCGTTGTACGCGAAGCCCGCGCCGTAGTCGGTCACACCGTCGGAGACGACGTACGGGGACACCGTGAAGTACGTCGAGTTGGTCTGCGGATTCGAGTCGTACTTGCCCGTCGCGACCGTCGACAGCAGCTCGGATCCGAATGCGGCGAGGTTCGACGGATTCGTGAAGTCGAAGGAGCCGGCGACGTGGCACGTCGAGCAGCTGTTCAGCGTGCCTGGGAACTCGACCTCGTCGAACCCGACGCCCGCCGACTCCGCGTGCCACGTATACGGTACCGTGCGCTGGCGAGCGCCGTGGATCGCGTGGATGAAGTACTTCGACCCGGCCGCCCAGCCCGCACTCGTCCGGTTCGGGTTGTGGCAGAACGAGCACGTCGGTCCGTCGTTGCGCTGGCCGGCGTGGAACGTCGGCGTGACGCCGAGCGACCCGTGACATGCGTTGCACTTCGCCGTGTCGACGATCTGCCGCCGCCCCGTGTAGCCCGTTGCGACCTTCCACACGTTCGGCGCGGGCACGCTGAGACCGCCTTGCTTCGTCGTCGTGTCGTACGGATAGTTGACGACGTTCGTCTGGACGAGCGGAGGCGTCCCCGAGAGCGAATACGTGTAGCCGATGCCGCCGGTGAGCATCGTGGCCGCCGGCGGAATCTGCACGTTCGTCAGCGTCAGCTTGTAGTAGCCCGCCATGTCGGGCCCGACGAGCGTGCCCGCGCCCGCGCCCGTCGCGCTGCCGTTCCAGATGTTCTTGATGTAGCCGCTGACCGATGCATTGAAGTCCGAGGGCGCCGTGTTGCCGTCCTGCGGCATCGCGAATGCGAAGTACGCGCTCGGCGAGCCGACATAGCCCGGCATCAGCTCGGTGACCGAGCCCGCCGCGTACGCCTGGAACACGACGTCCGTGCCGTTGCGCCGGAGCTTGAACGTGACCTGCGGGCGCTTGATGTTGTTCGCATCGGCGACTGCATCGACGCTCTTGAGGTCATACGTGATCGCATCCGCGCCGGCCGGGATGAATCCGGTCGCCGCGACGAACGACGCGTTCGTGTTCGGATTCGTGCCGCCGTTGAGCAGGTTGTTCGGATCCGGCGACGCGACCGGCGTGTGGTACTTCGTCTCGGGGAACGCGCCGCTCGGGCCGTGACACGACGCGCACTCCGCCTGCGCACCTGCGAAGTGGTTGCACGGAAGCGGTTTGCCGTCGCTGTCCCGCGCGAGCGTCCCGCTGACGCCGCACGTCGTCGGCGCCGCGTTCGCGAACGAGACGTAATCGTGGCAGCCCTGACACGCGATCTGCGTCGGATGCGTCAGCGCCTGGTTGCCCTGCGCGGCGCCCGCGTGGCACGCGTTGCAGTTTCGCGTGTCCTGCGGGTACGTGATCGTGATGTTGTGGAACAGGTTCGCGGTCGCGACCTGCTCGCTGTTGTGGATGCGGTGGACGAAGCTCGCCGAGTCGGCGGCCGGATTCACCGTGCGCCCCGGGTTGTGGCACATGTTGCACATGCGCGCGTCGACGCGCCCACCGCCATGGAATTGCGCCGACGAGACAGTCTCCGCCTTGAACTTGTTGTGGCAGTTGTTGCAGCCGCTCTGGGCCGCGATCTCGCGCGTGCCCGGCGTCCCGTTGCCGCTCGGCACGAAGTAGTACGGCGCGTTCGACGCGTAGAACGTGTTCGCGTTCGTCGTGAACACGAGATCGGTCTGCCGCGACGCCTGGATCCACACGACGTGCGTGTCGTCGAGCGCACTCGTGTCATAGGCGACCGCGACAGGCCCGTTCGTCGTCGTCGAGCTCGGGAACGTGTACGTGTAATCACCCGCGCCGAGGCCGTTCTCGACGAGCGTGCCGGCGCCGGACGTCGTCAGCGGGTTGTACATCGTCGGCTGGGCGGGCGAGCCGGACTTCGAATAGACGATCAACGGCAGCACGTTGCCCGCGCTGTCCGTCTTGAAATGCGCGAGGCCGAGGCGCGGCTGGATCGGTCCATTGACCGAGTACACGCCGGCGATGTCGATCGGATATCCGCGGTCATCCTTGAGTGTGAAGCGCACCGCGATCGGATCCGTCGTCGACGTCGTGACACCGGCCGCCTTCACCGCCGCGACGATGCCGGTGCTCGGAGACAGCGCCCCTGGCGGGCCGAACGCGCACACGTACTGCGTGGCCGCCGCGTTGACCTCGTTTGCATCGAGCACGCCGTTGTTGTTCGCGTCGACGCCTTCCTCGAGCTTCGTGCCGCCCCACGGACAGTTCACCCCGGGCGGCTCGACGCTCGTGGCGACAAGCGACGTCGTCCCGGGTCCATTGCAGACGTACGACGTCGACGTCACCTCGGACGCATCGAGGACGCCGTTGCCGTTGGAGTCGACGCCGGCTTCGATCTTCGCGCCGCCGTCAGCGCAGTTCGCGCCCGCGGGCTCCGCGCTGGTGGATACCAACGTCGTTGTCCCGGTCGTCCCCGCCGGACCCGTCGGACCTTCACACGCCGCCACGAACAGGAGTAAGGGTAGCCACCGCATCCCTCCGCTCTAGTCACTTTTCGTGCCAGCTGAAACCGGGCTCCGACGCGTGAATCGCGCGCAACGGCGGCGGGGTCTGTGCACAGAGCGAAGGTTCTGCGGGAAACCCAACCTCCCGAAACGTGCCCCCTGGGGAAGGCGGCGTGCACCACGCCGCGCCTCATGAGACGGGGACCTGGATGCGGCGGGCGGTGTTTGCGGTCGCAGCGCGCACGTCGGCCAGCGAGGAGCCGCCGTCAGCAAGGCGCTTCGAACGCGACATGGTCGAACTCTTCCACAACGCAGCTTCGCCGTGGATGCCGACGAGATCCTCGTTACGCGAGCTCGCCGAGCCGGAGGTCGACGTACCCAAACCGATCGAAGACGTCGAGGTAGAACTTCCCAAACAGGTTCTGCCGGTTCGGCCAGAGCTTCTTCATGACGTCAACCTTCGCGCCGCGCCGCAGCGCGACCTCGGCCACGAGTTCGCGGTCGCCGAACACGCGGCGATCTGCGCGGACGACGATCTCGTTGTCCATCGCCATGAACATCGGCGGGAAGTCGAGGCGAAAGCCTTCCCCCTTCTCCCAGGTCGCTGGCGTCGCCGTGGCCGCATCCGCTGCGAGCTCGTCGAGGCACATGAGCATCGAGTAGGCGGCGAGACCTTCCTCGAAGTCCGTGCGCAGCGCGAAGAGCTCTTGCAGCACGGGAAAGCGTTCCCAGGCGCGCTTGAGGTACTCGAACGACCAGGTGTAGTTCGGACCGAAAAGCCGCGGCCAGCCTTTGAGGTCGTGGTTCTTGCACACCGGCGCGGGCTTCAACGTGTCGGGGTTCAAGATCTCCGCGTTGCCCAGCTGCAGCGCGAGCTTCGGCTGGTCATACGCCATGCACAACGCACCATGGCAGTAGTGAAATACGTACCCCACCGTGTAGGGCGCGCGAGTGAGCGCCGGTATCCCCGACCGATTCCAGTCCTGAATCGAGACGAGCTCGGAGATCGTCCGACGTTGGTCCGTGAACGCCGCATCGTTCGAGAACACACCGGCGAGCGCAAAGACGACGCGCCCCATCACCTTGTCGAGCAACGCGTCGGTCACGTCGAAGGCGAGCTGCTTGTCGCGATCGCGCCAGCCGCGTTCGTGCTCCGCGCGCCACTCCGTCGTGCGCTTCGCGTAGTCGCGTCGCAGCAGATTCTCGAGCTGGCGCCACCCTAGCCGGTCGCCCGCGCGCGCGAGCGCGAGCGCCGCTGGCAGCACCGTCGCCGCGCTCGTATCCTGGATTGTCGGCGCGGCCTTGGGCTTCTCTCGCAACGCGATCACGAGGTCGGGCAGTTGATCGAGCAGCGCTTGCACGGAGGCGTAGCGCTGCGCCGGCTTCATGTGCGTCGCCTTCGTGATGATGCGATCGAAGGCATCGCACGCAGCGTCATCGAGCTCGAGCCCGCGCGGCACGCTGCGGGTCCCCATGTCCGTGGAGACGTCGCCCGTGAGCAGCCACTCGAGAACGCGGCCGAGCCCGTAGATGTCCGCCTCGACCGTGCCCGCCTGACCGTGATGTGTCTCCGGTGCGCGGTAGTAGGGCGTTCCGACGACCTCGAATACCTGCGTGAGCGTCGGATCGGACTTCGCGCGCGCGATCCCGAAGTCGGCGAGGACGATGCTGTGATGCTCTTCGGTGATCAGAAAGTTGTCGGGCTTGATGTCGCGGTGAAACACAGGATCCGGCAGCGAGTGCAGGTACGCCACGCCTTCGCACGCTTGCCGAAAGATCTCGAGCCGCCGCCGCACGTCGCCGAGCTCTGCCTTGTACTTCTCCAGCGACCCTTTGCACTTCTCCGCCACGTAGAACGCAAACTCCGGCGCTCCAGCAACGTGCTGCTTCCATGTCGTATCGGCATCGACGACACGCAGCACGCGAGGCGAGTCTCACTTCCTGAGCGTGGTGACCTCCCGCACAAAGTGATCGCGGGCCTGGGCATCCTCGGTGATACACGCCTTCAGCGCGCGGAGCGGTGCGCGCTTCGTCTTAGCTGGCTTCACGGACCACACCTCGCCTTGGCCGCCCTGTCCGAGGGGCGCGGCGAGTCGCCAGTTACCCACGATCGACGTCGCGGTCAGAACGTTCGGCTTCTTCTCGGTCATGGACGCACGCAGACGGGCATGAGTCGCAAGCGTGACACAGAACGTCATCGGAACGGAATCGCCTGCCCTGCCGCGGCGTGCGGCACGCGCGCAACCCGGAAGTGTTGGGGCGTCGCGATACAACCTGAACCATGAACGAGTGGCAGCGACTCATCGAGCAAGGCGAGACGATGCACGTCGACTTCAAGGCGGCGATGGCGTGGGACGACAACGCACGTGTGGAGCTCACCGAGGACATCGTCGCGATGGCGAACGTGCGGGACGG
The DNA here is from genome assembly GCA_019237945.1 of Deltaproteobacteria bacterium. Classification (GTDB taxonomy): domain Bacteria; phylum Myxococcota_A; class Polyangia; order Haliangiales; family Haliangiaceae; genus JABFXX01. The sequence goes on along the minus strand of JAFAOG010000122.1, from coordinate 9,454 downwards.
CGGCACAATCCTGGTCGGTGTCGCGGAGGGAGATGACGGCAAGGCGCGCGTGGATGGAGTGACTGACGAGCAATCCGCGAGCTACGACCCGACGAAGATCTGCGACTACGTCTCAACCTATTTCCAGCCGCCGGTCTCGCTGCGCGTCGAGAGACCGGAAATCGGCGGCAAGCGCGTCGTCGCGATCCGTGTCCAGGAATTCGAAGCGACGCCGGTCATCTGTGTGAAAGACGGCCCCGAGAAGGTGAGCCCCAGTGGAAAGAAGAAGCGCGCCTTCTACGAGGGAAACCTGATCGTCCGGACTTCTGCCGCCACGAGCGAGGTGATCCGCACGGCCGATGACATGCAGGCGCTCGTCCGCCTCGCGATCACCAAGACAAGCGATGCATTGCTGACGGATATCCGCCGAATCATCGAAGGCAGCCCACCCAAGGCCGCAGCCTCGAGCGAGCGCTTCGCGCGCGACCTCGCGATGTGGAGCAACGCGCTGACGTCTCGCGCCCTGCTGTGGTCCAAAGAGGGTCCCGGCTTTGGCTGCTTCGAAATGGTGCTCCTGCCAGACCTGATCGTCGGCAAGGACATGGATCAGCCGTCGCTGCGAAAGATCGTGCAGCGGGCGCAAGTCCAGGGCGCCGGCTGGACGTTGCCAAGTTGCTCGGAGGACAACGTCACCTCGATCCAGAATCGGCCGGGGGCGATCGAAGGCACGCTGGCTATCGGCGAATACCAGGAGATCTGGGAGCTACATGAAACCGGCGCATTCATGTACGCGCGGATGCTCCACTATCTGAAGCCGACGAGCGAGCTCGTGCTGCCGTTCGAGCAGGTTATCTACTTCGTCGTCCTCGGGATTTGGTTCGCACAGCGTCTCTATCAGGAGCTCGAAGCTGGGCGGATCGATTACGAGTTCCGGCTCGTCGGTGTTCGCGGCCAGCGACTCGGCACGTTCGATAGCTTTCGACGCGTCATGCGCGACGATCGTAGGACCGCCGAGGACGTGATCTCGATCAAGGGCGCGACGTCCGTGCTCGACCTCCGCTCCGCGTGGCAGCCACTTGTTGAAAAGATCGTTCGACAGATCTTCGTGTTGTTCAACCTCGACATCCCAACAGTCGCGATCACGCAACGCATCGAAGAGCTGGAAGGCAAACGCTAGGAAGGCCCGCGAGCTTCCGCGTAGAAGCCGCCAAATCGCCTTGTCCTCCGAGTGTGTTGCGATCACTGAACATTCCGCCAGGTGTCAGACTGCAGCCCTATGTTCGCCGCAAGAAAGGACGGACATGAAGAGCAACACGACTTCGCCGCAGGCCCCCAACTACATTCTGCGGCGCACTGATTTCGACACGCAGCTGACGCAGCAGGTGATGGAGAGGGTGATCAAGCAGACCATCGCGCTGATCGCGCAGGTCGAGCGCAAAACGCCGTGGCGCGATCAGCTCGGCCCGGATGATCGACTGCAGACCGCGATCGTCAAGACGCTCGATGGCACCAGGAAGTGGGATCCGGATCGGGTGAACCTCGGCGGCCATCTGTTTGGCGTCGTGTCGAGTGACATCACATCGGAGCTGAAGCACTCGAAGAGGTTCAGGCACCTCTCGCTGGACGACAGTGGTCAGAACGTCGACGGGCTGCTCGAAGAGACCGAGGATGCGCTCGCTCGCAGCACCGATCCCGCGATCACGGTTACCGGCGAGCCGGTGGAGCCGCGAACGGCATGGGCGCTCGCGCTGCACCAGTTGAAGCTCGCTGCAAGGGATGACCGTGAAGTGCTCGCGATCATCGAAGCGTATCGCTTCGGCGCGCTCACGAAGCGCCAGGTGATGGGACTCGCGAAGCTCAAGTCGCGCGCCTACGACGCCGCCTACGCGCGGCTTGTCGAGCTCGCGGCCAACATCGACGACAAGTATCAGGACTTCATCCGGCGCGCGATCGCCTAACCAGAAAGGACCAACATCATGTTGAGCAAGAACGAACGAGACCTGGAGGCCTTCATGCAGATCGCGCAGGACGTGGCGATCGCGAAGGCGAAGACAATGCCAACGACGCCGGACATCCAGCGTCGTGCAGCCGCACTCGTGCGGTTTGGCCACGAGCGCATCGCCGAGATGCGCCGGGCGGATTTGGCGAAGCGGCCGTCGAATGTCGTTAGCGGCGCGATCCGTGACGCGATTCGCAAGCTGACGCGCTCGGAGGTGATCGAGCGCCTGTCTGCTCTTTGGATCCAGCATCCCGAGATGCAGTTCGCACACCGCGAGTGCGAAGAGATGACGGACGACGACCTGCGCAGCGCACTCGAAGACGCCGAAGCGCTGCTCGAACACGCGGAGTGAGCCATGGCGGAGGGCCGGTACGGGTGGATTCGGGCGGAGGCGCGAAAGGCGCTGACGCTGAGCGGCGCGACCGGTCCTCACGAGATCGATGCGATCCGCATCGCCAAGGCGCTCGACGTCGACATTGTCGATGGAGGTCTTGTTGGTGCGACCGAGCGCATCACGATGATCGGCGGGCGTGCGCGGATCCGCGTCTGCGATCAGATCGTCTTGAAAGGCCGGCGTTGCTTCACGATTGCGCACGCGATCGGACACAAGGCGTGCGGTCACCTCATCGAAGCGGACGGTGATGTGAATAGGTGGATCGACGCCGCGTGTAGTGGGCGGACGAAGCAGGACGAGCGCGAGGCCGATGTGTTTTCGACCGAAGTGCTCGCTCCTGCGGCGTGGGTGCGGCCGTACTGCGACGTGCGCCGCGTCGATCTCGATGCCGTACACACGATCGTGCGCGATTTCCCCGTATCACCGGTGATGGCGGCGATGCGTTTCGTCGAGTTGTCGACGCAGGCATGCGCGGTTGTCTACTCCGAGCAGGGATCCGTCCGGTGGGCGCGTGGTAGTCGGTCGTTTCCGAGGTTGGTCGCGCGCGAAATGTGCATTCCTGCGACGTCGATCGCACGCGAATGGTTCGGAACCAGCGTGATCGACACGCACGTGCGCGCCGGACTCGCGCGATCGTGGTTCCCCGACTGCGCTCGCGTCGAAGACCGTGCCGAGATCTTCGAGCACGCCATGCTGATTCCCGAGCCGGGATGGGGCGGCGTGCTGTCACTTCTATGGATTCCGCAGATCGCGCCGCGTGCGGAGCGAATTCGCGCGGCGAAAAAGATCGCGTCCCCCATCTGAACCGGCATATCCGGACGTCCCGGATCCCGGTTCTCGACGGACATCTTTCTTTCTGGCGCGAATCCTCGCGCCAAGTCCGGAGACATTCCGGGGCGTAGTTTCGGGCTGCGCGCGGTCATTGTTGGTGCGTAACCCGAGCGTGTGTTCGCAGCGATGCGGCAGCGCGGCGAGAAAGACACTCGCAACTAGGCGCGCGGCGAGATCGCTCGGCCCGAAGAAAGTGAGTCGGCGTGTCCTTCTCAGGAGCATCTCCTTATGAAGGGACCGATCGAACGGGCGCGGTGGTCGCGCCGGTGGTCAGCGCCTCGCGGCTCGGATCTCGAGGATCGGTCCCTTCACTACCCAAACGAAGGACAACGAGATCATGAGCGAGCTGGCATTCAACGCAAACGGCGAAGCATTCGAGGTTCCGGCGAACGTGACCGGTTGGCGCGTGCGCCGTATGAAGCCGCGCGGCGCCCCGGAGCTGGTGTACGGCGAGGACGGCGGTCCGCTGGTCGTCTCGATCGAAGCAACGATCGACGAACTGCGCGACGCCGTCGTCACCGCCGGCAAGTACCGGCTCGATCCGGTCAACGACGATGGCCGCTGCGTCGAGGCGGTGCCGCCCGCCTACGTGCAGGTGACGCGGCCCCCGCGTACCGCCGCGACCGCCGTGGCGGTTCCGGCCGCAACGAGCGACGACACGATCCGCGAGGCGATGCGCATGAACACGGAGCTCGCGCGTTCGGTGATCGAGAAGTTCCCCGAGATGATGTCCGCGGCGGCCGAGCTGCTGCGCGCCGCCGACGGTGCAGGTCTTCCGCGTCGCGAGCCGCGCGCGCTTGCCGAGGCCGACGAGGTGGACGACGAGGAGGAGCTCGATGCGCCGGCCGCCTCGAGTTCGCCGGGGTTCGAGCTCATCAACACGTTGATCGCGCAGATCGTCCCGATCGTTGTATCGGGAATCGCGAGCAAGGGCCTCCCGAAGCTCGATGGCGTGCTGGACTGGCGCAAGGCGAAGCCGAAGGCAGAGGCGAAGCCCGCCGCGCCTGTCGTGAACGCCGATGATGACGGCGACGACGATGTCGAACAGGAGGAGATCGCGATCGAGGAGACTGCGCTGCCGCCACTGGGCCCGCAGCAGATGGCGCACTTCCTCGCGATCCAGTCTTCGCTGAAGCCCGAGGAGGCCGCGCTTGCTCGCCAGCTCGCCGCCGAGCTCAGCCCGACCGAGATGCGCACGTGGCTCGCTGACCTTAGCGCACTGTCCGTTCCCGATGCTGTCGCGAAGATCCGTGCGCTGCTTGGCGGCAAGGCGGGAGGTGCGGCGTGATCGCCCTGCCCGTCAACGACCTGAGCTGCCTCGGGACGATCACCCAGGAGATGGCGGACCGCGTGAAGGCGAATGACCCCGCGATCCGCGCGATCGCCGAGCAGCACATGGTCTGTGGGACCGGCGCGCTCGCGGCGTGGATCCGCAGCCTGCCGCAGCGCGATGACGACGGCGACCCAGACGATGGGCCCAAGGTCGACGCGTGCGAGCCGGCTCAGCGGCTGCGCGTTCCCGCCCCGGATCCGAACTGCGTCGAGCGCTCGGCGCTCTACATCGCCGCCGCCGAGATGATCGATCCCGAACCCGTTCGCCAGCTCGCCACGATCGAGACGGACCTCGGCGCGCACACGTTCCCCGTGGAGAGCGGTGCGCCGGTCGTCCTCGATCCGCGCGTGCCGCGGAACTGCATGAGCTGTGGGCTTGCGCTGGTCGCGCCCGGGCCTGTGGCCGTGGACGCACGCGACGCGATCGAGTGGTCGGCCGATCTGGCGGCGAAGGGAGCCGGCACGTCACCCGTACGTAACGGTCCGTCACGCGTGCGCAAGGGGCGCAACGCGGTGATGCGGCTCGTCAACGAAGGTGTCGTGCCGGCTCCGTCGGAGGTCGAGGCGATGGGCTGGATGTTCGCGCTCGCGGAGTTCGCGGCGCACCGGTATGGGCCCCGCGCCATTTCGATGGTTCGCACCGTCGCGCACGCGGTGGCCGAGGTCCTCGATGAAGTCCTCGCGCGCACGCAGCGCAACCTCGCGCTCGAGATCGGTGGGCTGCGGCTCGAGCCGACGCCTTGGGTGTCGGCACTCGCAAGTGTCGCCGGCCATGTCGGACTCGACCTCGGTGCGACGGCACTGCGCGCGAAGCTCGGGTCTATGGGCATCGGCGATGACCTCGTGGGCCTCGTCGAGGAGGAGCTCAACAACGAGGGGCTGACGCTCGGCGTGTTCGCGCATCCTCCGAGGCTCACGACGTTCGCGTCGCTGCAGAAGAAGTAGTCAAAGCAGATCTTCCGCGCGCGCGTGGTGCGCGATGCGGACCAAGGAACGCTCGCGGTGGACGCGAGCATGGCCGGGTATTGCCCGGAGTCAGGAGACGAGTGTGACGAAGATCGGCAAGGACAAGGCCCAGCGCGGAACGATCGACCATCCGCGCTTGTGGGGGCCGCTACTGGAGCGCTTCCGGGAGGTGATCGACTGGTCGCTCGACATCGCGCGCCAGCTCGCGCGCGACTACGACGAGGAGCTCGACGCGATCGAGCGCGTGCGCGGGTACGCGCAGGCGTGGCTCACCGGGCGCCGCGTCGACATCGAGATGGATGACGTGCTCACGACGCTCGCGATCCTGTTCTCGGCGATCGAGATCGACGAGGGCATCGACAGCGAGGCGTTGTTCGCGCCGCTGCGGATGTTCCCGCGCGTCGTGCATTTGCCCGGCGCGGATCACGAGCGAGTGCAGACGGTCGTGATCCGGCGGTTCCCGCGTCGTCGCAATAGCGGCGCTCTGTTCACCCAAATGGCCGCGTAGCGGCACGGAGACGGTCATGGCGAAGAAGAACAAGAAGAAGCTCAAGCGAACGCATCATCACGGCTACCGCAACGCGGCGCCTCGCGCGCCGAGTGTGCCGCGCCCCCGCGGCGCGAAGCCCGAGGAGGAGACGCCGCTGAAGCGCCTCGCGTACACGGCCGGTGGTGCAGCCGGTACCGCGCTCGCGGGATCGTTCCTCGCACACGAGGGCTGGGCGCCAAAGACAATCGCGACGGCGCTCGGTGCGGTCGGTGCAGGGCTCGCATGGAAGGGCGACGCGACGACGGTGCGCAGCATCGGCGCGGGCATGATGTCCGCGGCTGGCAGTCAGCTCGCACTGATGGTGATCGACGAGCGCGACAAGAAGACCGGCGCGCCGGCGACGCAGGTCGCGAAGAAGCCGTCGAACAACGCCGAGGCGCTGCCGCCCGGCGCGCTCGAATCCGCGCTCGAGCGAGCGCAGGCGCGACTGGCACTCGCCACCGGCGAGTAGCGCATTCGATCGGGGGTCGGGGTCGCGCGAGCGACAACGCGCGGCTCGAGAAAGGCAGAGAGAGCATGGAAGAGTCGGACATCATCTACGTGGACACTCGCAACGCGATCAACGACAACCGCACCGGCGGTGGTCCGGTGATTCAGGGCGGTGGCTGGCGGCCTTCGGCGCCGGTGCGTCCGGTGATCGGTCAGCCTGCACGCGTCTTCACGGCGCCGATGCAGCCGCAGATCATCTACGCGACGCCGCCGCCGAGCCCGGCTGCGTCGTTGCTCGGGAAGGTCACGGCTGGACAGCTGGTCGACCTGGTCGCGCAGATCTTCGCCGCGCTGATGCCGCTCCCCGCGGCACCGGTATCGACGTCGGACGCGGGTACGGATGTGGGCAACCTCATCCTGTACCAGGGCGCGCTGGCGCAGTACGCGAAGAAGGACGAGCAGGTCCGCACGCTCGGCAACATCATCACCAAGCTGCTCGGGTAACGACATGACGACGCCCAATTACATTGGACGTGGTCGGCCGAGCCCCGAGAACGATGGCTGGCTCGGATCGTGGTTCGGTGGAACGCCGGCGTACCGAGGCGTGGGACAGCCCGCGCAGAAGGCGTCGTCGATGCTCGGCGGGTCGCAACCCGCGTATCAGCCGGGGCCCGCGGTGCAGGCCGATCCGAACACGGGTAGCGACGTGTGCGGACCGTTCGCCATCGTGATCCCGCGGCAAGTGATCGAGTCGCAGCAGTAGCGCAGTAGCAGAAGGCACGAAGCAGATACCCCAAACCAGGGCCGTGTCGCGTCGCTCGCGCGACCCCGGCCCCCGATCGACTCATTTTCTGGAGGCGCGATGTCGGAACACATTCACAGTTGGATCGAAGGCTATGCGGCCGTGCGCATGCGTGCGTACGAGACCCGAGGCGCGATCGAGCTCGACAGGGGCGCGCGCTGGCCGCGTACCACCGGCAGCGACGTGATCATCATCGCCGCGCTGTTCGATCCGGCGATCCGCGCCCACGGCACGCCGGGTGTGCTCCGGCGCTGGCGCGTCGAGCTCGACGCCATGGAGACGGATGCGCTCACTGGCGCACGCTCGACGTACCCCGGCGGCCGTTCGTTCTGGAGGACGCTCGAGGTTGTCGCGGTCTTTCTCGACGACATGATGGTCGCGCCGCCCGTATCGGCGGTGTGGGACGCGTTGATCGCTCAGATCGGCGAGCGCCCCCGCAACGCGGGTCCAACGGGCGACGGCCCATTCAAGAAGTTCGAGAACGTGAAGACGTTCGACGATCTGTTCAACGCACAGCTCGGCTACCTCCGCGAGAAGCGCGGCGCCGACACACTCGCGCAACCGGCTGGGTACAGCGGCGGCGACAAGCTCATTCCGCGCTCGACGAACGCTGACGTCATCGCGCTCGCCGAGTACTGGACGACGCAGCTCGGACGCGTGAAGCACATCGCCGAACGCGACGCGATCGACGCTCGCTGGAAGGCGGCCGTCGCGGACGTCGACAAGATCGCGCGCGCGAGCAAACCGGACGACGCGTACGCGAAGAACAACGAATTCTGGCGCGTGCTGCAGCAGACCGCGGTCCACGTCGCCGTCGCCGACGAGGCACCGAGCAAGGCCGATCTCGCGATCGCTTCGCTCGAGACGAGCCTCGCGCATCTGCCACAGACGATCGGCGCTGCCGCGGAGAAGAGCGCAGACTTCGTTGCCGACGTCGCGCACGCAGCGGGCAAGGTCGTCAACGAGGCGGGCAAGGGCCTGCTCGCCGGCGTCGGCAAGCCGTTCCTCTACGGCGCCATCGGTGCGGTCGGGCTGTACTTCCTGACGCGCGGCCGTCGCCACGAGAGCGCGGAGTCGTGATGCGGGGCTGGCCCTGGATCGTCGGCGGAGGTGCGCTCGCGTACGCGCTGGCGCGTCGGTCCTCTCGTCGCGGTGCGGTGTTCGCCGGCGCGCTGCCCGGCCGTTGGGTGTGGCCCGTCCCGCGCTGGAACGATCGTGCACCTGCGATCTCGGATGGCTTCGACTCGCCGCGAGCCGGCTATCCGCGCCACGGCGGCGTCGACATCATGTATCCGCGCGCGTCCTCGGACCCATTCAAGGCTGGAACACCGAACGCATCGAAGGTGTTCGTCATGCCGGATGGAATCTCGGCGCTCGCGGCGGCCGACGGAGTGGTGCGGTCCGCGGCGGTGACGCCGCAGGGCCACGCGGTCGTCATCGACCACGTGCGCGGCGAGCTCGCGACGTTCTACACGCACATGGAGCGCCTGAGCGTGAAGCCAGGGGACACGGTGCGCGCCGGTCAACCGATCGGCACGATCGGCGCGAGCCCGCTCGACAAGGAGCATCTCAAGCATCTCCACTTCGAGATCTGGCTTGGCGGGCCGTCGGGGCGAATCGATCCGGCTCCGATCATGCGCGGCTGGGAAACAGTCCCCTCGACGACGATGGTCGCCCGCAACGGTGGGTTCCTGTATCGCCCCGTCGGCGCAGCGAACGAGCCGTACCCCGAATGGGTACGTGCGCTGCGCGGCAAGGCCGGGGTCTACGTCATCCGCGACACGACGAGCCGTGAAATCGTCTACGTCGGCTCGTCGACGACGCAGCTGTACGACACGCTGACGCGTCACTTCCAGACGTGGCGGCGGTGGAAAGGGTTCTGGCGTGGTCAGTACGGTGAAGGCCACGATCCAGGGCTCACGTACCCGCGCCACCGCGTCGAGGTCGCGGTGCGGGTGACGTCACCGAATCAGGCGCTCGACGAAGAGATGCGCCTGATCCGCAAGCTCAAGCCCCGCGACAACTTGACTGGTGTACCTGCTCTTGAGGAGGCGCCGTTCTGACCATGCGCGCGACCGCTTCAAAGAACACGTCTCCCGCCTCTCCGAGGACCGCCAAACAACCTGGCCGGCGAACGGCCACGATTAGACATGCGGCCTCGGAGAGCTCGGG
>JAFAOG010000328.1 GCA_019237945.1 Deltaproteobacteria bacterium | reverse complement strand
CCTCGTTGTACGCGCCGACGTCGTGGCAAAGGACGTACGTCGCGACGAGCTTCACGGTCGGCTCGTGGAATGCGAATTCGACGATCGGCGTGTGCAGCGGCTGGGACGGTACGCACTTCGACTGTTGCAACGTCAACGATGCGACGTTCAACCAGTCCTCGGTGGGCGAGGCCCAGCGCGACGTCGCGCAGAAGATCGACACGAGCCTGCCTGCCATCGCGACCGGTCAGACGTTCGACGTCACGCAGGCGATCACGACCACCAACCAGTGCACGTTCAATGCGAACGCGACGGCGACCGTGGCGCCCTACGGGCAAAGCGGGCACGTGATCCTGTACACCGGCCACACGTCGGCCTCGTTCCGCTACTTGTTCGTCGTCACGATCGGCAGCTGAAACACGTAGTAGCGGCACATCGGGTAGTTCCACACGAGGTACGCCGCGATCGCGACGATCACCTTCGACACGAGGTACGGCGCGCCCGCGAAGTGCGTCAGCGCGTAGACGCCCGACGTGTGCAGCGCGGCGGAACCGATCTGGACGACGAGGTAGCGAAGCGCCTGATGGCCGGCGTGGCCCGCGGTCGCCTGGAATGCCCAGCGACGGTTGATCAGGAAGTTCGTCGATGCGCCGAGCACGGTGCCGAGGAACGTCGCGAGCACGTAGTTGACGTGCGCGAGCTCGACGAGGCCGGCGAGCAGCGCGAAGTCGAGCGACGTCGTGAACACGCTCGTGACGGCACTCTTGGCGAACCTCATGCGGCGGCCGCGACGTACCACGCGGCGACGGTCGTCACGATCGCCACCGCCATCGCGCGCAGCACCGGGCGCCACGCGAGGAACCGATGATCGATCACCGGCAGGTCGCGGCGGAACTTCCCGGGCGGCTTCGTCGTGAAGTAGGTCTTGTAGCCCTCGACGAGCATCCGCTCCACGCCACCGTACATGAACACGAGCAAGCCGATCGGGCGCGGGCCGAGAGCGGCAAGAAGCGGCGATGCGAGGGCGAGCACCCAGATCGAGCGCGGGAATTTGAGGACGTCGAAGCCTTCCCACGGCGCGTCCTTCGCGGCGCCGCCGCACGCGATGAACAGGCCGACCGCGCACGCGACGCCGAGGTGTGCGGCGTAGCCGGTGATCGGCAGCGGGCGCGTGACGAGCCATGAGACGAGCGCGATCATCGCGCCGCCGGCGAGCCACAGCCGCTTGCGCCCGCCGACGTGGACGCCGAAGAACGAGAAGTCCTGCGGGATGAGGTATTTCGACTGGTCTTCACGCCGGAAGCACGGCTTGTAGATCTCGATCGCGAGCCGCTCGAGGCCCATCACCAGGAAGAACGCTTCGACGGCGTGCAGCCCGGTGAGCCGGCCCGAGAAAGCGAGCGCCAGCGCGATCGCGAGGCTGAACGCGAGACTGCGCCAGAAGCTGGCCCGGCTGAATCGCTCGAACGGGGCGTCCTTGTAGGCGCCCCACGCTGCGGTGTACATGCCGGCGAAGCCGGCCGCGAGTAGCTGCATCATGCGTCTCGTGATGTCACTCACCGTCGAGGCACGTCCCGGCATTCACGCGATGCTCACGCGCAGTGCCAGCGTTTGCTGATACGTTCCGTCCGTGTACACGCTCGAAGACGGAGTCGCGATCATCCGCATGGATGACGGCAAGGCGAATGCGCTGTCGGTGGAGATGATCGACGGCTTGCTCGCGGCGCTCACCCGCGCCGAGGGCGAGGCGAAGGCGATCGTGCTGACCGGGCGCGAGGAACGATTCTGCGCCGGCTTCGACCTGCGCGTGATGATGAGCGGACCCGCGAACGCGACGGCGCTGCTCAAGCGCGGCTCCGAGCTGCTGATGCGCCTCTACGAGACGCCGCTGCCGCTCGTCATCGCGTGCACCGGGCATGCGCTCGCGGGCGGTGCGCTCGTCGTGCTGACGGGCGACGTCCGGATCGGTGCGGCCGGCGCGTTCAAGATCGGCCTCAACGAGGTGCAGATCGGCCTGCCCGTGCCCGACCTTGCCATGGAGCTCGCGCGCGACCGGCTGGTCAAGACCGAGCTGCACCGCGCGACGCTGCTCGCGACGATCTACACGCCCGATACCGCGCTGCGCGCCGGCTACCTCGACGAGGTCGTCCCCGCCGGCGAGCTGCAGGCGCGCGCGAAGGCGGAGGCCACTCGGCTCGGCGCGCTTCCGAACGCCGCCTACAAGGCGACCAAGCAGCGGCTGCGCGGCGCGACGATCGAGCACATTCGCGTAACGCTCGAGCGCGATATGGCGTCGATCATGACGCCCCCATGATCGAACGCCTGGTGAATTCGGGCCTGGTGCCCGAGCCCGTCCTGCGCGCCGGCATCCGCGCGGTGTGTGCCCTGCGCCTGCGCGAAGAGCGCCGCCGCGACCCGCGTGCGTTCGTCGAATCGCTGCGCGCGAGCGACGTCGCGATCGAGACCGCCGCCGCGAACGAGCAGCACTACGAGGTGCCGGCCGCGTTCTTCGAGCGCGTGCTCGGCCCGCACCTCAAGTACTCGTCGTGCTACTGGCCGACCGACGTCACCACGCTCGGCGCCGCCGAGGCCGCGATGCTCGAGCTCTATGCCGAGCGGGCCCAGCTCGCCGACGGCCAGCGCATCCTCGATCTCGGGTGCGGCTGGGGCTCGTTCTCGCTGTGGGCGGCGCGCCGCTATCCGAATGCGCGGATCACGGCCGTGTCGAACTCGCGCACCCAGCGCGCATTCATCGAGGCGCGCGCGCCCGCCAACCTCGAGGTGCGCACGGCGGATGTGCGGTCGCTCGAGCTGCCGCCGGGCTTGTTCGATCGCGTCGTGTCGATCGAGATGTTCGAGCACATGCGCAACTACGACGCGCTGCTCGGCAAGATCGCACGCTGGCTCGCCCCGGGCGGCGCGCTGTTCGTTCACGTGTTCGCGCACCGCGTCCACGCGTATCCGTTCGAGGACAACGGCGCGAGCGACTGGATGGCGCGCGAGTTCTTCACAGGCGGGCTGATGCCGAGCGTCGCGCTGCTGCGCAGCTTCCAGGACGACCTGCGGATCGCGGCCGAGTGGCAGCTCGACGGCACGCACTACGAGAAGACGAGCGAGGCCTGGTACGCCAACCTCATGGCGAACCGGCGCGAGCTCGAGCCGCTCGTCGGCAAGGCCCCGTTCCAGCGCTGGCGCGTGTTCTTCCTCGCGTGCGCCGAGCTGTTCGGCTATCGCGATGGGCGAGAGTGGTGCGTCGCGCACTACCGCTGGCAACACCGCTAGCCACCGCTTGGCGGATTCTATTTGCGGTGCGGGATGTCGTGGGCGTGCGACATCGTCGCCATGCGCGCCCTGCCCTGCCTTGCCCCGCTCGCCGCGAGCCTGCTACTCGCCTGCGCGACCACGCCGCCCGAGCAGCCGCACCCACCCGCGACGACGCTGACGACCAGCGCGCAGGCCTGCGACCCGCCCGCGGGCCGGCTGACGCTCTACGCGATCCCGCCGCCGATCGCGCTCGACTGGAGCTCGCCGAACAAGTTGCTCGGCAGCGTGCTCGCGAGCCGCACCGCCGCATCGCAGCTGGTGAAGGCGGGCGACGCCGCGATCACGCACTCGATCGGTCACGTCAACGTCGAGCTCGACTGCGGTGAGCTCTCGATCCCTCTGACGGGCCAGACCGATACCGGCGCCTCCAACGACTGGCAGGCGGGCACGAACGGCGCGGGCCTGCTCCTGCGCGACACGCCGGGCGCGATGGACGCGATGCCCGACATCGGCGATCCGGCCGAGACCGCCGCCGACATCGCCGCGCGCTCCGCGTCGGGGCGCCTCGTGCGGATCACGTTCGTCGTCAACCGCGCGATGTGCCAGCGGCTGCATGACTTCCACGCCGCGTACGTCGCGGCCGGGGCCTACGCGCACTACGACGGTGCGTCGCGCGCGCGGCGGCTCGAGGGGGCGGGCTGCGCGATCTTCGGCGCGGGAATGGTCGATGTCGGCGGACTGCTGCGTCGCTCGCTGATGACGCCGGCGTGGGCGCGCACCGAGATGATCGGCAGCGCGCGGATCGCGAACTTCCTCGGCACGCCGGCGTATCGCTACGGCGGCAACCTCAGCGCGGTCGACGCGACGGGCACGCACTACGTGTGGCCGAAGGGCGTCGATGTCCCGGCGCCCGCCGCGAAAGCGGTATGGATCTTCTCGTCGATCCTCGACGCGTGGAACGGTCCGGAGGACGTCGCGTTCGACGTGCCCGGCCTCACCGGCGCGATGCAGACCGAGCTGCCGTTCACGATCTACGACCCCGAGATGATGGCGACGTGGGCGGAGTCGGTGTGGACGCAGGGCACCGCGCAGGCGCTCGGCGTCACGTGGACCGCGGGCGTCAGCGATGCGGGTGCGCACGAGATCACGACCGATGCGTCGTGCATCGCGCCGCAGACGATCGGCTACGCCGACGACAACGACGACCTGTTCGCCGACTCCGACCTCCTCTAAACCGGGGACGCTTTCGCACTTCACAACCCACGCTACGCCGAAGTTTCGCCGGGTTAGGTGGGGACGCTTTCTCACTTCACAACCCAGCCCTGAGCGCCAAGCCGCCTCGCGGCAGGCCGCGAGAGCTGCACCCGCGCTGCGACAGCGAAGCATGGCGTCGAAGTGAGAAAGCGCCCGGACCTAAGTGCGCGCGATTCCTCGAAACCCGTGGTTGAGAAGTGAGAAAGCGTCCCCAGGTTAGACGGCGGCGTCGAGGAACGCCTTCGCGGAGGCGGGGCGCGCGGCCGGCTCCTTCGCGAGCGCGGTCATGATCGCGTCGTTGAGCTTCGGCGGGCAGTCCTTGCGCAGCTCGAGCGGCGTCGGCGGGGTCTCCGAGAGGTGCGCGAAGCCGATCGCGATCGCGTTGTCGCCGGAGAACGGCGGGCGGCCGCAGACCAGGTGATACGCGAGGGCGCCGAGCGCGTAGACATCGCTGCGGGCGTCGATGCCCTTGCCGCGCACCTGCTCGGGCGCCATGTAGTGCGG
>JAFAOG010000327.1 GCA_019237945.1 Deltaproteobacteria bacterium | reverse complement strand
GACTTCTTTTGCGTACTGCACGGCCCGGACGAGGTTCGGGCTGATGTTCTTGTCCAGGTCGCCGCCGCCGACGGAGAGGACGAAGATCAGGTCTTCCTTGCGGAGCCGGCTGCCCTTGAGCCAGTTGACGAAGACGGACTCCCAACTCTCGTCGTTGGTACGGGCGGTGAGTTCGCTCACGTTGTCGGTCGGGGCGTAAGCCTCGAAGCCGGCGATCTTGCGGAAGTCGTTGACGGCGTGCGAGCAGTTCGCAGCGCTGCCTCCGACGCCGAGGAAGAACAGCCGGCCGCCGCGTTCGCGGACCGCCGCGAGCACCGACACGGTGCGCTCGATCGCCTCGTGATCGAGACGGTCGATGACGAGCTTGGCTTCTTCGAGGTGCTGGCGTGCGTAGCTCATGACTCTTCCTGGGACGTGATGTAGCGCCGCGTGTCCTCGAGCCCGGCCGCGGAGCCGATCTCGTAGAAGCGCTCGTGGACCTCGTACCCCAACAGCTCGCCGCGTGCGAGCAGATCCTGATAGACCCGCGCGAGGTCGAGAGGCGCGCCAGAGGGATAGCCGTCGAACGCCTTCGCGCGCAGCGCGCCGAGGCCGTAGTCGATGTGGGTCAGGCCGCGGCGGCCCGGCGTCTTGTCGTACGTGAGGATCCGGCCGTTTTCGTAGGCGACGTTGCTCGCGTCGAAGCGCCCGTCGTTGCGAAACACCGTCATCAGGCCGAGCGACTCGCTGGCGAGAAACGTCCGCGAGACCGCGGCGTAGTCACACGTCAGGTACGAGTCGCCGTAGAGCACGAGGAAGCGGTCGCCGAGCA
Source organism: Deltaproteobacteria bacterium (assembly GCA_019237945.1). Lineage (GTDB taxonomy): Bacteria > Myxococcota_A > Polyangia > Haliangiales > Haliangiaceae > JABFXX01. The sequence goes on along the minus strand of JAFAOG010000327.1, from coordinate 18,218 downwards.
GTGGCAGCGCCTGACGCAGCGCCCCGCCCGTGCCGACGAGGTTCGGACCGTCGTGCGAGTACGCGATGTCGAGGCCGAGCGCGCGCCCATCGCCGAGCACCGCTTCGATCTGCTCCGCGAGGTGACCGACGCACAGCACGACGCGCGAGATGCCGTGACGCCGTAGCAGTGCGAGCTGGCGCACGATGAACGGCTTGCCGGCGACCTCGACGAGCGACTTCGGGATCGTCTCCGTGATCGGCCGCAGCCGCGTCGCGAGCCCGCCCGCGAGGATGGCGACCGGCAGCGTCACGAGAACACGACCCTCGTGCCGTCGAAGTCGAAGCGGAAGCGCACCTCTTCGAGCCCGAGCTTCGCCATCGCTTCGCGCACGCGTTCCGGCCGCGGCGCGTAGAACATCAGGAAGCCGCCGCCGCCCGCGCCGACGAGCTTGCCGCCGATCGCGCCGGCCGCGCGCCCGTGCTCGTACCACTCGTCGATCTGCGGGTTCGACATTCCCGACGAGCGCTTGCGCTTGCGCTCCCAGTGCTCGTGCATCAGCTCGCCGAACGCGGACAGCTTGCCCTGCTCGAGTGCATCGCGGCTGCGCCGGCCGAGATCCTTGACGTAGTGCAATCCCTCGAGCATCGCGGGATCGACCTGCTTGGTGCGCTGATCCTGATCCTTGAGGATGTCGCTCGCGCTGCGCGAGAAGCCGGTGAAGAACAGGAGCAGATTGTCTTCGAGCTCGTGCAGCGTGCTCTGCTTCAAGGTGAGCGGCTCGGCGCGGACCGAACCGTCGCGATCGAACTCGAAGCACGTGATCCCGCCGAACGCGGCGATGTACTGATCCTGCTTGCCGATCGGTCGGCCCAGGCGATCGATCTCGAGCTCGCAGGCGAGGCGGGCGATGTCACCGGGGAGCAGCAAGCGGCGCTCGAAGCTGTAGAGCGCCTTGAGCAGCGCGGTCGTGAACGATCCGGACGAGCCGAGGCCCGTGCCCGCCGGGATATCGGCGAGCGTCGTGATCTCGTGTTGCGCGTCGGCGATCCCCATCATCGCGAAGGCCTCGCGGATGATCGGATGCTCGATCTCCTGCCAGCGTTCAACGTGCTCGATCTTCGAGTACTTGAGGAAGATGCCGCGCACGAACGGGCGTAGGACCGTCACCCACACGTACTTGTCGATCGCGGCCGCGATCAGAAATCCACCGTGGTCCTCGTAGTACGACGGCAGGTCGGTGCCGCCGCCGCCGAGCGAGATCCGCAGCGGGCTACGGGTGATGAGCATGGCCCGACTCCTCGTAGATCGTGCGGACGACGCGAAGCGCCGCGAGTGCATCGGGAATCCCCGGCTGCGCAGGGCGCTTCGCCTCGATGTCCTCATAAAGCGCCGCGAGCTCGGCCCCCCACGAGTCATCGGCCATCGGGAACTCCCACGCCGATGTCTCGGGCGGTCCCATCTCCGGCAGCATGCGGTACCAGGTCAGCCGCTCGACGCCGTAGCTGCCGCCGAGGCCATCGATGTGGAGCTTGCCGTCGCGGCCGTAGATCTCCATCGAGAACGTGTTCTTCCACTCCGTCGAGCTCGCGTGCAGCCACGCGACCTGCTGCTGCGCCGTCTCGAGCATCAAGAACGCGTTGTCGTCGACGTCGGTCTTCCAGAAGTACGTCTTCGCGGTTCCCGAGACGCGCGTGAAGTCGCCGAGGAACCAGCGCGCGAGATCGATCAGGTGCATGCCCTGGTCGATCAATTCGCCACCGCCGGAGATCGGCGCGACGCTCCGCCACTCCTTCTCGTAGCCAATGCGTCCGCCATGACCGTAGCGGGCGCGCACGAACATCAGCGGCCCGAGCGCGCCGGAATCGACGATCTCGCGCGCCTTGCGAAACGCGCGGTGATAGCGGTGGTTGAAGCCGACGCGAACGATCGCGCCTCGCCGCGCGACCTCGGCTGCGACGGGCTCGAGCTCCGCGGCACTGCGCGCGGCCGGCTTCTCGACGAGCACGTGCTTGCCCGCCGTCACGGCCGCGAGCGTCAGCTCGGCGAGCGTATCGTGCGCGGTCGCGATCACGACGATGTCGACATCGGGCGCTTCGATGACGCTGCGCCAGTCCGTCGAGACCCGCGCGTCGGTGCGCCCCGCGACGAGCTTCGCGCGCGAGAGATCGCGATCGACACACGCGACGAGCCGGCCGCGGCCGAGAGCATCCGCGCGCTTCTTGCCGATCAATCCGCAGCCGATGATCCCGACGTTCACTTGCGATCTCCCCATGTGCGACCGCGATCGCCGGGCACGATCCGGCGCAGCGCGTAGATGTCGGACTTCGCGAGCTCCTCGCGGCGCGCCGGCAGGTCTTCCCACGGATCCCACACGGCGCTGATCAGCCGCCCCGTGATGCCGTCGCTCGCCGACGACGCGAGGAACACCGCGAGCGCCGCACCGCGCTCGAGACCGGCGCCGCCCTGCTCCTTCTGCTTCACGGCTCGCGCGTAGAAATCCGCGCCGACCGCATCGGGCCCCGCGTTCAGCACCTCGTCGAGCATCCGCGTATTCAACGCGCCCGGTGCGATGCAGTTGACGTCGATCGCATGCGGCGCGAGCTCGAGCGCGAGGCTCTCCGCGAATCGCACGACCGCCGCCTTCGCCGCCGCGTACGCGGTGAGCCGCGGCATCGGCGACGTCGCGCCGCCGCCCGACAGCTGGACGATCTTTCCCGCGCCGCGCTGCTTGAGATGCGGAACGACCGCGCGGGACAGCAACACCGCGCCGAACAGATCGATCTCGATCGCGCGGACCCACGCGGTCCAGTCGGTGTCCTCGATCGCGCCCATCGGGCCGTAGATGCCGGCGCTGTTGACGAGGATGTCGAGGTGCGGAAACGCCGCGATCGCCGCGCGGACGTAGGCATCGACGTCATCGGGCTTCGACACGTCGCATGTCTTCGCGATGACGCGATCGGATCCGGCGATCTCGGCCACCGCCGCGCGCGTCTCCTCGAGCGCCGACGCATCGCGCGCACAGATCGCGACGCTCGCACCGGCCCGCGCGAACGCGAGCGCGATCTCGCGACCGAGGCCCTGGCTCGCGCCGGCGATCAGCGCGGCCCGTCCGGCGAGCGCGTCACGCATGATCGGGGACTCCGACGGCGAGGTATTCGATGCCGGGCTGGCTGGCGATCGTCGACAGGAACCGGTTCGCGTCGAGGATGAGCGGCCGCGCCATCGTCGCGAGCAGCGCCGCGTGATCGAGCGCCTTGAGCTCGGGCCACTCCGTCGCGACGACGAGTGCCGATGCACCCGCGACCGCCGCCGCCGGCGATCCGGCCAGCTCGATCGTCGCCGCAAGCTCGGCGGGCAGCTCGCGCACCGCGGGATCCCACGCGCGCACACGCGCCCCGCGCGCCGCGAGCTCGCGACACAGCTCGACGGAGGCCGAGCGCCGCAAAGTATCGGTGCCCGGCTTGTACGTCAGGCCCCACACGGCAACCACGACGCCATCGAGGCGGCCGAGCCGCTGCGCGATCCGCCGCACGGCCCACTGCTTGTGCGCCTCGTTGCTCGGTCGAACGCCGCCGAGCAGTGGCAGCGTCAGATGATGCCGAGCTCCGAGCTCGGTCAAGAACGCGACATCGCGGGCGAGCGTGCCGCCGGCGAATGCGCCGCCGGGCGCGACGTACGCGCGCGGTCCGATCCGCGACTCGGTCTTGAGCCCGCGCTCGACCTGCTTGGCATCCGCGCCGACGGCCTCGCAGATCGATGCGAGCTCGTTCGCGAACGTGACGGACAGCGCGAGGAAGCTATTGATCGCGTGCTTCGTCATCTCGGCGGACTCGACGCTCATCCACTCGATCTTCGTCGTGATCGGCGCCAGCAGCGCCGCGATCGTCGTGCGGGCCTTCTCGTCGCGCGCGCCGACGATGACGCGATCGGGATGCGTGAACACCTCGATCGCCTTGCCAAGGCGCAAATTTTCCGGCGAGCATGCGACCGAGATCGCGGAGTCGCTGCCTCGCAGCTCGCGCACCATCGCCTCGATCCGGCGCGAGCTCCCCACCGGCAGCTGCGACGACACGAGCACGACCGCCTCGCGCGACACGTGTGGCAACACGCGCTGCACCTGCGCGAGCACGAACTCGACGTCGGCGCGGTCGTCGGAATCGACGGGCGTGTCGTAGGTGACCCACACGACCGCCGCGTCGCGCGCATCGTGCGGATCGCTCGTGAAACGCAGGCGCGCGGCATGCTCGCGAAGCAGCGCGTCGAGACCGGGCTCGGCGACCGGCGCACGGCCTTCGCGCAGCTGCGCGATCGTCTGCGGATCGTGGTCGAGGGCGATCACGTCGTGGCCGGCCGCCGCGAGACACGCCGCCGTGACGCTGCCGAGGTGCCACAGCCCCTGGACGCAGACGATCACGAGCGCGCCTCCAGCAGCCACGCGCTGTCTTGCAGGTAACGCAGCGTGCGCAGGATGCCGTCGCGAATCGTCAGCTTCGGCGCCCAGCCAAGCGATCGGATCTTCTTCGTATCGAGGAAGATGAACGGACTGTCGCCGACCCATCCGCGCTCGCCGCCGGTATACGTGCGCTCGGGCGTGATCGACAGCGCCTCGCAGATCCAGCCGACCGAGTCGTTGACCTCGCAGAACTCGTCCGCGCCGAGGTTGAAGATGTTGACCTTGTCGTTCGCGCGCTCGATCGCGAGCATGATCGCGTCGAGGCAATCCTGCACGTACAGATACGACTTGCGCTGCTTGCCGTTGCCGAGGATGCGCAGGCGCGTCGGATCGGCGCGCAGGCTCTTGTAGAAGTCGAACACGTGGCCGTGCGAGTAGCGCTCGCCGAGGATCGACACGAAGCGGAAGATCCACGCCTGCATGCCGAAGCCCTCGCAGAACGCCTGGATAAGGCCTTCCCCGGCGACCTTCGCGGCCGCGTAGAGCGACGTCTGGATCGGAAACGGCGCGTCCTCGGGTGTCGGAAAGACCTTCGGCTCGCCGTACACCGAGCCCGTCGACGAGAACGCGATGCGTTTGACGCCGAGCTTGCGCATCGCATCGAGCACGCGAAACGTGCCGATCGTGTTCTGCTCGAGATCGCGGCTCGGGTGATCCGTGCCGAACCGCACGTCGGCGTTCGCGGCGAGGTGAAAGACCATCTCGCATCCGGACATCGCGCGGCCGAGAGCCTCGGCATCGAGCACATCGCCCCGCACCAGCTCGAACCGCGAGCTACGCCGGGCCGGCTCCAGGAACCGTTCCTGGCCGGTGGAGAAATTGTCGAGGCCGACCACCTCATGGCCCTGCGAGAGCAGGCGGTCTACCAGAGAGCTTCCGATGAAGCCGGCACTACCTGTGACGAGGCACCGCATCTACAACCACTTGAGACGACGGGGAGTTCTCATTCGTTCAGGACGTGCACCCTATCGCAGCGTCCGCGCCAACACCACGGCGGCGAACAGCCTTGAACCCACTACGGGCCCGCGTTACAAGGTGAGCCCCGCGGGCGTGAACGCGCCAGCCGCTTCGGTCACTAAGTGCAGGAAACCGTGGACGTCGAAGCCAACCAAGAGCAAGCCGAGGATGAGGATTCTGCGCTGGGGATCGACCTCCGGCGGTACCTCGATGCGCTCCGCAAGTACGCCTGGGCCGTGCTCGCCCTGATGGCGCTCGCGATCGCCGGAGCCGTCGTCTATACGAACCGTCAGCCGAGCATCTACGAGGCGCAGGCTTCGGTGCAGATCGAGCCGAAGCTGCCCGACCTGCTCGGTCAGGGTCAGGAGATCCTGACCGGCGTCGCGGCGGCCGGCACGACCGACTACTACAAGCAGCAGCGACAGGTGCTGTCGAGCTACACGCTGATCCGGCAGACCGTCGAGTCGCACCAGCTGTACAACCTCGTGCTGACCCCCGCGGAGCAGAAGGATCGCAAGCTCGACGATCTGATCGAGGCGGCGACCCAGCGCGTGCGCCACATGATCGCGATCCGCTATCCCGATCAAGATCGCATCATGTACGTCAACGTCCGCGATCACGATCCAAAGCTCGCCGCGACGATCGCGAACGCGCACGTGGCGACGTACGTCGACTACTCGAAGGGCCTCATCTCGACCGACTCGAAGCAGGCGTCGAGCGCGATCGCGACCGAGTTCGACTCCGTCGAAGGAAAGCTCCGCGAGGCCGAGGCGGCCCTCTATCAGTTCCAGAAGGACAACGACCTGCTCGCCGTGACGCTCGAGGAGCGGCAGAACATGGTGTCGTCCGGCATCACGACCTACTCGCTCAAGCTCAACGAGACGCACGCAAAGCGCCTCGAGCTGGCGGCGCGCCTCGATCGCATGAAGAAGGCGTCGACCGAGGACGTCCTCGCGTCGCCGCTGCTCGCGATGAGCGACGCTCCCGACTCCGCATTCGATTCGCTGCGCGCGCAGTACTACTCCGAGCGCAACAAGTTCATGGAGATCGACAAGCAGCTCGGCCCGAAGACGCCCGAGTACCAGATGCAGAAGGCGAAGATGGACGACCTGTACACGGCGCTGCAGACCGAGCAGAAGCGCGTCGTCGCCGGCGTCGAGGAGCAGCTCCAGGCGACGCTCGCCACCGAGGCTGCGCTGCAGGGCGAGGTCGCGCACGCCACGAAGGACGCCCTCGAGCTCGGTCCCAAGATCGTCGCGTACAACGAGCTGCTGCGTAAGAAGAAGAGCGTCGAGGACCGCTACAACATCCTGCGTTCGCGTCTGTCGACGAGCGAGATGACCGATCGCATGAACCGCAACATCGACACGAACGTGCGGCCGCTCGATCCCGCGCTCGTGCCGTCGCGCCCGGTGTTCCCGAACCTAAAGACGAACATTGCGGCGTCGCTGATGCTGTCGTTGATGCTCGGCCTCGGCCTCGTCTTCCTGATCGTCGTGTTCGACCGCTCGATCAAGTCGACGGGCGATGCCACGCAGGCTGCCTCGGCGCCGCTGCTCGGCGTGATCCCGCTGCTCGAGGTCGGCGAGATCTCGGAGCGTAGCGACGGCAACCGCGACCTCTACGTGCATCGCAACCCGACGTCGAACGTCGCGGAGTGCTGCCGCTCGGTCCGCACGAACATCATGTTCTCGGCCGCCGATCGCAAGCTGAAGACGATCGTCGTGTCGAGCGCGAACCCGCGCGAGGGCAAGACGACGACCGTGCTGTACCTCGGCACGACGATGGCGCAGAGCGGCCAGCGCGTCCTGATGATCGACACCGACATGCGCCGGCCGCGCCTGCACGCGTCGATCGGCGTGTCGCGCAACTCGGGCCTCTCGAACCTGATCCTCAACGAGTCGGATTACGACGAGGTCATCAAGAGCACCGAGGTGCCGAACCTCTACGTGCTGCCGTGCGGACCGCTGCCGCCGAACCCGGCCGAGCTGCTGATGACCCAGCGGTTCAAGAACGTGCTCGAGGAGCTCGAGAAGCGGTTCGACCGCGTGATCCTCGACTCGCCGCCGCTCGGCATCGTCACCGATGCGGTCGTGCTGTCGAAGCAGACCGACGGCGTCATCCTGATCGCGAAGTCCGGCAAGACGCTGCGCGACGAGCTCAAGCGTTCGGCGCGGATGATCCACAACGTCAACGGCACGATCTTCGGCGTGATCCTCAACGCCCTCGAGCCTGACAGCCGCAGCGGGTACTCGTACTACTCGTACTACGGCTACGCCGAGAAGCCGGCCGAGCCGCAAGAGTCGTGAGCCGTGCGGCCTTCGCGGCTGCTCGTCATCTCGCATACGCCTCACTACGTGCGTGACGGGCAGCTCGTCGGCTGGGGGCCGACGGTGCGCGAGCTCGATCAGCTGGCGACGCGGTTCTCGCGCGTTCGCCACGTCGCCTGCATCTACGACGAGCCCGCGCCGGAAAGCGCGCTGCCGTACCGCGCACCGAATGTCGAGGTCGTGCCGGTGCCGCCCTCCGGAGGCGACGGCGTCATGGGCAAGCTCGATGCACTGCGGACGAGCCCGCTCTACTCACGAACGATCGCCCGCGAGCTGCGCGACGCCGACGTCGTGCACGTACGCGCCCCCGCGAACATCGCGATGATCGCGATGCTGCTGCTCGCGCGCCGCCAGACTCCGAAGCACCGCTGGTTCAAGTACGCGGGCAACTGGCAGCCGCAGGGTCCAGAGAGCGCGAGCTACCGGCTGCAGCGCTGGTGGCTGGCGCGCGGGAGCCACGGCGGAACGGTGACGGTCAACGGCGCGTGGCCCGGGCAGCCGCCGTGGATCAAGACGTTCTACAACCCGTCGCTCTCCGACGAGGATCTCGAACGCGGGCGGCGGGCGGCGCAGAGCAAGCGGCTCGATACTCCGATCCGTCTGCTGTTCGTCGGCAACCTCGTGTCGACCAAGGGTGCCGGGCGCGCGATCGAGATCCTCGCGCGCGTGCGGGCGCGTGGCGTCGCAGCCACGCTCGAGCTCGCCGGCGACGGCCCGGAGCGCTCGACGTTCGAGCAGCAGGCTCGCGAGCTCGCAGTCGCCGAGCACGTGACGTTTCTCGGCTGGATGCCGCCCGCGCAGGTCCACGCCGCGTACGAGCGGGCGCACCTGCTCGTCCTGCCGTCGGTCAGCGAGGGCTGGCCGAAGGTGCTGAGCGAGGGCATGGCGTTCGGCGTCGTCGCGCTCGCGAGTGCGGTCAGCTCGATCCCGCAGTACCTCGCGCGGTTCGAGACGGGCGCGGCCTTTGCGCCGCACGCGATCGATGCGTTCGCGGATGCGGTCGTGGGATATGCCGCCGATCCGGCGCGCTGGCTCGCGGAATCCCGGCGCGCCATCGCGGCGGCGCCCCACTTCTCGTTTCGCCACTACCTCGCGAGCGTCGACGAGCTGCTCACCGCGTCAGGCGCGTCATGAGCCGCTCGACGCGCGTCTGTTCGCCAGGCCGCGATATGACGCCGACGAGCGTGCCCAGGCCGTACGCGACGTGCATCGTCGCCGCCGCGGCCGCCGCACCGAGCCCGACGCGTGGATCACGCTGGTCGATCGAGACGCGCGCGGCCAGCCACGTCAGCAGACCGCCGTATGCGGCCAGCGGTGTCATCGGCACCAGCGACAACGGTAACGGCAACAGCAGCGACGCGCCGACGCAGATCGGCAGCGCGAGCACGAACGCACCGGGGACGAGATGACGCGGCGCGATCACGGCGCCGTGCTTGCGCATCACCTCGACCTTCCAGTAGGCGTACTGCATGTACTGCGAGAACAGCGCCCTGTACGACTCGCGGACGAAGTAGTCGTGCTTGACGCGCGGCGAGATGAAGATCTGCCCGCCGGCGCGCGTGATCCGGAAGTTCAGCTCGTCGTCCTGGTTGCGGACGAGGTGCTCGTCGAACATGCCGATGCGGTCGAACACCCACCGGCGGAACGCCGGGAACGCGGTTCCTTCGGCGTAGCCCTCGTACCTCTCGTCGCGATGGCGTGCACCGCCGACGCCGATCGCGCTCGACATCGCCGCTGCGATCGCGCGACCGACGACGCCGCGGCCGCGATGCGCGATCGGACCACCGACCGACCATGCCTCGGGATGCTCGTCGAGCAGCGCCAGGTTGGAACGCACGAAGTCCGGCGCGACCGTCGTGTGGCCGTCGACGCGGATCAACACGTCGCCGCGAGCCGCCGCGATGCCGAGGTTCAAGGCGAGCGGCACGGTGCGCCCGGGGTTGTCGAGCATCCGCAGCCGCGAATCCTCCGCGGCCAGACCGGCGATCACGTCGCGCGTGCCGTCATCGGACATTCCGTCGACGACGATCACCTCGTAGCTCGCCGGCGGATCGACCTGGTCGAGCAGCGCCCGCAACGTGTCCTCAATGAACGCCGCCTCGTTGCGCACCGGCACGACCACGGTCACGGACGGCTCCGACATCGGAGCGAGAATAGCGCTACGCTCGCCGCGATGCCCGCGAAGCAAGGGCCCGTCTGATGGCGACCGTCGCCGATCGCGTCTACGCCCGCGCGCCGGTCGTCCTGCAGCACGCCATGGTCTCGGCGTTCGGCGCACGCTGGCACTGGCGGCGGTTCGGTCCTGGCTTCCAGGCCGAGCTCGCGGGCTTCGCCGGGCGCATGCGAAACACGGCCGAACAGTGGCGCGAGTACCAGACCGCGCAGCTGCGCGAGCTGTTGACCGTCGCGACGACGCGCATCCCGTACTACCAGCGCGCGTGGCGCGGCCTCGGCCTCGATGCGGGGGCGATCGATCGTTTCGAGCTTGCCGACCTGCGCTCGCTGCCGCTGCTCGACAAGGACGCCGCGCGCGCTGAGCCCGAGGCGTTCTGTATCGACGGGCACCCGGCGGCGGGTGCGACGGTGTGCCCGACGAGCGGCTCGACGGGCACGCCCGTGCGCGTCTACGTCACGAATGCCGATTTCCGCCGCGGAATGGCGCTTCGCGAGGCGCGCAGCTGCTTGCCGGCCGGCGTCTCGTTCAAGCTGCCCCGCGCGACGTTCAGCGGCCGCCTCGTCGTCCCCGACGCGCGCTCGACCGGCCCGTTTCATCGATTCAACATCGTCGAACGTCAGGTGTACTTCTCGGCGTTCCACCTGTCGCCGCAGAACGCAGCCGCCTACCTACGGCCGCTCAACAGGCATCGGATCGTGTGGGGCACGGGCTACACCCACGCGTGGGAGCAGCTCGCGGGCTTCATGCTCGAGCAGGGTCTGCCGCCGCCGCCGTCGCTGCGTGCGATCATTACGACCAGCGAGAAGCTGACGCCGTCGGGCCGCACGACGATCGAGAAAGCGTTCGCCTGTCGCGTGTTCCAGGAGTACGGCACCGTCGAGGACGCGCTGTTCGCGTGCGAGCACGAGGATGGTCGGCTGCGCTTGTCGCCGGATGCTGGCATTCTCGAGCTGCGCCGCTCCGATGGGACGATCATCCCGGCCGACTCCGATGAACAGGGCGAAACGATTACCACCGCGTTCATCCGTCGCAACCAGCTGTTCATCCGCTACCGGCTCGGCGACGTCGCCGCATGGGACCAGCGTCCCGACGAGCTCGGACTTGGCATGCCGATCCTGGCCGACGTCGTCGGACGGCTCGAGGACATCATCGTCGGTCCCGACGGCCGCCGCAGCGTGCGCTTCCACGGGATCTTCACGGAGGTCGCGGGCGTGCGCGAAGCGCAGGTGATCCAGGAGGCGCGCGACCGGCTGCGGATCCTCGTCGTTCCGTCGGCGAGCTACGGCGAGGCGACCGTCCGCGAGATCACGAGCCGCATCCACGCGCGGCTGACGACCGACATGCACGTCGACGTCGAGCGTGTCGACGCGATCCCCCGCACCGCGGCCGGCAAGCTCAAGGCGGTCGTCAACCGGATGCCGCAGTGATGCGGCTGCTGCTCGTCGCGGGCCGGTTTCCCGAGCGCTCCGAGACGTTCATCTATCGCAAAGCGATGGGACTGGCCGCGCGCGGTCACGACGTCACGATGCTCGTCCGCGAGATCGGTGACTGGTCGCTGTATCCGGCGCCGCGCCCGTCGACGCTTCACGTCGAGCAATTGCCCGCGGATGACTCGCTGCGGATCCCGAGCCGGGCGTGGTCCGCGGCGACCGGCCTCGTCCGTGGCCTCGTGCGATCCGCGAGCACGCTGCCCACGCTCTGGGCGAAGAGTCACGATGCCCGCACGTTCCTGCGCCACGTCGCGTTCGCGAACCGGGCCCCCGATGTGCTGCACGCCGAGTTCCTCGACGTCGCGATGATGTACCCCCTCGCCGCGGAGGTCGCCGGCGCGCCACTGGTCGTCAGCTGCCGCGGCAGTGACATCAACATGCTCGCGTTGCGCCCGGCGCCCGAGCGAGAGCGCGCCGTCGCGATGCTGCAGCGTGCCGATGCCGTGCACTGCGTCTCGGAGGAGATCGCACGCGCGGTCGGCGCGCTCGTCGGTGGTCGCGAGCGCGTCTGGGTCAATCGACCCGCCGTCGATACCGGCGCGATCGTCCCGCGCTCGACGCCGCGCACGCCCGGCCCGGTGCGGCTCCTCGCGACCGGTCGGCTCGACTGGAAGAAGGGCTTCGAGCACCTGCTCGTCGCGCTCGCCCAGGTCGCGCGGCGCGGCATCGCGTTCCACGCCCAGATCCTCGGCGATGGCGAGCTGCGAAGCGCGCTGCGCTACACGATCGAGGATCTCGGGCTTCGCGATCACGTCGAGCTCGCAGGTGCGGTGCCATCGACGGACGTGCTCGCACGCATGCAACAGGCCGACGTGTTCGTGCTGTCGAGCGTCGCCGAAGGCATCAGCAATGCGGTGCTCGAAGCGATGGCGTCGGGCTTGCCGATCGTGACGACGCGCGCAGGCGGCATGCACGAAGCCATTAGCGACGGCGTCGAAGGGCTCGTCGTGCCGGTGCGCGATGTCGATGCGCTGGCCGCCGCAATCGCGCGCGTTGCCACGGACGAATCACTCCGCCGCCGACTCGGCGATGGCGCCCGGCGCCGAGCGGTCGCCGAGTTCTCGCTCGAGCGCCAGCTGGACCTATTCGACGACATCTACCGCTCGGTGCGCCGCGTTCACCCGTCGCGTGGCACGATGGACGTCGCGTGACAGAGGCTGACCGGCCTTCCGCCACGGCATTCCACTTGAGAACCCGATGCGTCTACGCGTAGGTTCTGTCTGATGCTACTGAGCGACCGTCTCGAGTACCGGGTGCTTCGGACGATTGTCGGTCCTGCGCGTTCGCGCGGTCTCGAACGAGAAGCGCACGTTTCCGACGAGACGCATATCGCGACGGCGCGCGCACAGGTCGACGCATGTTTGGACGTCGGTGTCGACCTTCGCGACAAAGATGTGCTGGACTTCGGCTGCGGTCCCGGCTGGAGCACGTACGTGCTCGCCACACGTGGAGCTCGTTCGACCGGTTGCGACCTCCAGATCGAGCTGTCGTCTCCCGCTGCACAACGGGCCGTGGCAAAACGGACTCCCGGTCCGTTTCGTTCAGCATTCAAGCGCGCTCACGGATTCGTCGTTCGACCTCGCGATCTCTCACGACACCTTCGAGCACGTGTCCGACCCCGCCGGCGTACTTCGCGAGTTGCATCGCCTACTCCGCCCGGGGGGACGCGCGTACCTGAAGTTCGGTCCTCTCTGGCGGGCACCGCTTGGTCTGCACATGTTCGGCACGATCGCGCAGCGACGCTTGCCGTGGCTGCACCTCATCTTTCGCGAGCGAACGGTGATGCGGCTATGGTCCGAGATGGCCGGTGTCTCGCCACCCTTGACGCAGTACTCGGAGCGCCCGGGTGGCATGAACAAGATGACGGTCGCCCGCTTTCACGCCCTTGTCGCCGCATCTCTCTGAAGCCAATCTCCGTCCGCGTGACGCCGGTTTCGCACGTGTGGCGTGTCCCGGTGCATCGCATCAGCGAGCTACTCCGCCCAGTCGCCACGGTCGGCGAGCTGTTCTCGGACTCGATCTCGGCGGTACTCGAGCGCTTGAGCTCGGCCGCGAATTCGCGAATTCCGTAGTCGCGTCGCTGGAGACTCGCTACGCGCCGACCCTCCAGAAGAAGCCACCATAGGGGCCGACACCTGGCGCCGTGTGGGTGATACCGAACCCAACCCCCGGAATGATGTCGCCCTGGTAGACAACCGGAGATAAGCCCTGACTGTTGGCGTCCACGCCGGTTACGGTCACTGGCAGACTGGCGTTCGCTATTGGTGTGTGCACAAACGTCAGCGTGATCGGCGACACCCCCCCCCGGAAACGCGCGCTCTCGTCATCGACTCCTGGCGTCCGGTTTCGGAGAATCACGCCGTTGAGGAGAGGCTGAGGAACCGTGCGATACGTCGTCGTATCGCTGGGCTTCTTGTAACGGTAGACGCCGAGGAGCGCTCCGGCGGGATCCACGGTCCCTGCGCTGGTGAAATACACCTTTATCATTAGCTTTGGGTTGGAGCCGGCGAGGTCGTTTTCGTAAGGCGCATACGCCGCGGACACCGTTCCGAGGGCGTTGATCGCTGTAATCAATGAATCGGCAGAGTTGAATTGGCCAGTCCCCGGACTGACGCGCTTGAACGTCAAGAGATGCGAGGTGCTGCTGTAGTAGATGTTTATGGTGTCACCATCATCCCACCGATAAGGCCTCGTCGTCGCATCTACGATCCCGGCCACCTCCATCCCGTAATAAAGGTACGTGTGCGCCTTGCCGTCGCTGACCGGCACAACCCCGGCTCTTCCGAACAGGGCCGGCGTCGTAAACTGCTGAGTCAAGATCCAGGGATCCTCGATGACAGGGAACCCGTCTGAAATCGACGCGTAGTACGGTCTAGTTTGCTGTTGAGCGTGCAGGCCAACGAGGCGATTGCCGCTATATGACGACAGGACGTTGCCGGTAGAACCAAACGGTGCCAGCGACGAAGATTGATATGTAAATACGTTATTTCTGATGGTTGGCTGATAATTTTGCGTCAGCGCGATTCCGGAAGGGCAGTCGTCCAAGACGTTACCTTCGATGAGTGGCGCGATGCAGGTCGTGACGTTGATCGCATTACCAATCGCCGAGCGATAGTCAGCGGCTGCGGTCAACGTTAGGGCCGTGCCGGTCGCGCTCAACGTGAACGTGTTGAAGCTTGATATGACCACTACGTTCGAGTCGTTCGTGCCGTACACGTTTCCGTAATAGTTGTTGAATACATCAGTTACGTAGCGAAGCACGTCGCACGGAGCCGTCGCGCGCCCATCGAGTCCAGCGATGGAGGTACGAAGGTTCTCAGCACATGCTCGGGTGTCCGCACCGATCGCGACATCACCGTCCGCGGTCGCGGAGGTCTTCCACGTGTACGTGAAGTCGCCAACGGTAACAGTATCCAGATTCGCTGGAACGCTGTTGACTGTGACCCTTCCGACCCATGGGTGGTGGACCATGACTTTGTTGTTGCTGATGACCGCGCCACGCGCCGTGTTGTAGTGACCGGACAACCCGATGCCACCGGTCACCACGATCGCGGAGCCACTACCGGAACGTGCGAACGGCCACTCCCAGTCGTACTCGATGTGGTTGCCATTGATGACGACCGACCGATTCCCCTGCGCTTGGATCGGGCCATTGCAATTTCGAAAGGTGTTGTTGCTGATGACGGTTTCGCCAATATCAGGGTGATCGTCGGATCCCACCCACACCGCGTAGCTGTCACATGTCTCGAAATGATTCCCAACGATTCTGAACCCGTTACGCAACTGGTAACGCGACGCTGACGCACGTATCTGGATCGTTTCGGCGGCGATGTTCTTGAATCTGCAGTTGGCGATGAGAAGGTTCGTCTGCTGCCCGTACGAGTAGATCGCTTGCGCGCGCGTGGAAACGATGCTGTCACAGACGAAATCACTATCGGTGATAGAGCTGTCGCTGGGCGGGTGCAATCCGTTGGGTGCATTGTGGACGTAGTTTCCGACGAACTGCAGCCGGCGGCTCACATACGAATCATTCGCCATGATGGGCGTGCAGTGGTCGAACGTACAGTGAAACACCTCGATATCAGACACATTGTCGACGATCAGAATTGCAGGATTAGTGTTGACCGTATAGTCGTCGCTACTGTCGCCTTGAAATCCGAGATCTCTGATGGAGATGTCTTGGGTCGCTAGTGACCACGTAAAGGATGAGGTCTCATTCACGCCCGACGCGTTTGCGTATGTGATCTGCGTTGCGGAAACGTACGACGCCACGACAAAGATGCCGTTGTTCGCGGAGTTGGTCGCGCTGTTGATCACGAGTGTTCGGCCGACGTGGGCTGCCGTGAACACTGACGCCGCAGCAGTGAGAGTTACGGTGCCCGACGAGACCGCGAGACTGGTCCCAGTACCAGTAAGCACCGATAGCTGTATGGCAGCGCGCGTGTTCGATGCGAACTTGATCGAAGCCGCGTTGCCGGTGAGTTTGAGGTGCGTACCCGGACCGACGGTCAGCGTGGCGCCCAAAAGGTATGTTCCGGGCGGAAAGAAAACTTCCTGGCCCGTAGCTGAGCTCGCCAACAAGGCGGTGTTGATTGCGAGCGCGTCGTCCGTGACGCCGTTGCCGACCGCGCCGTAGCCCTTGACGTTGATTGTCATGTGTATCTATCCCTTCTTGTGGAACGGCCGTTATGGAATGCGCGTCCAGACGCCTTGGGTTGTCGACGCACTAGGGATTGTCCCGCCGCCGTCACCGAGCGCGCCGCCGCTCGTGTACGCCCCCGTGCCGGCGGAGCCCGTCAGCTGTAGCGTCGTGGAGGTCGTCGTTCCGATCACCCAAGTGCCGTTCGCGCCCGTGTTCCCACTTACGCCCGCCACCATCACGCGCTGACCCGTGGCCATTCCGTGCGCTGCGGCAGTCGTGACAACTATCGGTGTTGCATTCGTTGCATTCGTGACGAGTCGCGCGCTCGGTGCCGGAGTCGTGAAATACAGCTGGCCGCCGCCGCCGTCTCCTGCGCTGGAATAGCCGGCGAGAATCGCGACTTCTCCGTTGACCATGCCTGTTTCCGCTTGCAGCGCGGTTACGTTGTCATCCCATCGGGTCGCCATTTGTCTCCTTCTCCTCAGGTCGTTGGGTGAAGTGCTCGATTCGTGGCACGCGTCAATGCGGTGCGATTGGTGATCGCGAGGGTCGCGCGCGGATCACGGCGCGCACGTCCAAGACAACTCGCCGCGATCACCGCAGTGCGCCTGAATCCAGTCCCCCATTCCGCTTGCCCAGCCCTTCGGAGCAACGCGCCCCGAAGCAGCAGCACGTTGTCCACCACAACGCGCGTTCAATCACGTTACGCAGCGTCGCGGCGCGGTGTCTCGCAGCCGGCGGCAGCGTTATGCGGCAGGGTATCGGCAGCCTCGGGCAGACCGCCCCGATCTAAGTCTGCGTGCGTCGCGGATTCGCGACTCTGGAGCGGTTGCGAGTGCGCGAACCGCGAACAAGATGGCCAACTGCGAATCAGCCGACACTCAGCTCGATAGCACGCAAGGTGAACGGGCGCGGCCGCACTACTTCGGCATCATCCGGCCGCGCTGATCCGCCGACGCGCTCGCCAGCGCCGGAATCTTTGGACCCTGCGCGAGCATCCGCGCGCCGATCCGTGCACTGCGTGCGTACCGCACCGCCGTCAGAGGCAGCGCGAGGATCTCCTCGGCGAGCGTGCGCGCCTTCCACGCGCGCGACGGCGGCATGGCATCGCGGCGCCGCCAGCCGACTGTGATCGATCCCTGCAGCATCGCGTCCCACACGACCGATCGCTCGAAGTGCCGCCGCGCGAGGTAGTAGATCGACTGCACCGGCCGCGGCCGCAGCGACCACCGCCGGAACACGTGGATGCTGCCCTTGCTGCGCGATCCACCGACCGGCGCGAGGTAGTGGAAGCGCTTCGCGAACGGATTGTTGACCATCAGGCCGCCGGCGCGGATGAACCGGATGCCGAGGTCGTTGTCCTCGCCCATCAGGTGCGCGTTGAACTGCATGTCGAAGCCGCCGATCTCGTCGAGCAGCGCGCGGCGCACGACGGTCGTGCCGCAATCCATGAAGCTGCACACGACCTCGCGCTGGTCGACGGCGAGCTCCGGCCGGCCTTTCATCGTCGCCGGCCCGACCGAAACGTCGGCACCGTACGCGGCGAGTGCGCGCAGGTGCTGCTCGAGGTTGTCGGGATCGAACCGCGAGTCGTCGTCGACGAACCACACGTGGTCGCCGGTGACGCGCTGCAGACACGCGTTGCGTCCCGAGCAGATGCCCGGCTCCTCGTGCCACAGGACCTCGATCGGCAGATCTCGATACCGCTCGTACAGCCCCGGCTGCCGCTCCTCCGGCGGGTTGCCGTCTGCGATCAGGATCTGCGTCGGCCGCACCGTCTGCGCGCGCAGATCGTCGAGCACCTCGGCGACGTACTTGTAGCGGCCGTAGGTCGGCAGGATCACCGACACCGTCGGGTGCTCCGGGATGCGCGCCGCCGCGAGGTCGCGATTCAAGGCGCCGACCGGAGCGCGCGGCAGCGGATCCTCGCCGGCCGTCGTTCGAAACGCCGCGACGTCGTCGCGCAGCCGCAGCGGGGCATCGACGACCCGCCGTGCGAGCGCGTAGCCGGCCCACTTCGCGCTGACGTGACGCCGCACGAGCCGGTAGTGATCCGCCAGCGAGGGGCCGTCGCCAACGGCAACCGCGTGCGGGACGAGCCCCGGGAACTGCCGGCAGACGGCGCCGCGCCGGATCAACCGCACACCGAGGTCGCGCGCCATCCCCGCGAGCGTCTCGAAGCGTCCGT
>JAFAOG010000326.1 GCA_019237945.1 Deltaproteobacteria bacterium | reverse complement strand
CGAACGGGATGCCGCGCCGCGGGCTCTCGTGATTGAAAAGGATGCCGCACGAGATGTGCAGGCCGTAGGCGTCGCGATAGTTCTGGCAGAGCTGGTGCGCGAACACCTTCGCACACGCGTACGGGCTGCGCGGCTGGAACACCGTGTGCTCGCTCTGCGGGGGCGCCGCCGAGCCGAACATCTCCGACGACGACGCCTGGTAGAACCGCACCTCGCGGCCGAGCTCGCGGATCGTCTCGAGCATGCGCAGCGTGCCCATGCCGACCGTCGACGCCGTGTACTCCGGCATGTCGAACGACACGCGCACGTGCGACTGCGCACCGAGGTTGTAGATCTCGTCGGGATGGATCCGCTTGACGAGGTTCGACAGTCCCGACGCATCGTCGAGATCGCCGTACACGAGCCGCAACCGATAGTCCGACGCGTGCGGATCCTGGTAGATGCCCTCGAGTCGCTCGGTGTTGAACGACGACGAGCGCCGCACCACGCCGTACACCTCGTAGCCCTTCGCGAGCAGCAGCTCTGCGAGGTACGAGCCGTCTTGACCGGTGATGCCGGTGATCAGTGCCTTCTTCATAGTGCCCCCTGCGCGCGCTGCTGCTCGGCCCACGCGACGGTCTTGCGCAGACCCTCGGCGAGCGACGTCTTCGCGACGAACCCGAACCGCTCGCGCGCGCGCGTGACATCGAGACAGCGCCGCGGCTGGCCGTTCGGCTGCGACGCATCCCACACGAAGCGGCCCTTGTAGCCGACGGCCTCGGCGATCTGCGTCGCGAGATCGCGGATCGTGATCTCGTGCCCGGTGCCGATGTTGACCGGATCCGGATCGTCGTACTTCTCGGCCGCGAGCACGAACGCCTCCGCGCAGTCATCCACGTAGAGGAACTCGCGCGTCGGCGAGCCATCGCCCCACAGCTTGACCTCGGCCGCGCCCTGATCGCGCGCCGTCATGCACTTGCGGATCATCGCCGGGATCACGTGCGAGCTCTGCAGATCGAAGTTGTCGCGCGGGCCGTAGAGGTTCACCGGAAACAGCATGATCGCGTTCATGCCGTACTGCTGCCGATACGCCTGCGCCTGCACGAGCAGCAGCTTCTTCGCGACGCCGTACGGTGCGTTCGTCTCCTCGGGATAGCCGTTCCACAGCTCGTCCTCGCGAAACGGCACCGGCGCGAACTTGGGATACGCGCAGATCGTCCCCGCGATCACGAGCTTCTTCACGCCCGCGAGCCGGCACTCCTCGATCAGCTGCACGCCCATCATCGCGTTCTCGTACAGGAACAGCCCCGGGTTCTCGCGGTTCGCGCCGATCCCGCCGACGCGCGCGGCCAGGTGGAACACGACATCGGGCTTTGCATCGGCGAGCAGCCGGCGACACCCCTCGCGATCGACGAGGTCGTAGTCGCGCTTGCGCGGCACGACGATCTCGCGCACGCCGCGCCGCTGCAATGCCTCGACGACATGGCTGCCCATGAAGCCGGAGCCTCCGGTCACGACGATGCGCTTGCCTTCGAGCATGCGCGCGCAATCTAGCGCAATTTACTCGGCGAGTAGCATGCCGGCGGCGACGGTGTTGTTCGTCGTCTCGTCGACGAGGATGAACGACCCCGTCGTGCGGTTGCGCCGGTAAGCGTCGTAGATCACAGGGGTCGTCGTGCGCAGCCGGATGCGGCCGAGATCGTTGAGCCCGAGCTTGCCGGCCGCCTCGTCGCGGTGCCCCGTGTTGACGTCGAGGCGGTACAGGACGTCGGTGACGATCGCGCGCGTCCACCGCGTCGTGTGCTTGAGCGCGTACCGGCCCTTCGGCGACAGCGGCTTGTCCGTCATCCAGCAGATCATCGCGTCGAGGTCCTGCCCGACGCTGGGCTGGTTGTTCGGGCGCGCGAGCAGGTCGCCGCGGCTGATGTCGACGTCGTCGGCGAGGTGCACGGTCACGCTCATCGGCGCGAACGCCGCATCGACCGGCCGGCCGTGCTGCTCGATCTTCGTGATCGTCGTCGCGAGCCCGCTCGGCAGCGCCACGACCTCGTCGCCCGCGCGGAGCACACCGCCCGCGACCTGACCCGCGTACCCGCGATAGTCATGGTGCTCGTCGCTCTGGGGCCGGATCACCCACTGGACCGGGAACCGCACGTCGATCAGATTGCGGTCACTCGAGATGTGCACCGTCTCGAGGTGATAGAGCAGCGTCGGCCCGTGGTACCAGGGCATGTCCGCGCTGCGATCGACGACGTTCGCGCCGGTCAGCGCGCTGATCGGAATGAACGCGATGTCCTGGACGTCGAGGCGCGCCGCGAAGTCGCGGAACTCGTCCTCGATCTTGCGGAAGACCTTCTCGTCCCAGCCGACGAGATCCATCTTGTTCACCGCGAACACGAGATGCGGGATCCGCAGCAGCGACGCGATGAACGCATGCCGGCGCGACTGCTCGACGAGCCCCTGCCGCGCATCGACGAGAATGATCGACAGCGACGCCGTCGACGCGCCCGTCACCATGTTGCGCGTGTACTGCACGTGGCCGGGCGTGTCAGCGATGATGAACTTGCGCCGCTTCGTCGCGAAGTAGCGGTACGCAACGTCGATCGTGATGCCCTGCTCGCGCTCGGCGCGCAACCCGTCGGTCAAGAGGGCCAGGTTCGTGCGCTCGTCGCCGCGGCGCCGCGACACATCCTCGACGTGCTGCAGCTGATCCTCGAACGCGGTCTTCGTGTCGTAGAGCAGGCGGCCGATCAACGTCGACTTGCCGTCGTCGACCGAGCCGGCCGTCGAGAACCGCAGCAGCTCGGCTTCTTCGTCGAGACCCGACACTAGAAATACCCCTCGCGCTTGCGGTCTTCCATCGCGGCCTCGGTGAACTTGTCGTCGGCTCGCGTTGCTCCGCGCTCGGTGACCCGCGCCGCCGCGACCTCCGCGATCACCTCGTCGAGCGTCTTCGCCGACGACTTCACGGCGCCGGTGCAGCTCATGTCGCCGATCGTGCGGAAGCGAACCTCTTCCTTGCGGATCTTCTCGTGCGGCAGCAGCTTCACGAACGGATTCGCGGCGTACAGCATGCCGTCGCGCTCGAACACGTCGCGGCGGTGCGCGAAGTAGATCGACGGCAGCGGAATCTCCTCGTGCCGGATGTATTCCCACACGTCGAGCTCGGTCCAGTTCGACAGCGGGAACACGCGCAGGTGCTCGCCGCGCTTCACGCGACCGTTGTAGAGCGACCACAGCTCGGGTCGCTGGTTCTTGGGATCCCACTGCCCGAACTCGTCGCGGTGCGAGAAGATGCGCTCCTTCGCGCGCGCCCGTTCTTCATCGCGACGCGCACCGCCGATCGCGGCATCGAACTGGTGCTCCTCGATCGCGTCGAGCAGCGTGGTCGTCTGAAGCCGGTTGCGCGACGCGCGCGGCCCTGTCTCCTCGGTCACGCGCCCCTTGTCGATCGAGTCCTGCACGCTCGCGACGATCAACCGCTCGCCCAGCTCGGCGACGCGCCGGTCGCGGTACTCGAGCGTCTCGGGGAAGTTGTGCCCGGTGTCGACGTGCAGCAGCGGAAACGGAAACCGCGCCGGCCGGAACGCCTTCTCGGCGAGGCGCAGAAGGACGATCGAGTCCTTGCCGCCCGAGAACAGCAGGCACGGCCGCTCACGCTCCGCGGCGAGCTCGCGGAAGATGTGGACGGACTCGTCTTCGAGCGTCTGGAGGTGAGTTCGCCGGTACGTCCGCAATGACAGATGTATATCCGCTAAGCGGGAGCCCGTCTAGATCGGTTCGTCCGATCGCGCGTTGGAGCGTGCATGAGATCGCTGCGAATCGGCGTCGTCCTGCATGGCCAGCTCGTCGAAGAACGGCTGTTTCAAGGCCCCGTAACCATGGGGCAATCGCTCAGGTGCGCGCTGTCGATCCCGACCGACGGGATGCCCTACGAGCACACGCTGTTCACCGTCGATCAGGGCCGGTTCGTGCTCCACCCGCTCCCGAAAATGGAGACCCGGCTCGCGGGCGTCACGAACGGCGCGCTCGACCACGGCGCCCGCGGCCGCCTGATGCTCGGCGAGGTGACGATCCTGTTCCAGGACATCGCGCGGCCCCCGCTCCAGCCGCGCCCGCAGCTGCCGGCGTCGATCCGCGGCACGCTCGCCGATCGCATCGATCGCCGGCTCGCCGTGATCATCGGCGCCTCGCTGCTCGCGCACATCGGCATTGCCGCCTACGCGTGGTCGACGGACGTCGAAACGCCCCCGCTCGGCATCTCGCCGGTCGCCGCGAGCTATCACCAGGACACGATCGACATCACGATCCCCGACGAGCCGCCCGCGCTTCCGGGAACCGCCGCGCCGGTCGCCCCCGCGCAGACGCCGCGCCCGATCGTCACGCCGACCCACGTTTCCGCCTCGCACCCGCCGTCGCCGCCCGGCCTCCACGACGACGACGCGCTGCGGATGGCCTCGATCCTCACCGGCGGCAACGAGACGCCGAGCGGCCCCGGCTCGATGCACGACCGCCAGCCGGGCGCCGATCTCGACCGCCAGCTCGACGACGCTCGGCACCACACCGTCATCATCGGCAACTCCGACCACACCTCGCGCACCGACGACCGCACGCACTTCGGCACGCACCAGGGCGACCCGCTCGTCGACGATCCGACGCTCACCCACGTCGACCGGCCGCACGACGAGCGGCCGATCCACATCACGTTCACGCCGCCCAAGCCCGAGCAGCCGACGACGCTGACCCCCGACG
>JAFAOG010000302.1 GCA_019237945.1 Deltaproteobacteria bacterium | reverse complement strand
AAGCAGAACCGCATCTCGCTCGGCATGAAGCAGCTCGAGCCGAACCCGTACGAGCAGCTCACCGAGAAGTACCCGCCGGGTACGGTCGTCAAGGGCCACGTCCGCAACATCGCGGACTTCGGCATCTTCGTCGAAATCGAAGAGGGCATCGACGGCCTCGTCCACATCAGCGACATGAGCTGGACCCAGCGCGTGAAGCACCCCTCGGAGCTGTTCCAGAAGGGTGATGAGGTCGAAGCCGTTCTGCTCAACATCGACACCGGCGACGGCGACAAGCCCAAGATCAGCCTCGGCATCAAGCAGCTGGTTCCGGACCCGTGGGACAAGATCCCGTACGAGTACCCGGCCGGCAAGATCGTCGACGGCAAGGTCCTCAAGGTTCTCGACTTCGGCGCGTTCGTCGAGCTCGAGAAGGGCGTCGAGGGTCTGGTGCACGTGAGCGAGATCAGCGACGAGCACGTCGAGGATCCGCGCACGGTCCTGACCCCGGGCCAGGCCGTGAAGGTCCAGGTGCTTCACGCCGACGGCGCGGAGCGCAAGATCGGACTGTCGATCAAGGCCGCGAACCGCAGCAAGGAAGCGGCCGAGGCGCAGGGCTTCAACTCCGCGAACGCCGGTGGCGCCACGCTGGGTGACAAGTTCCGCGGCAAGCTCGACAAGCTGAAGCCGAGCGCTCAATAGTCGCAGTTGCGGCTGCGACATCGCAGCACGTGAAGAAAAGAAGGCCGGCAACCCCGGCCTTTTTGTTTTGTCGGGCGTTAGCGTGGCAATGGTGAAGCCGAGAGCAGCGGCGTTGTTGATGTTGTCGGGCTGCATCGTCGCGCGGCAGTCGCTCGACATGCCGGCGAACGACGTGACGACCGTCGCGCTGCTCACCGGGACACTCGGCCATCCGCTCGACGGCATCGCGCGCCATCCGTGGTTCGCGGTGCGCAAGGCGGGCGAGAAGGAGTGGCGGATCTACGAGGTCGGCGGCGGGGGCAGCGAGACGGATCCGTTTCGCGATCACTCGCCGTATGGCAATCCGATCCTGCACAAGGTGTGGCGCGGCGCGGAGGCGGATCGCGCGGCGGCGTGCCTCGAGAAGTACGGCCACGAGGAGCGGGAGCGCATCGAGCACGACTACGTGTTCTATCCGGGGCCGAACAGCAACACGTACGGCGACGTCATGCTGCGCAGGTGCGGGCTGCACGCGAGCCTGCCGTCGACGAGCGTCGGCAAGGACTGGCGCGGCTGGATCGGCGCGGGCATCTCGAGCGAGGGGACGGGCGTCCAGCTCGAGACGCCGGTGCTCGGCCTCAAGGTCGGGCTCAAGGAAGGCATCGAGGTCCACGTGATCGGGCTGTCGATCGGCATCGATCTGTGGCCGCCCGCGATCATCGTGCCGCTCGGCCCGGGCCGGATCGGATTTGCGGACCGATGAGGGCTTGCCACCGCGCCGCATGTGTCCTCGTCCTGCTCGCCGGCTGCGCGCGCTGGTCCGACAAGCGCGACATGGTCTACAAGCTGCAGGGCGGCGCGTTCATGCACTACGAGCTGACCGGCGTGACGCGCGCCGATCACCTCGACACGCCGGCGGCCGCGCCGCGCGACCTCGTGCTCGCCGGGGCGCGCCTGCATGGCTTCGTCGGCGGCGGCAAGACGATCGGGCTGCACGGTGGCATCGACCTCGCGGCCGGCTCGACGCTGCGCGGCGCGGGCTTCGCGTACGACGTCGCGCTGCTGCCGCTCGGCATCGCGGTGCGCTTCGGGCGCAGCAGCTTTGTCGCGCTCGGCACCGGCGTCGGGGCGATGGGCGCCGTCGGCACGCTCGACGATGCGGTGACGCTGCCCGTCGAGGCGACGCTCGAGGCCGGCAAGGGTATCCGCGTGCTCGCGCGGGCGCGTGCGTCGTACGTCGCGGGCGCGGCCGGCCGCCATGACGGCGCGCGTAACGTGCCGTTCGCCGACGAGCTCGACGCGATGCTCGCGCTGCGCATCGGTCATCACTACGAGGACTACGGGTATCCGTCGGGCAACGGGTACTTCGTCGGCGTCGCGTACCGAGAGCTGCTCGACTCGCGGTGGATCGGCGCGACGATCGGTTACTCGATTGATCTGGGCACGCCGAGGTAGGATGCCGAGGTGATTCGCTGGCTCCGGCTCGCGGCAACCGCCGTGATCATCCTGTCGATGATCGGCCTCGGCGTGCTGGCGGGGCTGTTTCTCGTCGCGAACGCCGGCTGGATCCCGGTGCGCATCCATCCGTGGCTGACGGGCCTGTTCGGCACGAAGCCGCACGAGGTGTGGTTGCCCGGGTTGATCGCGGGATGGCTCGCGGCGGCCGCGATGGTGGCGGTGCTCGTGCTGTGGTCGATGTTCTACGTGTGGCGGCGGCGCCAGTACGAGTCGCTGATCAGCCGGCTCGAGCGAGAGCTCGCGAAGCTGCGCAACCTGCCGTTCACGCAGCCGGCGCCGCTCGAGGATCTGCCCGAAACTCCAAGCACCGAAGCGGCCCGCGTGATGGACGCGCTGGACGACGAGGGCATCTAAGGCAGACTAGAGGCGTGATCGCGGGTCTCGTCGTCGCTCTCGGTGTGCTCAAGCCGGCGGATGCCGTCGCGCCGACGCCGAAGATGCAGGTCGCAGCGCACAAGGGCGAGCTCGTCGTGCTGACGCCGCCCAGTGGCAGCGCCCCGGCAGGCGAGGTGACGGTCGTGCAGCCGCTGATCGGCATGATCGCCTATGCAAAGGTCGAAGGCGGCAAGGCGCAGCTGCCGTACTTCCTGCTCGACGCGCGCGACGGCGAGGATGGCGTGCTCGTGCTCGGCGGGCATGTCGAGCCGCGGCTGATGACGCCATCGAAAGCCGATGTCGCGGCGATCGACGCGGCGCTGCTGCGCAACGAGGTGCTCTCCCACGTCAAGCGCTCGATCAACGGCACGGAGATCGGCGCGTTCGATGTCGACGGCGATGGCGTCGCCGACTTCGCGGTGACGTACGGGTGCAACGCGTGGGGGGATGGATCGTGTCAGTCGCGCGGCCAGTTCTTCCTCGCGAGGGCCGGCACGCGCTGGGTCGAGATCGAGTAACCTCGACCCGAGATGGGTGCCGCGCTGGTCTTGCTGCTGGTCGGGCTCGGCGCGATGGCCGCCGGCGTGCTGGTCGGCCGCTACTACGTGCCGGACGATCGCCAGCTCCGGCGCACCGCGCGCCACGCGCGTTCGTACATGCGTGCCGTCAGTCATCTGATCGCGCGCGACACCGAGACGGTCGTCGACGAGCTGCGCGGCGTCGTCGAGGAGAACATCGAGGACGTCGAGCCGTACTTCGCGCTCGGCGCCTTGTTCCGCAGCCGTGGCGAGCACGAGCGCGCGATCCGCGTGCACCAGGCACTGGCGCTGCGCGAGCGCGACAAGCGACGGCTGCAGACGCGCGCGCTGTACGAGCTCGGCCTCGACTTTCGGGCCGCCGGGATGCCGCGCCGCGCGACGAGAGCGATGGAGGACGTGCTGCTCGGCGATCCGGGCCACGAGGGCGCGCTGCGCTCGCTCGCCGCGCTCTACGAGGAACAGGCGCGGTTCTCCGAGGCCGCGGGACTGTGGCAGCGGCTCGGCAAGCGGCGCGGCGAGGATCTGTCGGCGCGCGAGCACCACATGCTGGTCGCGGCGGCGCAGGCGGCGCTCGGTCGCGACGACCTCGAGAGCGCGAAGCACTTCTTGAAGAGCGCGCAGAAGCTCCGCGAGTCCGCGCACTGGTTCGCGGCGGCGGCCGAGCTCGCGGCGGCGCGCGGCAACCACGCCGGTGCGAAGGAGCGGCTGCGGCAGGCGTTGATCGCGGATCCGGCGCTCGCACCGCACCTGCTGCCCGGCCTGATCGCGGCGGAGGAGGCGATCGATCGCGGCGAGCAGAAAGAACCCGACGACGATGCCGTGACCACGACGACGTCGCCGTCGACGGCGCTCGCGCTGGCCGAGGGCACCGCGCCCGAGACGCTACCGCTGGTGCCGGCGCAGAAGCCGGCGGGCACGGTGAGCGAGCGCGTGCTCCAGACGCTGACCGACGTCGAGGAGCAGACCGGGCCTCGCCTCGAGCTCGCGCTGATCCGCGCCCAGATCGCGACCGGCAAGACGCACGAGGAGCTGACCCGCGAGCTCGCGGCAAAGTTCCCCGACGCGCTCGCGGCGCGGGTCGCAGCAGCGCGCCTCGCGCTCGGCCAGGGCGATGCCCAGAGCGTGCGCACCGCGCTCGAGGTGCTCGCAGGCGAGCAGGGAGCGCTCGCATGGGCGCTGCGCGGGCGCTGGCAGTGCTCGAACTGCGGTCACCGCCCGGGGCCCTTCTCGTGGCGATGCGGCAGCTGTCGCCGCTGGGGCTCGCTGCGCATGGAGACGGGGATCGAGCCGCCGCCGATGCCGTCGCGCGATCGTCGCGCCTCACCACGCGCGTCGCGTCCCGAGGGCCTGCTCGGGACATCGCCAGATCTGTCGCTCCCGACGCCGACGCTCGATCCGGGGCTCAGCGAGGAAGAGCTTGCGCGCGCGGGGACGCGGCGGTCGCTACTGAATCGCGTCGGTGGCTGGTTCTCGGGCGTCTGGCGTCGTAGTCCTTAGTCATGGCGGAGCAGCGCCTTCGGTTCCTTGCCGACGCGAGCATCCTGCTCGCGAGCTCGCTCGAGCTGCGGGAGACGTTGCAGCAGCTCACGCGGGAGATCGTCCCGCGGTTCGCGGACTGGTGCACGATCGCGGTGCTCGACGAGAACGGCGTGATGCGGCGGGTCGCCGGTC
>JAFAOG010000300.1 GCA_019237945.1 Deltaproteobacteria bacterium | reverse complement strand
TCCGGCCTGCACGACGCGAGCTCGGCGATGACATCGCGGCGCACGAGGACGGCGTCCTGGTAGCGCAGCTCGATCGTGTGGTGGATCGTCGTCCCCACCATCGAGCGATCATACGTCTCGCGCAGGTCGCTCGTTTGCGCGCCATCGATCCAGATCGAAAGCGGCAGCTGACGCAATCCATCGAGCGTGACGAACAGCCGATAGTCGATCGTCGGGGGGCAGGGCGCGCGCATCGGGCGCCGGCGCAGACGAGCCGCCGCACGCGGCAAGCAACGCGACGGCGGCGAGACGCATCCGGCGATTATATCGTGGCTATACTGCGGCGCCGTGACCCAGCCTACGTTCGTCCTGCGCTCGCGCCGCGTCGTCACGCCCGAGGGTGTGCGGCCCGCCGCGGTGCACGTCAAAGGCGGCGTGATCGATCGCGTCGCCGCGTGGGAGGATGTCGGGGCGAACAGCGTCGAGGACGTCGGCGACCTCGCCGTGCTGCCCGGCATCGTCGACACGCACGTGCATCTGAACGAGCCGGGGCGGACGGAGTGGGAGGGCTTTGCGACCGCGACGCGCGCGGCGGCGGTTGGCGGCGTCACGACGCTCGTCGACATGCCGCTCAACTCGATCCCACCCACGACGACGCGCGAGGCGTTTGCCGCGAAGCGGGCGGCGGCAAAGGGGCAGTGCAGCGTGGATGTCGGGTTCTGGGGCGGCGTCGTGCCCGGGAATCAGCGCGAGCTCGCCGGGCTCGTCGCCGATGGCGTGCGCGGGTTCAAGTGCTTTCTGGTCGATAGCGGGGTCGCGGAGTTCGGGTGGGTCGGCGAGCCGGAGCTCGCGCCCGCGATGCAGATCCTCGCAGGGCTCGACGTACCGCTGCTCGTTCATGCGGAGGTCGCGGGGCCGATCGACGCGGCGGCGGAGCACCTCGCGGGTGTCGATCCGACGAAGTACATGACGTACCTCGCGTCGCGGCCGCCCGCGGCGGAAGAAGAGGCGATCAAGCTCGTCACGCGCCTGTGCCGCTCGACGCACGCGCGCACGCACATCGTCCATCATTCGGCGGCGAGCGCACTGGGGCTGCTGCGCGAGGCGAAGAGCGAGGGGCTGCCGCTGACGGCGGAGACGTGCCCTCATTATCTGCACTTTGCGGCAGAGACGATTCCCGACGGGGCGACCGCGTTCAAGTGCGCGCCGCCGATCCGGGATGCGGAGAATCGCGAGGCGCTGTGGCGTGCGCTCGGCGAGGGCGTGCTCGAGCTGGTCGCGAGCGATCACTCGCCGTGCAGCCCGAACTTGAAGGCGATGGAGCAGGGCGACTACATGGCGGCGTGGGGCGGGATCAGCGGGCTGCAGCTCGCGCTGCCCGTCGTGTGGACCGAGGCGAGCAAGCGCGGGTTCGAGCTGGCGGATATCGTGCGGTGGATGTGCACGGCGACGTCGCGGCTTGCGGGGCTGAGTGGGAAGAAGGGCGTGATCGCGGCGGGCGCGGATGCGGACTTTGTCGTGTTCGCGGATGAAGAGCGCACGACGGTGACGCCCGAGCTCGTGCACCATCGTCACAAGGTGACGCCGTATGCGGGCGAGTCGCTGCGCGGCGCCGTGCACGCGACGTATCTGCGCGGCATCAAGGTCGCCGAGCGCGGCCGCGTGACCGCGAACGAGCAGGGAGTGCTGGTATGAGCTTCACGGAGTTGCCGGATCTCGCGAGCGACGCGGTCGGCGGTGCGGCGATCGCGTGCAACGACGAGTTCTTCGCGCAGAAGGAGAACCTCGTGCGCGCCGCGCCGGCGGAGTGGCGCGAACACGAGTACACCGATCGCGGCAAGTGGATGGACGGCTGGGAGACGCGGCGCTACCGGCCGGCCGATGGCGTGGCGCCCGGGCGCGACAGCGATGTCCACGACTGGTGCATCGTGCGGCTCGGGATGCCGGGGCGGATCCGCGGGGTCGTCGTCGACACGGCGTTCTTCCGCGGCAACTACCCCGACACGTGCGCGATCTACGCGACCGAGATCGACGATCCGCTCGATCTGCGCGCGCTCGCGACCGCGACGTGGACGGAGATTTTGCCGCGCACGGCGCTCGAGGGGAACGCGAAGAACGAGCTGCCGATCGCGAGCGAGCAGCGGTTCACGCACGTGCGGCTCGACATCTATCCCGATGGCGGCGTCGCACGGCTGCGCGTGCACGGCGAGGTCGTGCCGCGATGGAAGCACCTGCAGGGTCGCAACATCGATCTCGCGGCGCTCGAGCACGGCGCGTGGGTCGAGACGTGCAGCGACATGTTCTTCGGCTCGCGCAACAACCTCATCAAGCCGGGGCAGAGCCTGTCGATGGCAGATGGCTGGGAGACGCGGCGCAAGCGCGGTCCCGGTCACGAGTGGGCGGTCGTGCGGCTCGCGGGTGCGGGGACCGTCGAGCATCTCGTGCTCGACACGTCGCACTTCAAGGGCAATGCGCCGGCGCTCGCGATGGTCGAGGGGCGCGTCGGCGATGCGTGGCGCGTGCTGCTGCCGCAGACGCCGATGCAACCGCACACGCGGCACGTGTTCACCGACCTGCGACGGATCGGCGACGTCACGCACCTGCGCGTCAACGTCTATCCGTGCGGCGGCATCGCGCGGCTGCGTGCGTACGGTCAGCTCGCGCACACCGAGCCGCTGCCTCGCTTCGATGCGGCGGCCTTCAAGCGCTGCTGCGGGTCGCAGAAGTGGGCCGACGCGATGGTCGCGCACCAGCCATTCGAGGATCGCGCGGCGCTGCTGCGGATCGCGGAGCGCATCTGGTGGTCGCTCGGCGAGGCGGATCATCTCGAGGCATTCAGCGCGCACCCCCGAATCGGCGAGCGCAGCAGCTCGGCGTGGTCGCAGAAGGAGCAGGCGGGCGCCGCCGGCGCGCAGCAAGCGACGCTCGCCGAGCTCGCCGACGGCAACCGCGCCTACGAGCAGCAGTACGGCTTCATCTACATCGTGTGCGCGAGCGGCCGCAGCGCCGATGCGATGCTCGCGGATCTGCGCGCGCGCATGGCCAACGATCGCGCGAGCGAGCTGCGGTGCGCCGCCGAGGAGCAGGCGAAGATCACGCGCCTGCGGCTGGCAAAGCTGCTGGAGGAGACATGATCACCACGCACGTCCTCGACACGGCGGCCGGCAAGCCCGGACGCGGCATCGCGGTCGAGCTCGAGCGTATCGAGCACGGCCAGTGGCACCTGATCGGCGGCGGCGTGACCGACGACGACGGCCGGCTCCGCACGCTCACCCCGGCGGGCCCCGTTCAGCCCGGCACGTACCGAATCCGCTTCCAGACCGGCGCCTATGGAAATCCGTTCTTTCCGAGCGTCGAAATCCAGTTCGTCGTCGACGACGGGACGCAACACTTTCACGTGCCGCTCTTGCTGAGTCCTTACGGCTACTCGACCTACCGCGGGAGCTGAGCTTGCGTTATATCCGCGCCCATGTCGGCACGGACGTCTCTGCCCGAGAAGAAGCTCGCCAAGGCCATCGACCGCATCGACCGCGCGCAGACGCGGTTCTCCGAGCGCTACCCCGGTGACAGCGGCGCTCGCCAGCCGGTGCACACGGTGTACGGCGGCGCGCATCTGTTCACGGCCGAGACGCCGAAGAAGCTCGGCGAGATCGCGCTGAAGTCGCTCGAGACGTACGCGCCCGACGACAAGACCTTCGCGGAGGCGATCGGCGTCCGCGGCGATCTCGCCGGCAAGGTGATGGAGCGCGTCAAGGACAAGCTCCGCCGCGAGGCCGTCGAGGACTTCCGCATCGACTTCGAGGACGGCTACGGCAACCGCGCCGACGAGGAAGAGGACGGCCACGCCGTCGCCGCCGCGCAGCAGGTCGCGGCCGGGCTCGTCGCGAATTCGCTGCCGCCGTTCCTCGGCATCCGCATCAAGCCGCTGACTCGCGATCTCGGCGCGCGCTCGCTGCGCACGCTCGACGTGTTCCTCACCGAGCTCGTCACGACGACGAACGGCCGCATCCCCGACAACTTCGTCGTCACGCTGCCGAAGATCCAGAGCAAGGGCGACGTCGAGACGCTCGTCGACGTATTCGAGCTGCTCGAGGATCGCCTCGATCTCGAGCCCGGCTCCCTGCAGATGGAGATCATGGTCGAGACGACGCAGACGATCTTCGACCCGCAGGGCCGCTCGATCATGCCGCGCCTGCACCGCGCCGCCGACGGCCGCATGCGCGGCGCGCACTTCGGAACGTACGACTACACCGCGAACTGCGACATCACCGCCGCGCACCAGAAGATGCGCCACCCGGCGTGCGACTTCGCCAAGCACATGATGAAGGTCGCGTGCGCCGGCACCGGCGTGATGCTCTCCGACGGCGCGACGAACATCATGCCGGTCGTCCCGCACAAGGGCAAAGACCTCACCGACGACCAGAAGCGCGACAACAAGGCCGCCGTGTTCTCCGCGTGGCGCCTGCACGCCGACGACACGCGCCACTCGCTCGTCAACGGCTTCTACCAGGGCTGGGACCTCCACCCCGCGCAGCTCGTTCCGCGCTACGGCGCCGTCTACGCGTTCTTCCTCGAGGGGCTCGCGCCCGCGAGCGAGCGGCTCAAGAACTTCGTCGAGAAGGCGGCGCAGGCGACGCTCGTCGGCGACGTGTTCGACGACGCGGCGACCGGCCAGGGCCTGCTCAACTACTTCCTGCGCGGCATCGCGTGCGGCGCGGTCACCGAGCAGGAAGCCCTCGCGACCGGCCTCTCGCTCGAGGAGATCCGCGGAAAATCGTTCGTGAAGATCATGAACGCCCGCCGCGCGAAGAGCTGAGTTCACTTTTTCGGACACCAGGCGCCGGGGCTGTGTTACGCCCCCGTCATGATCGAATTCGAGATCAAGCCCCTCGCCAATCCGGCGATGGCCCCGCGCGCGCTCGCGGAGCTGATCGCGTCGGCGGTCCACGGCCACCCGGCGCAGGACGCCTCGGTCACCGAGGCCGGCAAGCAAGTCCGCGACGAGCAGGAGCAGGCCGAGCTCGCGCGCGGCTCGTGGACGGATTTCGATACGGTGAACTTCGCGAAGCTCGATCCCGAGAACGATTGGTCGGACGTGTAGTTAGCCGGCGGGGGCTTGCGAGCCTGGGCTCGATCTTGTATCTACTGCTTCCCCCACGGTGGTCATAGCTCAGTTGGTAGAGCGCCAGGTTGTGGTCCTGGATGTCGCGGGTTCGACCCCCGTTGATCACCCCAAAGTCTTCAGGTAATCGAGCAGCCGCTGCTTGATCGCGCGCATCGCGCGAGCGCGGTGCGACAGGTCGCTCTTGGGACCGACGCCCGCCTCCGCGAACGTCATGCCGAGCTCGGGCGAAAAGAACAGCGGGTCGTAGCCGAAGCCGCCGGTGCCGCGCGGCGCGTCGAGGATCACACCCTCGCACGTGCCGTCGGCGGTGATCACGTTGGCGCCGAGCGGGCCGGTGACGTCGGCGAGCGCGAGCACCGAATGGAAGCGCGCGGTGCGCTTGTCGGGCGGGATGCCGGCGAGCGCGGCGAGTAGCTTCGCGTTGTTCGCGGCATCGTCGTGGCCGGCGCCGGCATAGCGCGCGCTGTAGACGCCGGGCGCGCCGCCGAGCGCGTCGACCTCGAGGCCGCTGTCGTCGGCGAGCGCGGGGAGGCCGGTCGCCTGCGAGACCTCGCGCGCTTTCTTGGAGGCGTTGCCGGCGAACGTGTCGGCGTCCTCGATGACGTCGGGGACGTCGATGTCGTCGAGCGAGCGGACCTCGATGCCGGGAAGGAGCTCGCGCAGCTCGACGAGCTTGCCGCGATTGCGCGTCGCGAAGACGAGCGGCCGGCTGCTCACGCGATCGCCTTGCGCTGCGCGGCGGCGAGCTGCTGGATGCCGGCGAGCGCGAGGTCGAGCATCGCGTCGAGCTGCTTGCGATCGAACGACGCGTGCTCGGCGGTGCCCTGCACCTCGATCAGCTTGCCGGCCTCGTCGCCGACGACGTTCATGTCGACATCGGCCTTGCTGTCCTCGACGTAGGGCAGGTCGAGCACGACCTCGCCGCCGACGATGCCGACGGAGACGGCGGCGACCGGCGGCAGCAGCGCGGACATGTCCTTGAGCAGGCCCTGCGCGACGAGCTTGCGGATCGCGAGCGCGCACGCGACCCACGCGCCGGTGATCGAGGACACGCGCGTGCC
Source organism: Deltaproteobacteria bacterium (assembly GCA_019237945.1). Lineage (GTDB taxonomy): Bacteria > Myxococcota_A > Polyangia > Haliangiales > Haliangiaceae > JABFXX01. The sequence continues at coordinate 28,798 of JAFAOG010000300.1, read as the reverse complement.
GCCGTCCGCCGCGAGCACGTCGCAGTCGACCGCGATCGTGCGCTCGCCGAGCTTGCTGAGATCGACGGCCGCGCGCAGCGAGCGTCCGATCAGCCGCTGGATCTCCTTGCCGCGGCCGCCGGGGTCGCGCTTGGTGCGCGTGTGCGTCGAGCGCGGGAGCATCGCGTACTCGGCGGTCAGCCAGCCCTGGCCCTTGCCCTTCAAGAACGGCGGCACGCCTTCCTCGACGGACGCCGCGCACAAGACCCAGGTTTCCCCGAGCTTGATCAGCGCCGAGCCTTCGGCGTGCTTCTGGAAACCGGTGATGATCTCGAGGGGGCGGAGCTGGTCGGGACGTCGTCCGTCGGGTCGCATCGCGCGGAGGCTACCCCGGAGGTCCGCCGTGTGGGAGGCTCCGGCGCATGCGAAAGCTGGTGCTGGCGGTGATCGTGTTCGCGGCGTGCGAGAAGAAGTCGGCGCCGCCGGGTCCGACGGTCTCGGAGGCCGAGGCGACCGAGTTCGCGAAGCAGCTCGCGGCCGCGACGATGACGCAGCCCTGCGACAACGAGAAGGTCGCGTCGATGGTCGATGGCGATGCGATCGCGGAGCGCATGAAGCACGGCGCCAAGTCGCAGGAGACCGAGTTCGGCACCGCGCACTTCAAAGATCCGCACGCGGTCGCGCGCATCCTGTGTGCGTGGCAGCAGGGCGTCGAGGGCTATCGCATGTTGCACATGGGCAAGCGCGACAGCCAGCCCGCGCCGATCATGCGTCGCCTCGCGCGCGCGCCACGCAAGTCGGTGATGATCGTCGGCTACGACCAGCTGATCCTCGAGAAGCAGGGCAACGCGGTCAAGCTCGTCGACATCTACTCCTACACGCAGGGCGACTTCCTCGCGAACCTGCTCGTCAGCGGCATGGACGCGATGAGCGACCAGGGCATCGGCGGCAGCATGGATGCCGCGTCCGCGCTCAAGAAGTCGCGCGAGCTGCAGAAGGACGGCAAGTACGCCGAGGCGCTCGCGGTCGTCGATGCGCTGCCCAGGGAGGTCCACAACTCGCGCATGGTGCAGATGGCGCGGTTGCGCATCGCGGACCAGCTCAGCCTCGACGCGTACAAGCAGGCGCTCGACGAGTTGGCGAAGCTGTTCCCCAACGATCCGTCGGTCGCGCTCGTCGATGTCGATGGCGCGTTCTTGCGCGGCGACTACACGAAGGCGCTCGCCGACATCGACACGATCGATGCCGCGATCGGCGGTGATCCGTTCCAGGATGCGATCCGCGCCAGCGTCTACGTCGCGCGCAATCAGCCGGGCGACTACGAGAAGGCGGCCGCCGCGGCCGAGAAGGCGATCACGACCGAGCCGTCGCTCTCGAAGGGCTGGTACGCGCGGCTCGACGTCGCCGTGAAGCGCAAGCAGTTCAAGCTCGCGGTCGAGACGATGCAGCACCTCCACGACGACTTCGGCGTCAAGCTCGACCCCGACGCGCTCGCGAAGTTCCCCGACTACACCGACTTCCTCGCGAGCCCCGAGTACAAGGCGTTCGCCGCGCAGTAATGGACGACGACAAGAAACAGCTCGGCAGCGCGCCGACGACGCCAGCGCCCGACTCGACGCTCGACATGCCGCAGGCCGAGATCGTGGCTGCATCGAGCGACATCGTGCCGGGCGCCGCGATCGGTCACTTTCGCGTGCGCCGCAAGCTCGGCGCGGGCGGCATGGGCGTCGTGCTCGAGGCCGAGGATGCTGACCTCGGCCGGCGCGTCGCGCTCAAGCTCGTCCGCACCGAGGCCGATACCCCGCAGTACCGCGACCGGCTGCTCCGCGAGGCGAAGGCGATGGCGCGCCTCGAGCACCCGAACGTCGTGCGCGTGTACGAGGTCGGCTCCGATCGCGGCCGCCTGTTCATCGCGATGGAATTCGTCGACGGCGTGACGCTGACGGCGTGGCTGCAGGAGCGCCGCACGTGGCGCGACGTCGCGGCGATGTTCCAGCAGGTCGGCGCGGGCCTCGCGGCTGTCCACGGCGCGGGTCTCGTCCATCGCGACTTCAAGCCCGACAACGTGCTCGTCGATCAGCGCGGCCGCGCGCGCGTCGCCGACTTCGGCCTCGCCCGCCTCGACGACAACTCGGCCCCGCAGCTGACGAAGACCGGCGTGATGATGGGCACGCCCGGCTACATGGCGCCCGAGCAGCAGTTCGGCTCCGGCGTCGATGCGCGCGCCGATCAGTACAGCTTCTGCGTCGCGCTCCGCGAGGCGCTCGGCGGCCGACCGCTCGACGACACGCGCTGGAAGGCAGTGCCCGAAGCCGTGCGCGCGGTCGTCACGCGCGGCCTGTCCTACGATCCCGACGAGCGCTACGCGTCGCTCGAGGCGCTGCTCGCCGCGCTCGCCGCCGCGATCCCGCCGGTCGATGACAACGCGACCGATCGCGTCCGCGCCGCGCCGCGCATGAAGGCCGCCGGTGAGCCTCGCGCACGCTGGCCGTACGCGATCGCGGCGCTCGCCGGCGTCGGCGCGGTCGCGGCGCTCGTCGCGTTCGTCACGTCGAAGCGTCACGATCCGGCGACCGACACCTCGCATGCGCCGCATTTGCTGGCGCCGGGGTCCGGATCCGCCGAGGTCGCGATCGTGCCCGCGGATGCCGCGCCGCCGCCGCTCGACCCGCGCGTGTCGCCGCCGCCCGATCGCGTCGCCGCCGCGCCACCGCTCGATGCCGGCGCGGAGACCGCGCGCACCGTCCCGCGCGATGCAGGAGCCAAGCACGTCGCGGTCGCGCCCGATGCGAGTACCCCCGCCGTCGCCGCGGGCTCGGCCGCGATCGCGACCGGCTCGTCGCCGCCACCGCAGCTGAACGTCGACGGCCCGACGACGAAGCACTTGCCCGCGGCGAAGCCCGGCGACCCGGCGCACCTGCCGGCCGTGCGCGCCGCGATCGCGGACCTCGGCTACGAGGGCTTCAATCCCGACGCACCGCCCGCGTCGCTCGACGACACCGATCCGGTGCAGGCGATCGAGATCGCGATGGTCAAGCGTCGCAAGGGCGACTGCGGGCTCGCGTCGACGATGTGGACCGCCGCGATCGACGCGCTGCCGAAGGCCGGCTCCGACGATCAGGAACGCTGGAAGGCGCGCGCGTATCTCGGTCGCGCGCTGTGCGCGCTCGGGGCGGGCAAGGCGCAGGAGGCGATGGACCTCTCGATGCACGCGTGGGTGCACGGCGACCAGGCGCAGGTGACGGCGCTGCAGGCGTTCGCGCGCTACGACGTCGCGGTCGCCGCGAACGACTTCGACGGCAAGAACGAGGCGTACGCGCGGCTGCTCAACACCGAGCACTTCAAGGACGCGACGGTTCACCACGCGCTCGCGCTGTGGCTCGACGGCCTCGGCCTGGGCTTGCACCAGGACGCACCGATTCACTGATCCTTGAGCATGCTGCGCGCGACGTTGCGCACCGCGAACGGATACGCGGTCTGGATCGCGGCGAGCTTGAGCTCGTGCTTCGGCATCAGGCGCAGCACGCGCTGGATCTGATCGGGACCGAGACGCGGATTCGACAGCAGCGCGCGGCGAACCTCCGGGATCTGCAGCCAGCCGCCGTTGGCGACGATCAGCTCGATCATCGGGCGCGGCAGCGATCCCATGCGTGCGATGCGCGCGACCTCGGGGCTCGTGAGGCGCGGGTTGCGCAGCAGCGCCTCCCACACGGCCTTGCCGTAGATGCGCTCCAGCAGGATCCGCTCCGCGAGCTCGCCTTCGCGCGCGTACTTGAGCTGCTGCACGAGCGTCAGGCCGCGCAGGCGCTCGTGGACGTTCTTCGGGATGCTCGCGGCCTCGGCATCGTCGGCCGCGTCGGCGGCGGCGGTGGCGGCGGCGGCTTGTTCGGCGGCGTCGCCGGCGGCCGCGGATTGTTCGGCGGCGGGCTCGGCAGGCGCGGCGGGTTCGTCGGGCTCTTCGGCGACCGCGGGCCCGGCGTGCTCTTCGGTGACCGCGGGCCCGGCGTGCTCTTCCGCGTCCGCGGGCGGCGCCGTCGGGTTCGCGAGCGCGGCGATCCGCTGCTTCATCTCGGCGTCGCAGCCGAGCAGCTGCAACCCGGCGCCCGCGGCGTTGACGAACACGACCACCGCAGCGACGCGCAGCTCGTCGTTCGCTGGCCCGCGCATGACGAGCTCGCATTCCTCGTTGAGGGACACGGCGGCGCCCGGCACGAACACGCCGCCGGCGGCGAGGTCGCGCGCGAGCTCGTGCTTGCCGGCGAGGTCGAGGACCACCTGCGGGCGGGCCATGCCCGATCCTACCGCGGGTTCGCGGCGGTCACCGCGGGTTCGCGACGGTCACTGCGCGTTCGTGATGCGGATCGCGAGGTCGGCGGCCGGGCCGCTCGGGACCTCGTGCTGATACGTGTAGGCGGCTTTGCGGCACTCGTCGTCGATCGCGTGGCCGCACAGGATGCGCACGCGCAACCACAGCGCCGCGCTCTTCTCGAGGCCACCCGAGAACCGGCGGCGATACATGTCGAGCGTGTGCAGCGCCTCGGCGTCCTGGCCGAGCGGCCGGTGCAGCAGCACCGCGATCGTGTAGAGCGCATGCGACGCCTCGGGGCCGAGCGGCGGCGGCGCGTACGCTTGCTTCTTGAGCACGGCGATCTGCGCGGACGCGTCGGTCTTGCCGTCGATGTGCGGGTCGAGCTCGATCGGCTGCTTGCGGATCGCCTGCTGGAGGTCGACGTACGGATCCGCCGGCACCGGCGCGTGCGCGACGGGCTCGCCGAGCACCGGCGGCGCGTCCGCGACGTGGGCCGCGTGCGGATGCGCGTGCACCGCGGGCGCCGGCGGGGCCATCGCGACGTGCTCGCGCAGCGAGACATCGGGCGCCGGCGTGACCGCCACGGGTGCCGCCGCGACGGCGACGACGGCCGGCTTGACCTCCGCGATCGCGACGAGGCCGTCGGACGACCACTCGTGACCGGCCGTGATCTGCTCGCGCTTGCGCTGCCGCGTGACCGCGACCTCGCCCTCGGTGACGCGCACCCCGACATGCGACGCGCCGTCGAAGCTGACCGAGAACACGGTGCCGACATCCTCGATCTCGGTGTCGCCGGCGCGGATCACGAAGCGGCGGTCGGCGCGATGCGTGATCGACAGATCGAGCGTGCCGCGCGTCATCGTGATGATCGTCTCGTGCGACGTGCGCGACACGGCGACGCGCGTCTCCGGCGCGGACGCGATCGTCGCATCGCCGAGCTCGACCGACTGCCGCTCTCCCTTCGCCTCGATCGCAAACGTCTGCGCGACCTCGGGCGTCACGACGGGGGCGGCCGGCGCGTGCAGCTTCCAGCCGATGCCAGCGGCGGCGCCGACCGCGAACGCGACGCCCGCGAACGCGAGCAGGCGGCGCGACGCACGCGCGGGAGGCGCGGCCATGTCGGAGACGTGGACGACGAGCTTGCGCTCGATGTTGGTCAGGCGCTCGTCGTCGAGCTGTTCGACGGGGATGTGATCGCGCAGGCTCATGCGGCCTCCTGCAGGAACTCGCGCAGCACCGGATCTTCGGCGGCTGCGGCTTCGATGCGCTTGCGCGCGCGCCACACCCGGAGCTTGGTCGCGGTGACCGAGCTGCCGACGAGCTCGGCGACTTCGGCGAGCGGGCGGCCGTCGATCTCGTGCAGCGTGAACGCGAGGCGCGCGGCGGCGCCGAGCTCGTCGAGCACCGTGTAGAGGCGCTTGACGCCATCGCGCGCGAGCTGGCGCGACGCACCTGGCCCTTCGCCGCCCGGCGCGTCTTCATCGACGAGCTCGGCGGTCTGCACGCGGCGCCCGCGCTGCGAGAGATAGCGGTACGCGACGCGCACGCTGACGCGATCGATCCACGTCGCGAGCGACGCTTCGGCGCGCCAGCCGCGCAGCGACTGGAACACCTGGATGAAGGCTTCTTGCAGCACGTCGTCCATGTCGCGGTTCGTGCCGAGCACGCGGTAGAGGCACGCGTGGACGCGCGCGCGATGACGGCGAAACAGCTCGCGCGTCGCCGCCGGTTCGCCGGTCAGGCACCGGTCGACCAGGAGCACGTCTTCGACGTAGGCCGTAGCCACGGTCACCACCCAGATCGTGCCTCGGTTCGGCGCCGCGGTTACACGCGCCCGGAAGTGCCCGATTTCCGGCGCGATTTCGCAGGCGGTTTGCGCGCGGGAGCGGACTGGGCGCGGCCGGCGAGCTCGACCAGCGGGCCTGGGCAGTCCGCGCGCAGCCGGCATCCCTCGCACTCGCCGCCCGACCAGATGCGCTCGTAGACGGCCTGCACGTGATCGAGCATCTGCGCGTCATCGGTGACGATGCCGAGCTCGAAGTTGCGGCGGCCGGTGCCCTTCGCGCCGAGCCCGGCGCCTGTCCAGTTCGCGCTGCCGAGATACATCAGCTCGCCATCGACGATCACCGTCTTGAGGTGCACGCGAGGACAGCGGCGCAGCGCGAGGCCGCCGCCCAGCAGGCGAGGGTGCTGCGCGAGCTCGGCGCGAAACGGCCCGCTCGGGATCTCCGCGTGCAACAGGCGCAGCTCGACGCCGCGCTTCGCCAGCTCGTCGAGGTGCGCGAGCACGCTGACGTAGGGCTGCTTCTTCAGCGTGCGGCGGCGGCCCGGGCGCGCGCGCGAGTCCTCGACCATCAGCTCCTTCACGTTCGCGCTCGCGATCCACACGCTGACCTTCGCCGCCATCACGGCGTGAATCACGCGCTCGTAGTGCGCGCGTCCTTCGATCAGATCGAGCGCGACCTGCATCAGGTGCCCACGACCGACGGCGTCGCGATGCAGTGGCCGCCGTCGACGACGAGCACGTGCCCCGTGATGTACGCGGCCGCTGGCGAGCGCAGATACACCGCGGCGGCGGCGATCTCGTCGATCGTGCCGAACCGGCCGGCGGGGATGAACTGCTTTGCCTTCTCGGTGGCGTCGCCGGGCGCGAGACGCTTCATGCCCTCGGTGTCGCCGATCGGACCAGGCGCGATGCCGCACGCGCGGATGCCGAAGCGTCCCCACTCGACGGCGAGGTTCTTCGTCACCGCATCGACGCCCGCCTTCGCCGCGCTCGCGTGAATCTGCAGCGGCGTGCCGTGATAGTGGAGCGTCGCGCTGATGTTGAGCACGAGCCCGTCCTTGCTCGCCATCAGCGCCTCGGCGCACGCCTTCGTCGCGTTGAACGTGCCGAGCAGATCGATGTCGATCACCGTCTTGAAGCCGTTCGGCGACAGCGCGGCGGCGGGCGCGAGAAAGTTTCCGGCGGCGCCGTTGACGAGCGTCGTCAGCTTGCCGAAGCGATCGAGCACGGTCTTCACCGCGACGACCAAGTCGTCCGGTTTGCGGACGTCTGCGGCGACGGCGATCGCACCGATCTCCTTCGCCGTCTGCTCGAGTACGTCGAGCTTGCGGCTGACGATGCACACCTTTGCACCCAGTCGCGCATACGCGGCGGCGATCCCCCGACAGATGCCGGTACCGCCGCCGGTGACGAGCGCCACGTGGCCGGCGAGCAGGTCGTCGCGAAACACGTCGAGAGGTGAGGACATTGCGCGATCTTGCACGCGCGCGAAGAAAACCGAAACCGCGCGCCGACGCCGTTGTCTCAATCCCTGAACCGACGACGCCGTGCTCCTCGCGAGCGGCGAGCAGTCGTCATCAGGAGAGGCTCCATGCGTGGCCCGATCGTCTGTGCTCTGGCACTGCTAGCTACTGCTGCGTCCGCTCAACCCAAGGAAGCGAAGATCCGGCCCGCGCGCTCGCTCGCCGACTGCACGAGCTTCGATCAGCAGGACAAGGACGACGTCACGGTCGACCTGACCGTCCACAACAGCTGCTCGATTCCGGTCGACTGCACGGTGTCGTGGAAGGTCGTGTGCGCGCCGCAGTCGAAGAAGCGCCGCAGCGAGCACCCCGAATCGCGCAAGCTCGCGCTGGTCGAGGGCACGGCGGGATCGACCCAAGCTTCTGCGGCGGTGTGCGCCGACGACGCGTGGTCGATCGAGTCGATCGAGTGGAGCTGCACGCCGAACAAGGAGTAGTTTCGGACGGTTGCCCCTGCGACCGCGTCTGTAGATCGAACTTCTCGGCCCTGCGTTTGTACTAGCGAGTGATGAAGCCAAGTAGCCGGTAACCCTGGCCTTGGCGGCGCATCGCTCGATCTGTACACACGTAGTATAAGGACCGAGAAGCCCATGGACCGCCAGGACATCGACGCGCTGCTGATCGGCGCCCTCTACGGCGAGCTCACGCCCGCTGACGAGGCCGTGCTGGCGGCGCATCTCGAGAGCCACCCGGCGGACAAGACCGCGCTGGACGACCTCAAGTCGGCCCGCGAGCAGGTCAAGACGAGCCGGATCTTCGAGCTGCAGACCGAGCCGCCGCAGGCGATCTCGGCGGTGCTGCTCCAGGAAGCGGCCCGCCGCGCGCCGAAGAAGGTCGCGGTCGCGGCCGATGAGCCGCGCGAGTCGTGGTTCCACCGGTTCGTTCGCAGCTTCGCGTCGCATCCCGCGATGGCGGCAGCCGCGATGCTCGTGCTCGTCGTCGGCATCGCCGGCACGATCTACATGAAGAACGGCAGCGTCGGCGTCGAGAAGACGGTCGACCAGGGTGAGATGACCGCGGCCACGCCGACCACGCCGCCGGCCGTTGCGGTCGCAGATCCGAGCGCGAAGACCGAGGCCGCCAAGGATCAGGCCGCCGGCTCCGCCGCCGCGTATCAGGTCGGGCTCGCCGAGGGCCAGCTCGATCGCAAGGAGCAGGTCGCGCAGGCGGCGCCCGAGACCGAGAAGGCCGCCGAGCGCCAGCAGGCCGACAACCAGCCCGCGCGCGCGAAGATCGCGCAGCCGACGACGACGACGGCGAAGGCCGACGATGCGGTCGCGTTCGAGCCGAAGGCCGCGCCGCACGCCGCGTCGAAGGGCGACTACGGCAAGAAGAAGGGAACCGGCTATCTCGAGGTCGAGACGCCGCAGCCGCAGCCCAAGGAGATGCCGGATACCCACGACTCCAACGACAAGGTCGCCGACGGCGAGGCCTACGGCGGCGTGTCGTCGGGTGCCATCGCCGGTGGTGGCGGTGGCCAGAAGCAGGCCGGCCCGTCGAACAAGTTTGCAACGCCGCCCGCCGCCAACTCCGCGCCCGGTGGCGCCGCGACGACCGCGCCCGCTCAGCCCGCGCCCGCGCCCGCGCCTGCGCCGCAGGCCGCTCCGCCGCCTCCTCCGGCCGACGTCGCGAAGAACGTCAGCAAGCCGAGCGCGCCGAAGCCCGAGACGAAGCCGTCGCCGCCGCCGGCGAAGACGGTCGCGAAGGCTCCCGCGCAGGAAGCGCCCGTCGAGGCGACCGGTGGCGACACGACGCTGATCGCGTGGGCCAAGCAGCAGCACGCGACGGCGATCGCGCAGGTGAAGGCCGGCAACTGCAGCGCCGCCGCGCAGGTCGCGGTCGGCGTGCGCAACCGCGCCTACGGCTACTACCAGCAGAACATGGAAAACGATCGCGCGCTGAAGGGCTGCGCGTCGTACATCGCCGATGCGGTCAACCGCGACGAAGAGCGGTCGAGCAAGCCGAAGGCGGCGAAGTCGCGCGCCTCCGACGAAGCGCCGGCCGCGACCTCGAAGTAACGACTAGAACCCCACGGCAAGCCCGAAGGGCGCTAGCCGTGTGGGTCTAGCCAAGGCCGCGCGGCGCGAAGCGACGCGGCCGAAGGCCTGCCGCGCGCAGCGCGGCGGCGGCCGCCGGCTAGAACGCCGCGCAGCGATAGAAGTCGCTGTCGTGGATCGCGGTCGCGATGTCGGCGGTGCCGTCGGTGAAGATCGCGCCGTACGTGTTATCGCCGGCGCCATAGTCGACGATCGTGAAGTGCCGCCCCGTCGGGACGTGCGTCATCGTCTGCAGATCGATCTCGCCCTGGTCGGCCGCCGCGAACGCATCGTCGACCGTCATCACGTCGGTGTGCGCGCTCTCGTGCATCGCGAGCACGATGCGCTGGGCGTCGAGCGCCGACAGACCCGCCGACGAGAACAGCCGCTGCTGCGGATCGACCGACCACGCGGCGTTGGAGTCGAGATCGCCGAGCGTCGTGCCGAACAGACACGGCGCCGCGCATCCGCCGCCCGAGCAATCGAGCTGCAGGTTGAAGCTGCCCTTCGTCGAGCTCGAGTAGCCCTTGACGAGCACGCGGTACTGGCCGAGGGCGAGCGTCTTGTCGATCGACGAGAATTCGCTCGTGCCGTCGTCGTCGTTGCGCGCGATGTACGAGCCCCAGCCCGACGCGCCCATCTTGTAGAGGTAGAGCACGGTGTCGACGCTCGCCTGATGCGGCGTGCGCGACGTGTACGCGTGGATCTCGCCGCTCGTCGCGAGCGCGAACGTCCATGCGTGGTACTTCGCGGTCGACGTCAGCTTGGCGGTCTGCGCGCTGCCGAACGTGATCGCGCCGTGGTCGGTCGGCGCGGCGAACGAGTCGAGCTTGCCGTCGGTCGGCACGTCCTCCTCGGGACCCTTCGACGCGTCGGTGGCGCACGCCGCGAGCAGCAGGAACGAAAATGCTAGGCGCATGGGGCGCGTTCATACTCACGAGTGGCATTTCGCCGCAAGCGGCTAGCGCTGTAGCCACTTCGCAAGCGCGCGATTTGCGGTGGCGAGCGCGGCGAGCGGCGGCGGCGGGAGCACGACCTCCGATTTCGTCGCCCAGAAAATGGTCGGGCCCTTCACGCGCTGGAGCGCGACGGCCGCCTTGCCCGAGTACACGCCATCGAGCCGCACCGGGAGCGAGCCGAGCGCGGCGCGGGCGCGTTCCGTGATCCGTCCGTAGCCGCGGCCGAGCTCGCGTGCATCGACAACGAGCCGGCTCGCATCGAGATCGACGCGCGGCCCGCCGAGCTTCGCGATGCGCTCGAGCGATCGGCGCGCGAGTGCGAGCACGAGCATGCGCGACGTGACCGGCCACGGCGTGACGCGCACGCCATGGATCACCGGCAGCGGCCAGCGCCACACGCCGGCGGCGCGCGCGAGCTGCGTGCCCGCGAGCAGCCCGGCGGTCGTGCACGTCGAGCCGATCGCGACGACGATCTGCGCCGGCGGTGGTGCGAGCCCCGCTTCGATCTGCTCGGCGAGCTCGAACGCGGCCGTCATCGCGCCGACGGTGCCGATCGGCGTCGCACCTCCCGGCGGCATCACGAGCTCGCGGCGCGACTTGAGCCAGCCGGCGACCGGCACCTCGACGACACTGCGCAGCCGCACGATCTCGCAGCCGCTCGCGATCAGCGCGCCCGCATTCTCGGCGGCCCACTTGCTCGCGGGCTGCGGAAACACGATCACGCCCGCATCGAGGCCGAGCCGCCGCGCGTGTACGACGGTCGCGACGCAGTGGTTGCTCCCGTACGCGCCGATCGCCCACAGCCGACGCGCGCCGACCGACTGCGCGTGACCGAGCCACGCCTCGAGCGTGCGGACCTTGTTGCCGCCGTATGCGGCGCTGCTCGCGCCCTCGCGCTTGACCCAGATGTCGTCTCGCGCGTGAACGAGCGGCGTCGGCCACGTGCCGAGGTCCGCCCACGGCAGCTCGACGCGCGGGAGCCAGCGGTCGAGCCTCAGTGCTTGTGCTCGGGCACGTACTCGGCGGGAGCGCTGCCGCCGTCACCGAACAGGAACGCCTCGCACTGCTCCTTGAGCACGTCGTGCGCCTTCTTCTGCGTCAGGTCGAGCCGGTACTCGTTGACGATCCGCTTGGAGTGCTCGATCCACTCCTGCCACGCCTTCGCCGAGATCGTCTCGAAGATGCGCTGCCCGAGCGCGTCGTTGAAGGGCTTGTAGGGCAACCCCGGCAGCTCTTCTCCGAGCTTCGCGCACTTGACCATCCGGCTCATGTGCGGCTTGTAGCACGCTTCGTGTGTGGCATTTGCCCCACCAGTGGCCGGACCATTTCCTTTAGGATGCGCCCATGATTCGGCTTCGTCACGTTGCGGTCACCGGGCTCTACCTCGCCGGATGCGGAAGCGACCCCGGCCTCTCGGACTACTTTCCCAAGCTGCCGCCCGCGACCGGCGGTGCACCCGGCGCGTTCGCCGGCCAGGTCACCGATGCGGGCCAGCTGCTGACCGGTCCCGCGCAGAGCGGCCTCGTCGGCGACTTCTACATGCGCAACGCGAAGGCGTCGTTCATCATCCAGGCGCCGGCGCGCGTGATCGGCGTGATCCCGCAGGGCGGCAACCTCGTCGACGCGGCGCTGATCGACGGCGCCGGCCACCAGGTGACCGACGACCACTTCGGCGAGCTCGGTCTGATCTACCTGCTCGGCCGCACGTGCGAGCCCGACAAGATCGAGATCGTGCGCGATGGTAGCAAGGGCGGCGTCGCCGTCATTCGCGCGACCGGCAAGAGCGGCAACGACGACTTCATCAACATCAAGGGCATCGGGCTGTTGCCGATCACGGCGGATGTCGATCCCGATATCGACGACGGCGTCGAGTGCGCGACGACCTACGTGCTCGAGCCCGACTCGACGACGCTCCAGGTCTATCACTCGCTGTTCAACGCCGGCGCCGACGACATCGCCGGCCCGATGGGCACGATCGCCGATACCGGCGGCGAGACCCACGCGTGGACGAACACGTTCGGCTTCCAGGAGGCCGACATCGGCGCGCTCGCGACGCTGAGCAAGCCGCAGCCGAGCGACTACACCGTCTATCAAGGCCCGGGCGTCGCGTACGGCATCATCCCGCGCCACGACACGCCGACGACGCACACGCAGGCGCTGATCGCCGGCGTCTCGATCATCCTCGACGGCAACGACGCGCTCCTTGACATCCTGCAGAAGGACAAGTACTTCCTGCACCTCAAGCGCGGCAAGGGCGTGCTGCAGCGCTACGACGTCGTCGTCGGTCACGACGCGAGCGACATCGACGCGGCGTGGCGCACCGGCAACGGCGAGACGCTCTCGACGGTCACGGGCACGGTCGCCTACACCGGCGGCGGCCCGGCCACCGATGCGCGCGTCGGCGTGTTCGTCGACGGCAACCACAACGGCGTGCTCGACGACGCGACCGTCGACATGGACAATGACGGCATCGCCGACGACCACGCGATCAGCTACTTCGACGTCAAGGCCGACGGCACGTTCGGCGGCCAGGTGCCCACGAACCTGGGCAACCTCCTGCTGCGCGCCGAGGTCAAGAATGTCGGGCGCTCCGAGGCGATGTCGGTCGCGCCCGCCAACCAGGCCGCTGTCGTGAACCTCAACGTGCCTTCGCCGATCAAGGTCGACTTCCAGATCCTCGACGCGGATACGAGCGCGCCGATTCCGGGCCGGCTGCTTGTCGTCGGCAACCACCCGGCGTTCCCCGATGCGCGGCTGTTCGAGGTCGCGGATCGCCAGGGCGGCGTCGTCACGCAGGAGCACGCGATCCGCGGCACGACCGTCAACCTCGGCGATGGCACCGACGCTCCGCTCTATCTGCCGGCGGGCGGCACCTATCGCGTCTATGCGTCGCGCGGCACCGAGTGGTCGGCGGACTCGGCCGCGGTCAGCGGCGCGACCGATGTCAGCCTCGGCTTTCACCTCAAGCACGTCGTGCCGACCGACGGCTACTACGCGACCGACTGGCACGTTCACCAGGTCGGCTCTCCGGACTCGCCGATCGGCTCGCTCGAGCGCGTCAAGAGCGCGATCTCGGCGGGCGTCGAGATGTTCGCCGTCACGGATCACGACTACGTCAGCGACCTGCAGCCGATCGTCGAGCAGCTCGGCGCTCAGAACCTGCTGCGCGTCATCCCCGGCATCGAGGTCACGCCGTTCCCGTACGGCCACTTCAACAGCTGGCCGATGCAGCCCGACAACTCGTCCGCGAATCACGGTGCGATCGACTGGGGCCGCGGCGCGACCGACGGCCTCGCGATGGTGCCCGGCGAGATCTTCGACGCGATGCGAGCGCGCGGCGGCAAGATGGTGCAGGTCAACCACCCGCGCGACTCGAGCTTCACCGAGTTCCAGGCGGCCTTCGATCGCGCGAACGTGCAGTTCGACTTCACGAACCGGATGATCTTCGGCGACTACGAGCACGCCGACGTCCCCAACGACTGGCTGCGCCTCCCCGAGACCTCGCTGTGGAGCGATCAGTTCACGGGCCTCGAGATCTGGAACGGCTTCAACATGGCCGACACCAACAACGACGGCCTGCGCGAGAACACCAAGCTCGATCGCACGATGCGCGACTGGCTCTCGATGCTCTCGCTCGGCTTCTACGTCACGCCGGCCGGCGACAGCGACACCCACACGACCGTCGCCGACCCGCTCGGCATGCCGCGCACGTACGTCCGCGTCGCCTCCGACAACGCCGCCGCGCTCGCCGACGGCACGGCCGTCGATGCGGTCGTCGCCACGCAGACCGGGGCCGGCGGGGCCGCGCGCGACATCGTCGTCACCGACGGCCCGATGATCAGCGTAACGTCCGGCACCCAGCCGGCGATCGGTCGCCAGATCCCGTCGGTCGGCGCGCCGGTCACGCTCACGGTCACGATCATCTCCGCCGACTGGGCGCCATTCGATACGCTCGAGGTCTTCGCGAACACGACTCCGGACGCGATCAAGGGCAAGGACGCCGACTCCGCCCTGATCCCGCTCAAGTGCTGGACGTCGCGCACGATCGCCTCGTTCAACGCGAACGACCCGTGCGCCAAGGCGTCGCTCGCCGCCGAGGCGATGACGGTCAACCTCGCGACGCTCCCCGGCGGCGGCGGCTTCAAGCGCTACGAAGCGACGGTCACCGTCACGCTCGACGCGAGCGACATCACGACGCGCGCGGGCGCGACCGGCAAAGATGCCTGGCTCGTCTTCCGCGCCCGCGGTGATCGCGGCATTTTCCCGATCTTGCCCAAGGGCGACACCATCTCTGACACGACGATGCCCGCGCTCCTCACGGGCGACCGCGCGACGATCGATACGGCCCTCACGGGACATGGCATCTCGGCCGAAGCCGTGACGGCGCCGATTTTCGTAGACTTCGATGGCGGGGGCTACCGAGCCCCGTTTGCGCCCTAGCGAGGCGTGCTATCACAGACCGAGGTACTGCATGGATCAGCTCTGGGAATTCAGCGTAGTAGCCGTCGCATTCTGGACGATCCTCGGGTTCTCGGTCGTCGCGCTGGCCGTCGCCATCGAGCGCGCGATCGCCCAGTGGTCCTTCGTCACCCGCGCGCGCGCCCTGGGCGACACCGTCACCCGCTGCCTCTCGCGAGGCGCCCTCGAAGAAGGCCGCTCCGCGTGCGAGCGCTCCCCCTCGCCGATCGCCGACGTCTTCCTCGTCGGCTACGAACGCCTCAACCGCTCCAAGCCCGAGCACGTCGTCACCGCGGTCCACCGCGAGCGCCTCCGCGTCAACCAGGACCTGCGCGCCCGCATGTGGGTCCTCGGCACGGTCGGCGCCACCGCCCCGTTCGTCGGTCTGTTCGGAACCGTCGTCGGCATCATGAAGGCGATGGGCCAGTTCCACGGCGAGGACGAGGTCAAGTTCGCCCAGGTCTCCGGCCCGATCTCCGAAGCCCTGATCGTCACGGCGGTCGGCATCCTGGTCGCCGTGATGTCGGTCGTCTTCTTCAACTTCTTCTCGCAGCGCGCGAACCGAATCGCGACGGAGATGAAGCTCCTCACCGACGAGTTCCTCGAGCTCCTCCTCGACCCGCCCTCCGACTCGCAACCCTCGCGAGGCAAGCGCACGGCCGACGACGAGCCCTCCTCCAAACCCCGAATCAAAGGCGACGGCGATGGCACTCGGGAAGCAGCCTGACGTCACCGAAGAGGACGAGTCCGGCGAGAACCTCTTCGCCGAGATCAACATCACGCCGCTCACCGACGTCTTCCTCGTCATGGTGATCATCTTCATGGTCTCCGCGCTGGCCGTGCAAGCCGAGGCCCGCAAGGCCAAGGACAAGGTCGTCAAGCAAGCCGAAGAAAAGGCCGAGATCGAGAAGAAGTCCGGCCTTCGAGTCAACCTTCCGTCGGGCCAGGCCCAGGAGATCGATCCGTCGAAGGCCTCGCTCGTCCTCGTGATCCCGATCAACGGCGACGTCAACGTGGGCGGCAAGTCGATCCCGGACGCCGAGCTGGACAACCTGCTCCAGGCCGCGTTCGCCCGAGACAAGCAGACCCAGGTCATCATCAAGGCGGACAAGGGCGTCCAGCACGGCCGCGTCGTCAACATCATGGAGCGGGCGAAGCACGCGGGCCTGCTCCACCTCGCGATCGGCACGTCGGGCGGCTAGCCCGGCGGCGCACCTGCCGCTTGCCGCAGATGCAGTGCGGCCGGCTGTGGTTGCCCCTCACGCGAGAGCCGCGACGTCCCGTCAGACGCACCGAGCGCCAGCCGCGCTGGCGGCGGCTCTTCGCGCACGTTCGGCTCTTCCGCCGGCTCGCCCCGGCGTTCTTCGCTCTCTTGCTCGTTTAGATCTCCGAAACGGAGCGCTCGCTCGAGGGTCAGGCGCTGTGTGACCCTGTTGGGGGCGCGCCACGAGCCCCGATGCGCCCGCGCGGGGCCCTCAAAGTCCACAGCGCCGCCTCGCGCTCTACAGAACGCTCACTCGAGCGCCGATGCCGTGCGGCGCTCCGATCATGGTGTGTGAAATCTGGGGAGACGGGTAACAGGTCCCGGAGGCGTGCTTCGGGGAAAAATAGAGCCCGCCGATGACCAAGGGTGAACAGCTTCGACTGGTCGCGTTCAGGTCCAAGTTCCTGGAGCATGCGAAGCGCATCGATAACGTTGCTGCCACGTGTCGCTTCTTCGGAACGACGCCCCGCACGGTGGTCTCGAAGGTTCTGTACCTGCGCCAGAACTACCACTTCGGCGCCGGCAGAATTCGCGACTACCTAACTGCCGACCAACCAGAAGCACAAGCCTCACGGCAAGCGCTGGCAGCGCTACGAGAAGCCGCAGCCCGGCCATCGGTTGCAGATGGACGTGAAGTTCCTCGAGCGCATCCCGGGGACGAGGAAGCGGCTGTATCAGTTCACCGCCATCGACGACTGCACCCGGATCCGCGTCCTGAAGATTTACGACGCCTGCAACCAGACCTCGTCGGTAGACTTCGCGAACGAGGTCATCCGCCGCCTACCGTTTCGCGTCCAGGTTGTGCAAACAGACAACGGGTCCGAGTTCGGATCGCACTTCCACTGGCACCTCGAGAAGCTCGATATCCGCCACGTGCGCATTCGCCCGCGCACGCCGCGCCTCGACGGCAAGGTCGAGCGCTCGCATCGCATCGACAACGACGAGCTCTATCGCCTGCTCGACAAGGGCGGCATCAGCGACGACATCCACCTGGCGAACAAGAAGTGCGCGAGTGGGAGAACTACGACAACCACAACCGCCCGCCCGGCGCGCTCGGCGGGCAGACGCCCCTCGAACTAAAAATATCGGCGCATTCATACTTGACGATGTGTTGAGACGAGCGCACCATGCCCCTATGGCGAGGCCGCGCAAGCGCCACATCCAGCAGTCGCTGTTCAAGCAGCGTGGCGGCAAGCGTGCGCGTGCCGGCCGGCGGATCACGCCTGGGCGCTATCGTGCGAGCGAGCCACACCGCGCGCGGCCGAAGGTCACGAAGTCAACGCCGGTGCACGTCACCCTCCGCGTTGTTCAGGTGCTGCACGTCCTGCGCACGCTCGATACGTACCGGGCGCTGCGTCAGGCAATGGTCTGCGTGTACCGCCGCGCGAACTTCCGGATCGTCGGCATCAGTATCGAACAGTCGCACGTGCATCTGCTCGTCGAGGCACACGACAAGCTCGCGCTTGCGCGTGGCATGCAGGCGTTCCAGATCTCGGCGGCGAAACGCCTCAACGCGGTGTACTCGAAGTGGCGCGGGCTTTCCTTCAAGGACCGTCGACGGGGTTGCGTGTTCACGGACCGCTACAACGAAGAGGTCATCACGAACCGTCGGCAGGCGCGGCATGCGTGGAGCTACGTGCTCAACAACTGGCGTCGCCACAACGAAGACCGGGTGCCCGAGCTGCGCGGCTTCGCGATCGATCCGTTCTCGAGCGCGCCGAGCTTCGATGGCTGGGCGCGGCCGATTCGCGAGAGCTGGCCGCCGACGTACGAGCCGCTACCCGTTCGCCGCGCGGCGAGCTGGCTGTTGACCGTTGGCTGGCGGATGTACGGTCTCATCGATCCGCACGAAGTCCCGGGCAAACGAACAGACAGGCAGCGTGGGACAGCAGCATCAGACGCATTGCGTGCGCTCGGTCTCTCGCCACTCCCGCTTGAGCGCGCAGCGCGGCGGCGCTACAGCGATCGTCGAGCGACCGGCACGGCGTCGGTCGGTGAAAGGGAGGGAAGAACATGAGTGTTCGTTGGACGCGGAGTGCACAGATCAGCCAGGGGCACTTTCCGGAAGCCATCTCGTGGGCGAAGGAAGCCGCCGGCTTCGTCGAGAAGAAGTACAGCCTGCCGCCGGTGTCGGTGTGGTTCGACGCGTTCGGCAAGAGCGGCGTGATCCGGTGGTCGATCGACTTCGCCGACCTCGGCGCCGTCGAGAAGGCGCTCGGTCAGACGCTGGGCGACCCCGACTACCACAAGCTGATCGCGAAGGCGGCGCCGTTCTTCATCGACGGCTCGACGCACGACACGGTCAGCAAGAAGCTGTAACCGCCTCGCGACGAGCGTCGTGACGCTCAGGCCATGACGACGCCGAGCAGCTGGAGCAGTGGTTCGGCGTGCATCCGTCGCTCGTAGCGCATCACGCATGCGCCGGGCGGCGGATCGTCGTCGTCGCACGCGCGCGTCATGTCGACGCACAGGACGACCTCCGCCGCGCCGACCGCGCGATAGCGCGCGAGCTTGCGCGCGAGGTACTCGGGCGTCCAGAACCCGACGACCTCGACCCAGACCATGCGGTCGCCGATCTGGATGCCGAGGTCGGGACACGCGAGCACGCCGCGGCGCGCGTCCGTCGATGTGGTCGCGCCAACGCCGGGTCTGGTCGCGCGCTCCGCGAGCGCGGGTGGCGCGCGCCGCACTCGAACCGGTGGGCCACCGCGGAGCTCGAGCTCCTCGGCGAGAGACTCGAGGTCGGCGGCGAGGCGTTCGACCAGGGCCCACGGGCGCCGTGCGCTCGCCGGCAGCAGCGCGGGCGCGTCGACCCGCAGCTCGTACGCGTTGCCGCGCGCCTCGGCGCGGATCGTCAGCGCGAAGCTGTCGCAGCTCGCGAGCAGCGGCACGAGCGTGCCGAGTGCGCGGCCGTAGACCGCGGTGCCGTGGCAGAGCGCGAGCGGACCGACGATGTCGAGCACGGTCTCGCGCAGTTGCACGTCGTGCGTACTGCCGGCGGGCGCGTCGGGCGCGTCGGGCGCGTCGGGCGCGTCGCGTAGGTCGCGCGTACGGCCGGCGGGTGCGGCGACGTCGTGAGGGGTCGCGCCGGGGCCGTCGGCATCGCGCTCCGAGGCGGTCACGATCAGCCCGCGCGCGGCCGCGCCGCGCAGGATCGGGCTGGCGTCCCCGCGGATCACGAGCTCGACCGCACGCGCACGGGCGAGCGCGCGCTGCAGCAGGCTGACGTTCGCGACTGCGGCGACCTCGGTCGCCGTCGGGCGCCCGCGCAGCAGCTCGATCGGCCGCTCGCGCGGCACGTCTGACCACAGGACGCGCTCCAGCCTCGCCGGCGGGATCGCGAGGAGCGCGGCGACCGAATCGACCCGCGTCGCGCGCGTGGCATCGTCGAGCGCGGGTGGGCCGAGCAGCAGCGAGCGCGCCTTGCGCGCGAGGTCCGCCTCGTGGGGACGGCCGACGAGCAGACGGCGTAGCGCGGAGGTCGCGGCGACGAGCAGCCGAGGCGAGATGTCGCGCGGCGACGGCTGCGGCGCGCCCGACGACGGCTCGTCCGATGAGCTCTCGCGCGGCGGCGCGCGCCATTCGCCACTCTCGATCATGTCGAGCGCGATGCGCCACGGCTGGCCCGCGAGGCCGACCACCGCGTCCGTCAGCTCGCCGACCCACGCGAGGTCATCGGCGCCGAGCAGCGGTAGCGTGCGCGGGCCGCGCGCGGCCGGCTCGTCGGCTCGGCAAGGCGGGCGCGGCGGCACCGTGATGATGCGGCGCGTGCGCGCGTGCGGACCGGGCGGGTTCGTCGGGAGATGCGTGGCTCGCTCGTCTTGCGCATTCAGCGGCGCGGGCGGAATCGTCCGGGCGGTCATGGCGTGGCCTCTGCGTTCGTGCGGGCGTGCGCGTTGCGCGTGATGACGTCGGCGGCGAGCGCGTGGTTGCGGCGCGCGAGCTGATCGATCTCCGTCGAGCCGGTGATCGCGAGCTCGTAGATCACGGCGCGTTTGTTCGGCCGCGGGCGCAGGACGCGCCCGATGCGCTGGGTGTGGCGGCGCTCGGAGCCCGAGCCGCCGACGATGATCGCGATGTCGGCTTCCGGGACGTCGAGGCCTTCGTCCAGCACTTGCGACGAGACGAGCACCGGCGCGTCGCCGGAGCGGAAGCGCTCGAGCATGCGGGCGCGTTCGACGCGCTTGATGTCGGCCGTGATCGGGACGACGAGCAGCTCGCGCGCGATCGCGTAGGCCGTGGCGTTGTCCGGCGTGAAGACGAGGATGCGGTCGGTCGCGTGCTGGGCGAGCAGATCGCGGAGCGCGGTTCGCTTGGCGGCGGGGTACGCGAGGACGGTGCGGGCGGCGCGCCAGGCGGTGAGGGCGGCGCGGCCGCGCGCGGTGCGGAAGGCGGCGGCCGTGAAGTCTTGCCACGACGCACCGGGTTGGCGCCGCTGGAATTCACCGTACGCGGCCGCGAAGACGGCGCGGTGCGTGCGGTAGAGCGTGCGCTCGTCGGGCGTGAGCGAGAGCGGGATCGTGATCGCGTCGAACGGGGCGAGGGCGTCGCCCGCGAGCTCGGGGATCGAGATCGAATAGATCGTGGGGCCGACGTGCGCGTCGAGCAGCGTTGCCGTTGCGCCGGACGGCGGCGTGGCGGTCAGTCCGAGGCGCGCGGGCGCCACCAGCATCTCGAGCACCTCGTACGGGCACCAGCCGCCGACGTGGTGCGCCTCGTCGACGACGACCAGCCCGAAGCGATCGCCGATGCGCGGCGCCCAGGTGAGTGCGGACGCGTACGTCGAGACGGTCAGCGCCTCGACGCGATGGACGTTGTCGCCAAGCCGGCCGACCGGCCCCGGCGTGTAGGCCTCGAGCGTGCGCGCCCACTGATCGAGCAACACTCGCGTCGGTACGAGGATCAGCGTCGCCACGCGCAGCGCGTTGATCGCGGCGAGCGCGGCGAGCGTCTTGCCCGCGCCGGTCGGCAGCGCGATGACGCCTCGCGCGGAGGCGGCGAGCCAGGCATCGAGCGCGGCTTGCTGGTACCAGCGCAGCGGCGGGTGGGCGAGCGGCGCGGGGAGGGCGTCGGGCGCGATCATGTCCGTCGAGCGGACGGCATTGTCCGCGAGTCGGACGCGGAGGTCGGACAGCGAGGAGGCCGGCATGCGCCAGGCGCAGAGCTCGGAATCCCAGCTCGCAGCGTCGAGGATGCCGGGGGCGAGGCCCGGCTCGACGCGGTCGAGCACGAGGGTTCCACGATCGAAACGGATGCGCATGCGGACGGGGCACAGCAAGCCCCGTGCCGCTACTTGAGGCGCGTGATCGTGAAGCCGCGCGCGCGCAGCAGCGAGATGATGCCCTTGTCTCCGATCGTGTGATCGGCGCCGACCGCGACGAAGACGCCGTTGTCCGTGAACAGCTGCTCGAGCTGCGGGATCCAGCGCGCGTTGCGCTGGAACACCATCACGTCGTCCTCGTGATCGATCTCTTCGTTCGTGTAGCCGCCGGCGAGCATCTGCTTGCGGTTCTTCTCGTCGGTGCCCGGCGTCTCGTCGGTGCCCGCGCAGTACTCGGCGAGATCGTCGTGGCTGTCCTGGCGGAGCTCGTCGCGTGACTTCGTCTGCTCGATCATCGTCTTGAACGCGCGGATGTCGAGCAGCTCGTCGAGCAGGTCGTCCTGGAACTGCGACGTCTCGAGTCCGCGCGTCGGGATGTGCTTGGCTTTGACCGCGTGCTCGATCTCGATGTCGAGCGTCGAGGAGATGTCCTCGTACTCGACCATCATCGTGATCATCGCGGTCGCGGGCCGGCTGTGCGCGAGCATCTTCGCAGCCTCGCTCCCGACGAGCTCGCTGTAGTGCGCCCAGTCCGCGGAGCCGACCGCCGCCGGCAAGTCGATGTCCGGTCGCTTCGTCGAGGAATCGTCACCCGGCGCGACCTCGAACACGGCGAGCTTGGCGGCATCGAGCGCGTCGCGGACGATCGGCGGGAACTTCGCGAGCGGCACGCTGACGTGACGCGTCCCGAGGATGTAGTTCGTCTTGCCCGCCTTCTCGACGCGGAAGAAATACGGCCCGGTCACCGCCGGGCACGCGGCGTCCGCCAGCTTGTGGCGCTCCATCAGCGACGGCGGATCGTCGGCCGAGCCCGCGACGGCCCACGGATCGCCTTGCGACCACGGATCGTGTGCAGCCGAGCCCCGCGCGGCCGAGCCGGCAACAACCGGGGCCGGTGCCGCCGCCGAGCCGCGCGCTGGTGCGGGAGGCGAAGCGCGACACGCACACGCGAGCGCCGCCACCGCGGCGAGCCACTTCATGACTTGAGTGTAGCGCGCTCGATCCAGGCGGCGAATGTCGCCATGTACTTCTGGAGGAACTTCCGCGTGTCGTCGTTGGTCAGCTTGCCCGCGCCGTCGAACAGCTTGTCGGCGCCGCCGATGTACGCCTCGGGCTGCTGCAGCGTCGGCATGTCGAGGAACACCAGCGACTGTCGCAGGTGATGGTTCGCGCCGAACGCCGACAGGTTGCCCGGCGATACGCTGATCACGCCCGCCGGCTTGCCCGACCAGATGCTCTTGCCGTACGGACGCGAGCCGACGTCGATCGCGTTCTTCAGCGCCCCGGGCACGGAACGGTTGTACTCGGGAGTCGCGAACACGACCGCCTGCATGCCGCGCATCCGGTCGCGAAAAGCGACCCACTCGGCAGGCGGGCTGGCCGTCTCGAGGTCCTGGTTGTACAGCGGCAAGGCCCCGATCTCGACGTGCTCCAGCTTCAACGACGAAGGCGCGACGTCCCACAGCGCGTTCGCGACCTTCTTCGTGAACGAATCCTTGCGCAGGCTGCCGACAATCACGGCGACATTTGTCATGCCGGCAGCCTAGCGCTCAGTTGCAGGATTCCCCGCAAATCGACGACACCTCACTGACGCATTGCGAATCCCACTTCGTGGTGCAGCAGTACGGGTCGGAGCTGCAGATGTCGCCCGCGCACGCATCGCACGTGCTCGACAGCTTCGTCCCCGACGCGCAGATCGAGTGGGCGCACGAGCCGCCACCACCGCCACCACCGCCGCCACCACCGCCGCTGCACGACGCGCCGCAGATCGAGCCGACCTCGCCGACGCAGATCGAGTCCCACGCCGTCGTGCAGCAGTAGCTGTCCTGCGCGCAGATGTTGCCGGCGCAGGTATCGCAGCTCCCGTCGAGCGCGCCGCCCGTCGAGCAGGTCGGATGCGCGCACGTGCCGCCGCCCCCGCCGCCACCGCCTCCGCCGCCCATGCACACGCCGCCGCTGCACGTCTCGCCCGTCGCGCACGTGCCGCACGTGCCGCCGCAGCCGTCGTCACCGCACGTCTTGCCGTTGCACGACGGCGTGCAGCTACCTCCGCCGCCGCCGAGCTGTGCACCGTTGGGCGAGCCGATGCCCGTGGGGCCGTCCCAGCCCGCGCCCGCGTTGCACAGGATCGTGCCGCAGCTACCGTTGTTGCCGGTGGTGACGTCGAAGAACTTCGACGCGTTCGAGTACGGCCAGCCCGGGGCCTGCCCACCGAGGCCGTAGAGCGCGTAGATGCCGGCGACCAGCGGCGACGAGGCGCTCGTGCCGCCGATCACCGTCCAGCCGCCCGCGCCCGCGTTGTAGACCGCGACGCCGGTGTTCGGATCGCCGACCGCCGAGACGTCGGCCGTCATGCGCTTGCTGCACGCGCTGCTCGTCTGATAGCTGGGCTTCGCGATGTTCGCGCTGCACGAGCTGCCGCCGCTCGACCACGCGCCTTCGGTCCAGCCGCGCGTGTTTGACGACTTGACGAGGCTCGTGCCGCCGACGGCCGTGACGTGCGCGCTCGTCGATGGATAGTCGGGCGACGAGCCCGTCCAGCCCGCATCGCCCGACGACACGAAGATGCTGACGCCGGGATGATTGAAGTACGACTCGGACGCCGACACGCTCGAATCCTCCGGCCCACCCCAGCTGTCGGAGATCACGGTCGCGCCGAGCGACGCGGCCGCGTTCTGCGCGACATACAAGCCATCGCTCTGATCGTCGTTCGCCTCGACGAACAGCAGCTTGCAGTTCGGGCACGCCGCGCTCGCCATGTCGAGGTCGAGGGCTGCCTCTACGGTCCAGTCATCGTTCGCGGGCGCGTTGCCGGGCAGCGGCGACGTCTGGCCGTTCTGGTTGACGATCTTCAGGCAGCCGTTCGCCTGTGTGCAGGGCGGCAGTCCGTATTGAGACCGGTACTTCGCGAGGTCGCTCTCGGCGTTCGGGTAGTTGAAGGCATCGACGATCGCGATCGTCGCGCCGGGCGACAAGGACGTGTCGAGCTTGTACGCGTTCTTGAGGTCGCCGGCCCCGAGGCCCGACGGCGACGCGAAGCTCTTGATGCGATGCGTCTCGTCGGTCTGGATCCGCGCGTAGCACGTGATCTTCCCTCCGTTGCAGACGTTCGCGTTCGGGTGCTGGACGATCGTGCCGAGGTCATTGCTGGCGCGGTCGTTGCCGTCATCGATGCGTTGGCCCTGCGCGCAGGCGGCGAGCGCGACGGCCAGGAAGATGCTTTGACGTCCAAGTTTCATGCACGCACGTGTTTCACCGCGCGTACCAGCGAGCGCTGCACGTCGCGCGCATCGTGCACGAGGTTGCACGACGTGACCGCGCGTTCTCGAACACGCGCTGACATCGTGTCGTCGCTTACCGTCGAAGTCCCACGCCCTGCGATGAAGCGTGCCCACGTCCTACATCTCGCGCGACCTGCACGTCACACCGAACCGCGGTTCTGTCAGCGTGGTGCTTTGCCTCGTGCGCCAGCTCGTCGCAGCGGTGGCGCGATCGGCTACAGTTGAGTCGGTCTCAATAACCTAGAGCAGCACGCCGCCCGTCGGCAGACCGGCATCGACTGGCGGAGGCGCCTCACTCGGCGGCGGCTCGACGGGGAGGGCACTGCCCGCCGGCGCGTGCGGCCCCTCGACGCTCTGCGGCACGCTCGCCGGCGCGCTCGGCTCGCCATTGGGTCCCGCGTGCAGCTCGTCGGTGAGCTTGCGCAGATAGCTCGCCCACGCGTCGGCATCGGTGACATGACGTGGCCGCTGCGCCGCTGCTGCATCGAACTGCTTCGCGGCATCGATCAGCGCGGCCTGCGCGTCGCGCAGCCTCAGCGTCGCGCGCCAGTACGTGACGTCGCCCTGCAGCCGTTCGATCTCCTTGCGCTGATCGCGGCGCTCCGGCGAACGCGCGAGCAACAGCGCCTGCGTCAGCTCGTCGGTGACGTGGTCGAGCGACGACCCCGAGCCCTGCTTGTCGAGCAGCGTCTTGCTGGTCAGCGTGGTGCTCGCGCGATCGACGAGCTGGTCGAGGTACAGCTTCTCGAGCTCGGCGAGCGAGTCGGTCTCGCGCTCGGTGCACTCGGCGTTCGCGGGCAGCGCGATGGGCTTCCACGCCGGGCCGGCGAGAGGATGGCTGCCCCACGGCGGGAACGATCGGCCCTGCTCGGGCGTCACGCGATCGGTCGAGCACACGAGCAGGTAGCGGTCGCTGTTCGCGCGGCCGAGGAAGATCAGCGCGACGATCGCGAGCCCTCCGAACAGCGACAGCGCCGCGATCATCTGGACACGCCGGTTCTTCGGCGGCACCGGGTCATCGGGATCGAGCACCGGCTCGGGATCGCGGCGCCTGCGCGTCGGCGCGCCGACGGCCTCCTGGAGATCCGCGGCGGGCGGCAGGATGTCGTCGGGCGGCGGGAACTGGTTCGGCGACGGCGCGAGCGGCTCGGGCGGCGGGAACTGGTTCGGCGACGGCGCGACCTCGATCGATGCGACCGGTTCCGCAATCGCCGGCGCGGACTCCGTACCGACATCCTCACCGGCGCCCTCGCGCGGCGGATCGTCGGTCGGCTCACTCACGGCGCGACCTCGACCCGGTTGCGCCCGCGCTGCTTCGCCCCGTAGAGTGCCTCGTCGGAGCGCTCGATCAATTCCGGCATCCCCTCGCCGATCCGCCACTGCGCGATGCCGACCGACACGCGCAACAGCAACGCGAGCCCGTCGCCGACATCGAACGCACGCTCGCACACGCGCTGCCGCATGCGCTCGCCGACCTCCCACGCGCGCCCCGCATCGGCCTTCGGCAGCACCACCAAGAATTCCTCGCCGCCGTAGCGCACGAGCACGTCGCCGCCGCGGATCGCACCGCGCAGCCGCCTCGCCACCTCGGCGAGCACGACGTCGCCGATGCCGTGGCCATACTGATCGTTGACGGCCTTGAAGTGATCGACGTCGACGAGCGCGACGCTGAGGGGCCGGTCGCGATCGATCGCGGCCTCGATCTCCTGCGGCAGGCGCTGCTGCAGGAACTCGCGGTTGTACGCGCCGGTCAACGGATCGGTCACCGCGACGCGATGCAGGCGAACGTTCTCGATGTCGAGCGCGATCGTCGTCGAGATGAACCGGATCAGCTCGAGGTCATCGGGATGAAACGCGTTGAGGTGCTCGCTCGTCGCGGTGACGACGCCGCACCGCTCGCCGCGCGCCAGGAGCGGCACGCACAGCATCGAGGCGATCGGCGTCTGGTTCGCGGGCAGCGCGATGAACCGCGGGTCCTTCTCGACGTCCGGGATCAGCGCCGATTCGCCGCGCTCGACGACCCACCCCGCGACGCCCTCGCCGACCGCGAAGCTCAGCGTGTGCATGCGCTCGGTGCGCAGACCATAGGCCGCCTTCGCGAGCAGGCGCTTGCGATCGGCATCGAGCAGCATCACCGAGCACGCCTTGGCGCCGATCAGCTGACAGATCAGCTCGGCGATGCGCGACAGCAGGATGCCCGGATCGAGATCGGAGCCGACGAGCTTGCCGATCTCGAAGAGCACCGCCGGTAGCTTGGCGAGCTGCTCGGGTTTCATGCGTTCGTGATGTATCCAATGTACGGGAGATTGCGCCAGAGCTGCGCCGCATCGAGCCCGTAGCCGACGACGAACTTGTTGGGAATTGTGAACCCGAGGTAATCGATCTTGACCTCGCGCTCGGACCGCTCCGGCTTGTGGAGCAACGCCGCGAGCTTGATGCTGGCCGGGCGGCGGGTCGCGAGGTTCTCCATCAGGTAGTGGACGGTGTGGCCCGTATCGACGATGTCCTCGACGACGATCACGTGCTTGCCCTCGAGCGGCTTGCTCACATCCTGCGTGATCTGCACTACACCAGACGACACCGTCTCGTCGCCGTACGACGAAATACCGATGAACTCGAGCTTCACCGGCAGCGCGACGTGACGCACGAGGTCAGCCATGAAGATGACGCTGCCCTTGAGCACGCCGATGACGACGACATCCGCTTTCTCGACGAGAGGCCGGTAGTCCTCGGTGATCTGCTTGCCGAGCTCGGCGACGCGGGCCGCAATGGCCTCCGCCGAGATCAGCTCGGCAAACGGCTCCTGCGTGCGGTTCCAGGACGGGGGCGCTGACGCCATAGCTCGAATGTATCGCAACGCGGGCGACCGACGACGTTCCACGGTACAATGATCGGACATGGTTGCGTCTGGAACCGAGCTCGATCCCGCGATCGGGGCACTGCTCGGGGAAACCACCACGGAGATCGACGTCGCCCGCAAGAACCGGGTGTTCTGTAACCGCAACCTCCGGATGGACTCGATCGAGATGATCGGGTTCGACATGGACTACACGCTCGCGCTCTACCACCAGGACAAGCTCGAGCAGCTGTCGATCGAGCTGACGCTCCGCAAGCTGGTCGAGAAGCACGGCTATCCCGAGGAGATCAAGGCGCTCCACTACGACCCGCGCTGGGCGATCCGCGGCCTGATGGTCGATCGCCAGCACGGCCACGTGTTCAAGATGGATCGCCACGCGTACGTCGGGCGCTGCTATCACGGCTTTCGCGAGCTGACGGACCCGGAGCGCCGCGCCGCCTACCGCAACGAGAAGATCAACCTCTCGAGCGATCGCTTCGAGTGGATCGACACGCTGTTCGGTCTGCCCGAGGCGGTCATGTACACGACGCTCGTCGACTGGGCCGATCGCACCACCGGCACCG
This sequence comes from Deltaproteobacteria bacterium, assembly GCA_019237945.1. GTDB lineage: Bacteria > Myxococcota_A > Polyangia > Haliangiales > Haliangiaceae > JABFXX01. Next base: position 463 of record JAFAOG010000300.1, on the reverse strand, counting down.
TCGATTACGACAAGCTGATGGGCGACGTCCGCACCGCGATCGACGAGGCCCACCGCGACGACACGCTCAAGTCCGTCATCAAGGCGAACCTCCCGTCGTACATCGTCAAGGATCCGCTGCTCGGCGAGACGCTCCACAAGTTCCGCAGCTCCGGCAAGAAGCTGTTCGTGCTGACGAACTCGCTGTGGGACTACACCGACTGCGTGATGTCATACCTGCTCGACGGCGAGCGCAAGGCGTATCCGTCGTGGCGCAACTACTTCGACATCGTGATCGTCGGTGGCGCGAAGCCGGCGTTCTTCAACGAGCTGCGCCCGTTCGTGCAGATCGATCCGCAGACGAACCAGCCGATGGCGTCCAACGGCGAGATCAAACACCTGTCGCGCGACAAGGTCTATCAGGGCGGCAACGTCGTCGCGTTCGAGCAGATGACCGGCATCAAGGGCGAGCAGGTCCTCTACAT
>JAFAOG010000337.1 GCA_019237945.1 Deltaproteobacteria bacterium | reverse complement strand
CAACGTGGTCGCGTTCACCGGCATGGAGGAGCTCAACGTCGGCGAGACGATCACGTCGATCCAAGAGCCGACCATCCTGCCGCTGCTCACCGTCGACGCGCCGACCATCACGATGACCTTCCGCGTGAACGACGGCCCGTTCGCCGGCAAGGAAGGCAAGTACGTCACGTCGCGCAACCTGCGCGAGCGCCTCGAGCGCGAGATCAAGTCGAACGTCGCGCTGAAGGTCGAGGAGACCGCCGACGCCGGCGTGTTCAAGGTCTCGGGGCGCGGCGAGCTCCACCTGTCGGTGCTGATCGAGACGATGCGCCGCGAGGGCTACGAGCTGTGCGTCAGCCAGCCGCAGGTGATTCTCCACGAGGACGAGAACGGCAAGCCGACCGAGCCGTACGAGGACGCCGTCATCGACCTCGACGAGAACTACACCGGCCCGGTCGTCGCCGAGCTCAACCGCCGCCTCGGCATCATGCGCGAGATGCGCCCGTCGGCGCCCGGTCGCGTGCGCCTCGAGTACCGCATCCCGGCGCGCGGCCTGATCGGCTACCGCTCCCAGTTCATGACCGACACCCGCGGCACCGGCGTGCTCTACACGCAGTTCGCCGAGTACGGCCCGCAGGGCCCCGACATCCGCACGCGCCAGAACGGCGTGCTGATCTCGTCGGAAGAAGGCGTGTCGAACGCGTACGGCCTGTTCTACCTCCAGGAGCGCGGCCAGCTGTTCATCGGGCCCAACGTGAAGAACTACTCGGGCATGATCGTCGGCATCCACGCGCGCGACAACGACCTCGTCGTCAACCCGAACAAGACGAAGAAGCTGACGAACATCCGCACGACGGCCGCCGACGAGAAGCTCGTGATCGCGCCGCCGCGTCAGCTGACGCTCGAGTACGCGCTCGAGTTCATCAACGACGACGAGCTCGTCGAGGTGACGCCGCAGTCGATCCGGCTGCGCAAGACGATCCTCGACCACAACGTCCGCAAGCGGTTCGAGAAGAAGCCCGCCGAAGTTGACGACTAGCTGCCCGCGACGACGATCCAGAGATAGTCGTACGACACGTTCGCGTTCGCGGCCGCGAGCGACACCACACCGGTGTTCGGGCCCGCGCTCTGCGCCGCGCTGATCGTCAGCGTGCCTTGCGACACCGTGCACGTGTGCATGCCGCCGGTGATCGAGTCCGTGTACATGAGGTCGCTGCCGGCGGCGAGCGTGCCCGGCCACGTCTGCGGAGTGACGTTGCTCGTCCCCGGATACACCGCCGTCGCGTCGACGGTCTTCGCCCCCTGGTTCTCGAGCGCCGCCTCGCACGCGTAGTACTGCGTGCCGCCGGCATCGCCGTTGTAGAGCAGCGCGGCGGGCGAGACGGAGCCGGTGGGATTCGCGAGCTGGTTGAGATGCACGCCGACCTGCACGAACGCGTGCTGGTACTGCGTCGACGCGTACGTGTACGACAGCCCGATGTTCGTCGAGCCGCCGGTCAACACGCCGTTCGCGACGGTCCACGTCGTGTTGCCAAGCCACCCCTGGGTCTCGCTCGCGTCGTAGAAGCCGAAGAACGCCTTCTTGATGTCGCCCGCGGTGCTCGGGCGCGGATCGCACGCGTCGCCGATGCCATCGCCGTCCGTATCGACATCGACGGCCTCGTTGATGTGCGGGCACAGGTCACACGCGTCGCCGCGGCCGTCGCCGTCGTGGTCGTGCTGATCGGGGTTCGCGATCGTCGGGCAGTTGTCGCTGCTGTTGGCGATCCCATCGCCGTCGCTGTCGCCGTTCTGCGCGGCGTCGGTCGCGTCGCCCGGCGCGTCGTGGATCGCATCGTGGCGCGCGTCTCCGGCCGCATCGAGGCTGGCCGCCCGCGGCTGGAAGCTGCACCCGGCGAGCACGAACCACAGCGCGCGCATCGCACGCAGCGTATCACCGCGTGCGCTTCGGCAGCACGTGCACATCGAACACGTAGTGCACGCGCAGCCGGTCGAGGCCGATGCGGCACATCGTCTCGCCGACCTTCACACCTTTCACGACCCAGTAGTTCTTGTCGTCGCGCGTGACCATCTCCGCAGTCAGCAGCGACGGGTCATCGCACATCCAGCCGCGCGCGTACTCGACGTTCTTCTCGAAGCTCGCGCCGACCTCGACGTCGATCCGCGGCACGTCCTCCGCAAACGCGGTCGCCGCGACGAGCAGGATCGCGAGCGGCCACCTCATCGCTTGCGCCCCGCGATCACGCCCGCGATCGCGGCGACGGCGGCCGGCGCTCCGCGCTCGGGATCGAGCGAGTCGGCCCAGCCTTGCACGCGCCGCTGCCAGTTCGGTCGCTCGTGAACGGTCCCGGGCACGTTGTGCGGCACCGGATCGAGCACGAGATCGTCGAGCGCGACGAGCACGATCTCCGCCGCACCGGCCGCGAGGTCCTCGGTGACGGCAACCATCGTCTGCTCGACCTCGGTCAGCAGGTCGCCGTCGACCTTCGCGCCGGCAAACGCGAGCAGCGCCGCCTTCTGCTTCTCGCGATCGACGCGGTCCGCGTGCTCCTGCTCCGCGTTGACGAGGCCGAGGTCGCGCTTGTCGTCGATGTCGGCGCCGCGCCACCAGCCGGCGAACGTCGGCGTGTCGTGCGTGTTGAGGCTCGCGACCGACGCCGCGGGCGACGGCTCCGGCCGCCGACCCTGGTCGCTCGGAAAGAACCATTGCCCGACGTGCAGCCGGTACAGCCCGTGCTTCGCCATCGCCGGCCGCACCTGCTCGGGCACGGTCCCCAGATCCTCGCCGGTCACCGCGCACCGCCCGCGATTGCTCTCGAGCGTGATGATCGCGAGCAGCTCCTCCCAGGGATACCGCACGTACACGCCGTCGGTCGCGGGTCGCCCCTGAGGCACGCAGTACAGCCGGAACAATCCCATCACGTGATCGACGCGCAGCATCCCCGCGACGCTCATGTGATGCCGCAAGCACCGGATGAAATACCGATAGCGATCCTTGCGCAGCGCGATCGGCGACAGCGGAGGCAAGCCCCAGTTCTGCCCGCCGAGGAACAGCGCATCGGGCGGCGCCCCCGCCGACAACCCCATCAAGAACAGCTCGCGCCACCGCCACACCTCGTAGGCGTCGCAGTTCACGCCGACGGGCAGGTCGAGATACAGCTTCACCGGCCCTTCGGCGAGCGCCTCGAGCTGGTGCTGCATCGCCCACTGCCCGACGACATGGCTGTCGACGCGCGCCGGATCGGCGCCGAACGCGATCGCCGCGTCGCGGCTTCCGATCGCGGGTACCCGATCGCGCTTCTCCGCCGGCCACGCGCTCCACCCCTTGCGCTCGACCTCGCCGATCGCCCGAAACGCGGCGTAGTCCCAGACATCATTTGCGCGCGCCCACGCATCGATCGCCTCGCGATGATCGCCAATCAGCTTCCCGCTCACCCGATCGAGCGCCGCGCGCCGCCAGCGATACTGCTCGCGATAATCGATCAAGCTCTTGTCGATCGGCGGCGGCGTCGCCCCGCTCCCCAGCGCCCGCAGATCGAGATACATCTCGTTCCAGAACAACCGGCTCGCGGGCGAATACGGCGAGAACGCATACGGCTCGTCGAGAAACGCCGCCAAGATCGGCAGCGTCGCGACCAGGCTCCCCCCGCGCCGCTGCACCCCATCGAACAGCTGCCGCAACGTCGCCAGGTCTCCCGCCTGCCCGCTATCCGCGCTCGCCAACCCATACACGGGCGCGAACACGCCCCACGCCCGCGCCCCGCTTCCCGGCGCCCCGAACGCCTTCATGGGCGCGCTGATCACGAACGTCTCGCCACTCACCCCCGCCGCCTTCCACCGCGCCACGTGATACCCGAGCGCCCCTTCCAACCACACCTTCGCCCGCCGAACACAGTGCACGACGCCCGCGGGCCACGCATGCCCATCCGCCCCGAGGTCGAACAGGCGCCCATGCCCACGCGCCACCCCGCCACCCGCGAGCTCGACCTCGATCTCCCACGGCCCATCGAGCTCCGCAGGCACGGTGAACGGCAGCTCGAGCATCCCGTCCCACGCGACCGCCGCCACGGGCCCGACCTCGCTCCACCGCCGCCGCTCCAGCTCCTTCGTCGCGGCCACGGGATCCCGCAAATCGATCTGCAAATCACCGGCGAGCGCCGTCACCGTCGCGAGCACCGCCTCGTCACTCGCGCTCGTCGGCTCGCCGCGCCAGCTCGAATACTCCGCATCGATGCCGGCCGCACGCGCCAGGTCTCGTAGACTCACGCGCCGACCGTACCGAACCCGCGTCTCCCCGGCCACTCTCGTGCGGCCTCATCCCGCGCGCATCACGCGCGCCCCACGCAGCGATCGACCCACCCCCGCCCATGGCGACGCGAACGCAGCTGCGCCCGCGCGCACGCTCCGGACGCGAGCCGCTAGCCGATCAGGCGGAGCCACCAGCCCGGCATCAGGCCGAGCTCGAGGACCAGCAGCGGCATCAGCGCGATCACGAAGAGCTGGCCGCCCGAGCGCGTGGGCGCGAACGGCTGGCTCGCCTCGCGGAAGTACATCGCGGTGACGATGCGGAGATAGTAGTAGATGCTGATCGCGCTGTTGATCACACCGATGACGACGAGCCAGAGGAGCTGGCCGTTGTAGACGTCCATCGCCGACTTGAAGATGTAGAACTTGCCGAAGAAGCCGCCCGTCGGGGGCAGACCGCCGAACGAGAGCAGCAAGATCGTCATCGCGAGGGCCGCGCCCGGGTGCTGGTTCGCGAGGCCGGCCCAGTCGTCGACCAGGAGGCGCTCGCGGCCGCGCGAGCCGACGAACGAGACGATCGCGAACGCGCCGATCGTGGTGAACGAGTACGCGATCAGGTAGTAGACGATCGCGGACTGGGCCGTCGGCGAGCCGAGGCCGAGGGCGCACATGCCGACGAGCAGGACGCCCGCGTGCGAGATGCTCGAGTAGGCGAGCATCCGCTTCACGTTGTCCTGGCGGACGGCGGTGATGTTTCCGATCGTGATCGTGATCGCGGCGATCACGACCATCGGCGAGGCCCAGCCGAGCGTGCCGAACGGGATGACGTCGCCGCCGAGCGCGAGGCCGAAGACGCGCAGCATTCCCGCGATCGCGGCGGCCTTGACGGCGGCGGCCATGAAGCCGGTCACCGGGGTCGGCGCGCCTTCGTACGCGTCGGGCGCCCACATGTGGAACGGGACGGCGGCGATCTTGAAGCCGAATGCGACGACGAGCAGGAAGCCGCCCGCGACGATCAGGCCGGGGTTGGCCGAGCTCGCGAGCGCGGGCTGCATGTGGAGCAGCGAGAGCGTGCCGGAGGCGCCGTAGAGCAGCGCGCAGCCGTACATCAGGAAGCCGGTCGCGAACGCGCCGATCAGGAAGTACTTCATCGCGGCTTCGTTGCCGCGGCGCGAGCGGCGCCGCATCGCGGTCATCACGTAGACGCCGATCGACATCGTCTCGATGCCGAGGAAGATCGTCACGAGGTTGACCGCGTGGGCGAGGATCACCATGCCCGACGCCGAGAGCAGCATCACGCCGTAGTACTCGCCCATCTGCCAGTCGTGCTCGCGCTGGTGCGCGGGCGAGATCAGCGCCGTGAGCGCGGTCAGGACCGCGAACAGCGCCGATAGGACGTAGCCGGTGCGATCGGCGAGCAGCATCGCCGAGCGGAGCGTGCCGCTGGCGTCGAGGTCGGTGAACAGCGCGTGCGTCTCACCCGGGCCGAGCTGGCGATAGAGGATGACGGACGCGATCGCCGACGCGAGCGAGCCGGCGACCGCCAGGCCGCACAGCGCGGTGCGATCGGGGCCCTTGTAGAAGGCCTCGGCGAGCACGAGCAGCATGCCGGTGACCGCGAGGATCAAGAACGGCGCGCACCAGCCGAGGTCGTTCGGGTTGAAGTTCACGGCGTACCTCCTGCCGCGGCGACCGGTGCGGCGCTACCGGCCGGCGGGGCCGCGGGCAGCGAGCCGTAGATGTGCGGCGGGCCGTCGGGCTCGTCGATGCGCTTGGTGTAGTCGTGGAGGAACTTGTCGGTGGCAGGCTGCATGGTGGTGAGCAGCGGGCGCGGGAACAGGCCGAGCCCGAAGATGCCGAGCGCGAGCGCGATGAACACGATCAGCTCGTGCGCCTTGAGATCGGGCAGGCGGCCGTTCTTGGCCTTGTCGAGCGGCCCGAAGAACGTCTTCTGGAACATGAACAGCAGGTAGACCGCGCCGAGGATCACGCCCGTGCACGCGAGCGCGCCGAGCAGGTGCGGGTGCGGCAGGAAGTGGGCGTGGTTCGCGGGGAACGAGTCACCGGCGTTGAACGTGCCGAAGATGGTGAAGAACTCGCCGACGAAGCCAGAGAGCGACGGCAGACCCGCCGAGCCCATCACGATGATCAGATAGAGGCCGGCGAAGATCGGCATCTGCTTCCAGATGCCGCCGTACTCGGCGAGCCGGCGCGTGTGGCGACGCTCGTAGAGCACGCCGATGCCGAGGAACAGGCCGCCCGTCGTGAGGCCGTGGGAGAGCATCGCGTAGATCGAGCCCTGCACGCCCATCTGCGTCAGCGCGACGATGCCGAGCAAGCAGAAGCCCATGTGGCTGACCGACGAGTACGCGACCAGCTTCTTGACGTCGTCCTGCGCGAACGCGACGAACGCACCATAGATGATGCCGATCACGGCGAGGACCGCGAGCGCGGGCGCCCACACCTCGGCGCCGTGCGGGAACAGCGGCATCGCGAAGCGCAAGAAGCCGTAGATGCCGAACTTGAGCATCACGCCGGCGAGGATCACGGAGCCTGCGGTCGGCGCCTCGACGTGCGCGTCGGGCAACCACGTGTGCAGCGGGAACATCGGGATCTTGATGCAGAACGCGAGCGCGAACGCGGCGAAGCACCAGACCTGCGCGTGATACGGCAGGGCGACCGTCGTCAGCTTCTCGAGATCCGTCGTGTACGCGCCGAGCACCGCGCCCGCCTTGACGTACACGTAGAAGATCGCGACCAGCATGCAGAGCGAGCCGACCATCGTGTAGATGACGAACTTGATCGACGCGTAGAGCCGGCGCTGGCCGCCCCAGATGCCGATCAGCAGGTACATCGGGATCAGCATCACTTCCCAGAACGTGTAGAACAGGAAGAGATCGAGCGCGACGAACGCGCCGAGCATGCCCGCCTCGAGCACGAGCATCGCAGCCATGAACTCGCGCGCATGACGCTCGACGGACGCGCGCGTGCCGAGCAGCGTCAGCGGCATCAGCAGCGTCGTCAGCAGCACGAGGTAGATCGAGATGCCGTCGATGCCGGTCTTGAAGTGAGCGCCGAGGCCCGGGATCCACTCCGTGTCGAACACGAGCTGGAAGCCGGACTCCTTCGGGTTGAAGTAGCGGAACACGGTGAGCGAGACGAGGAACGTCACCGTCGTGAACGCGATGCCGAGGCCGCGCTGCAGCGACTGCTCGGTCTTCGGCGTGCACATGATGAAGATCGCGCCGAGCAGCGGCAGGCCGATCAGCAGCGGCAGCAGGAATCCACCACCCGGGCTCATGGCTGTACCTCCTCCGCGCGGATCGCTCGGGTGACCGGCACGGTCTTCTGCGAGATCGGGTCGTCGATGAACAGCGTGATCTTCGCGGCCGCTTCACCGGCGCGCACGGTGACATCGCGACCTTCGTGATCGGGCTGGCCGTCGCCGTCGGTGTCCCAGCGCAGCTTCGCGCTCGAGCCGACGATGCCGGCGCCCGGCTCCGCATGCAGATGCAGCATCTCGCCGTTCTGCCCCTCGAACCGGTAGATGAACGACGGCTTCTGGTGGCAGTCGGTGACCAGGAACACCGCGGCCGCACCGATCACGAGACCGGCGAGGTAGCGCTGGATGTTTCCGTTCTGGACCCATCGCGACACGCGGCCGAACAGCCCGACGACGAACGCCGAGCCATTGACGGCCACCGTATCGATGATGAAGCGATCGACGACCTCGAACAGGCCGCGCGCGACCGCGCGGAACGGCCGCACGATCGTCGCGTCGTAGATCTCGTCGAACCACAGCTTGTTCTTCGACGCGATGTACGCGCCCTCGAGCGGACCGTGATCGACGAGCCGCGTGACCGTCGGCGACGGACCGCGTCCGTAGAGCGCCCACGCGAGCGCGATGCCGACGATGCCGATCATCAGCGCCGCGCCCATCAGCCCGAGCAGCTTGCCGTCGGCGAGCTCCGTATGGATCGCCGCGGTAGAGCCCGGGTTGTACCAGTTCTGCGCCGTGCTCGGCTCGAGCCACTG
>JAFAOG010000210.1 GCA_019237945.1 Deltaproteobacteria bacterium | reverse complement strand
ATCGCGCTGTACATCGTCGCCGCGCAGCTCGTGTTCGCGCACGGGCTGATCATCCAGGTCGCGGCGCCGTGCGTGCTGTCGCTGATCGTGCTCGGCGCCGCGACGGTCGGCGGGCTCGCCACCGAGGGTCGCGAGAAGGCGCATCTGCGCGCGGTGTTCTCGCAGTATGTCAGCCGCACGGTCGTCGATCGCATCGTCGAGGATCCGGCGCGCATGAAGCTCGGCGGCGAGCGCAAGGAGCTGACCGTGCTGTTCAGCGACATCCGCAGCTTCTCGGCGTTCGCGGAAGGCATGGGCCCCGAGACGCTCGCCAGCTTCCTCGGCGAGTACCTGACGCCAATGACCGAGCTCGTCCTCGACAGCGGCGGCACCGTCGACAAGTACATCGGCGACGCCGTGATGGCGTTCTGGGCCGCGCCCGTCGACATGCCGGATCACGCGGCGCGCGCGTGCGAGGTCGCGCTGCGCATGCAGGAGGCACTGGTCGCGCTCAACGAGAAGTGGAAGCGCGAGGGCAAGCCCGCGATCGCGATCGGCATCGGCATCAACACCGGCGCGATGGCGGTCGGCAACATGGGCTCGGCGGCGCGCTTCGAGTACACGGTGCTCGGCGATCAGGTGAACCTCGGCGCACGGCTCGAGGCGCTGACCAAGGAATATGGCGTCGGCATCCTCGTCGGCGAGGCGACCGCGAAGGCGGCGGGCACGGGGTTCGTGTTCCGCGAGGTCGACGTCGTCCGCGTCAAGGGGCGCGCGAGCGCGGCGCCGGTGTTCGAGCTGGTCGGCCGCGCCGGGACGCAAACGGACGAGCGCTTCACGGAGGCGCTCACCGCGTATCGCAAGCGGTCGTTCGAGGATGCCCAGCGGCTGTTCGCGGCGCTCGAGGGCGATCCCGTCGCAGAGGCGATGGCGAAGCGCTGCGCGCACCTGGCGACCGAGCCGCCGCCCCTGGACTGGGACGGGGTGTACGAGCAGCGCTCGAAGTAGTAGTGTCCCCGCGTGCCTGTTCTGTGCCTGGACTTCGACGGCACGATGACCGACGCCGAGGCGGAGGGTCGTCCGTTTCGCGACGGCTATCTCGAGGACCTCTGCATGCTCGTTGGACGGCCGACCGGCGACCCCGAGGTCCTCGCGATTGCCGAGGACACCGAGGCGCTGATCGCGTCGGAGCCGCACAACCACCCGTTTCTGTGGATGGGCCGCGCCGTCGCGCCGGCGACTGTCGATCCGTACCTGCGCATGGTGCCGATCGCGCACCGCATCCTCGATCGCTACGGTGTGTTCCCCGATCCCGTCGATCGCGGGCGGCTGCTCGGCAGCGTGCTCTACAAGTACAACTACGCCAAGACGCTCGGGCATCCCGTGTTCCGCGCGCATGCCGGCGAGGTGCTACGTGCGCTCGGCGGGAGCTCGACGTGGATCGTCACGAACAGCGATACGCATGCGGTCGCCGGCAAGGTCGCCGCGCTCGATCGCGATACGCCCGGCGTCGCGTGGCTGACCTCGCGCGTGCGCGGGTTCGCGCGCAAGTTCGACGTCGACGACGCCTGGGCCCACGCCCCCGACTCGATGGCCCTGCCCGGCCTCGAGCGCGCCGTCCTGCTGCGCCGCCGCGCATACTTCGAGATCCTCAAGAGCGTGCTCGACGAGGCCGGCAAGACGTTCGAGGACCTCGTCGTCGTCGGCGACATCTTCGAGCTGGATCTCGCGATGCCGCTCGCGCTCGGCGCCCGCGTCGGGCTCGTCCTCGGGCCGCGCACCCCCGCGTACGAGCGCGAGTTTGTTACACACCACCCGCGAGCGAAGCTCATCACGGATTTGACCGAGATCCCGGAGTTCGCTTTCGGGTAAGGTCCGGGCGTGTCCAGCGCCGACAAGGTCATCATCTCCTGCGCCCTGACCGGCGCGGTCACCACGAAGAAGCACTGCCCCGCGATCCCGTACACGCCCGTCGAGATCGCCGAGGAGGCGAAGCGCGCGTGGGACGCCGGCGCCGCCGTGGTCCACATCCACGCCCGCAACGACGACGGCTCACCGACGTGGTCGAAGGACACGTTCGCGAAGATCATGGAAGAGACGAAGGCGCGCTGCCCGGTGATGATCAACTGGTCGACCGGCGGCGCGGGCCCGATGAGCGAGCGCATCCATCACCTCGTGCAGCGTCCGCACATCGCGGCGCTCAACATGGGCTCGATGAACTACGCGAAGTGGAACGACGCGAAGAAGCAGTTCGCGTTCAACTTCGTGTTCACGAACTCGTTCGACGACATCATCGCGTTCGCGAAGGCGATGAAGGAGCACAACATCAAGCCGGAGATGGAGTGCTTCGACGTCGGGCACACCAACTCGCACCGCGTGCTCGCCGACCTCGGCCTGCTCGAGGCGCCGTTCCACTTCTCGTTCATCATGGGCGTGCTCGGCGGCATTCCCGCGACCGCGCGCCACCTCGCGTTCCAGGCCGAGCAGGTGCCGGCGGGCTCGCGGTGGAAGGTGATCGGCATCAGCCGCGAGCAGTGGCCGCTCGCGATGGCGGCGCTGTCGCTCGGCGGCGATGTCCGCGTCGGCCTCGAGGACAACTTCTATCTGCCGAATGGCGAGATGGCGAAGAGCAACGGCGAGCTCGTCGCGGCGGCGGCGGAGCTCGTGAAGCTGAGCGGTCGGTCGGTCGCGAGCGTCGACGAGGCGAAGCAGCTGCTCTGGCCGCGCGGAGGCCATAACTAGGTGGACGCCGAGCTGTCCTGCGCGCAGCAGCTGGCGCGCGAAGCCGGCGCGCTCGTCCACAAGATGCAGCGCGGCGAGCTCGACGTCGAGATGAAGCCGGGCGACGAGCCGGTCACGATCGCCGACAAGCGCGCGAGCGAGCTGATCGTCGCGGGCCTCGCAAAGGCGTTCCCCGCCGATCCGATCATCTCCGAGGAGCTGCCGCCCGCGCCCGCCGCACTCGCTGCGTCGCGCAAGTGGCTCGTCGATCCGATCGACGGCACGAAGGACTTCATCCGCCGCGAGGACGGGTACTCCGTGATGATCGGCCTCGTCGTCGACGGGCGCCCGGCCGTCGGCGTCGTCTATCAGCCGGTGATCGATCGCATGTTCTTTGCGACCCCGGCCGGCGCGTTCGTCACGCACAACGGTGAGACGACGCCGCTCGCGGTCAGCGATGTCGCGTCGGCGGCGAACATCCGGCTCGTCGCCTCTAAATCGCACCGCAGTCCCGTGATGGATCAGGTGAAGAGCTCGCTCGGCATCGACAACGAGCTCAACGTCGGCTCGGTCGGCGTGAAGCTGTGCCTGATCGCGATGGGCGTGCGCGACCTCTACGTCAACCCGGCCGCGAAGACGAAGGCGTGGGATACGTGCGCACCCGAGGCGATCCTCACGCGTTCGGGCGGGCGCCTGAGCGACCTGTTCGGCGGCGCGATCGAGTACACGAAGGAGCTGGGGCATCCGCGCGGGCTGCTCGCGTCGAACGGGCGCGTCCACGACGAGGTCGTCGCCAAGCTCGGCCCCCTGTTTCCCGCGCTTCGGTGATACGATCGAAGCATGGGGAAGCTCCATGCCGCTGCGCTGCTGCTGATCGCTTCGGTCGCCAGTGCGCAGCCGCAGCCGCAGCCCTCGCCGGCGCAGAAGCAGCAGGCGTCGAACCTCGTGAAGCAGGCGATCGCGAAGAGCCAGGCCGGCGATCACGCGACCGCGATCGAGCTGTACCTCCAGGCCTACGCGCTGATCCCGCAGCCGCTGCTGCTGTCGAACATCGGCAGCGAGTACCAGCAGGAGAACAAGCCGGTCGAGGCCCTGAAGTACTTCTGTAAGTACCTCGACGCCGATCCGACCGGCTCGAACGTCTCGTACGCAACCGCGCAGGCCAAGACGCTGCAGCTGCAGATGGGCAACAAGGTCGACGACAAGGACGTCTGCAAGCCGAAGGCAGACGCCGCGCCTCTGCCGCCTCCCGATACCGGCAGCGCAGCCGTGCCGCCGCCCGACACGGGCTCCGGCCAGGTGACGGGCACCGTCGATCTCGGTGCGAAGCCCGCGGAGCCCAGTGGTGGCGAGCACCCCGGCAAGGGCCTCGAGTACGCGGGCCTCGGCGTCGCCGCGGTCGGCGCGATCGGCCTCGGCGCCGGCATCTACTTCGGCATCCAGGCGAAGAACGCGAGCGACACGATCACGAACCACAAGGCGACCGATCCGTGGCCCGCGAACATCAAGCAGATCGAGGCGGACGGTCAGGCCGACGAGAACAAGCAGGTCGAGCTCCTCATCGGCGGCGGCGTCGCGCTGGTCGCGGGCGGCGTCCTCTACTTCATCGGCCACTCGAAAGCATCGTCGGCCGAGCACGTGTCGATCGCGCCCGTGATCACGCCGAACGGCGCGGGGCTCGCGATCGGCGGCTCGTACTAGGCGCGCGCCGCGCCGTCGCCTACTGCAGGACGTCGTCGAGGAACAGGTTGACGTTGTCGGCCGGGATCTTGACCTTCGCCTGCCCCATCACGTCGCCGGGCTGCTTGCTGATCGCATCGCCGTCCTGATCGTAATGCGCGATCACGACGACGTCGCCCGTCAGCTGCGTGCCCGCGATCATCGCCTGCTTCTCGCTGAGCTCGAACGGGATCGCATCCCCGGCGCCCCACTCGAGCTTCTCGACGGCGAGCGGCGTACCGGTCGGCTGGCCACTGGCATCGGCGCGCTTGACGATCAGGAACACGGCCGCGCCGGCCTTCACCTTGTCCTTCGCCTTGGGATGGATCCGCACCATGCCCTTCACGTGATGGCTCGGATCGATCGGGCGGTCCGGATCGGGAGGCGGCAGGCCGAGCTGGCTGACGTCGGCGCCCATGCCGGCATGCGGATTCGTGGGATCGCCGCCGCCGTGCGGATTGTTCATGTCGACGCCCGCGTGCGGGTTGCTCGGGTCACCGCCATGCGGATTCGTCATGTCGACGCCCGCGTGCGGATTGCTCGGGTCGCCGCCGCCGTGTGGGTTCGGCATGTCGGGGACCGTGCCGCCGTGCGGGTTTGCGGGCTGCTGCGCGGGCTGTACAGCCCCCGACGGATCGCCGCTCCAGCTCTGCGCCGGAGGCAGGCCCTCCGACTCGTTCTTCTTCTTCGAACATCCGGCGGCCGCACACAGCGCGAGCGCCAACGCGAGATACCGACCCATGGCGTGGAGCATAGCAGCGCTACACCCAGCGCGCCGTCGCGGTCACCGTCGCCAGTGTCTGCGCGCCCGGATGCGGCTCGCCCAGCCACGCCTGATAGCGCGCGGCGGCCGGCCCCGGATCGGCGACGCCCGCGATCTCGTAGCGCGTCGGCGGTGCGGCCGCGAGCTGGGCGGTCAGCTCGATCAGCTTGTGGCGGCGGAATAGCGTGACGACCACGCGATCGCCGGGGCGCCGCGCTCCGAGGAGGTTACGCAGATCGCCGTCGCTGGTTGCCCGGAACCGATCGATCGCGACCAGCTCGTCGCCCGGCGAGATGCCGGCCTCGTGCGCCGGCGAGCCGTCGAGCACGCCCGTGACCTTGTTCGCCTGCGCGGTGATGCCGAGCCACACCGGCGTCGCGCCGTCGGCCGTCGTCGCCGGATCCGCGTTCGCGCGCAGCTCGAGCCCGACGTGCGCGAGCTCGGCCGGCAGCTCGGGATCGCCGGTGCCGCGGATCTGCTTGTCGAAGACATCGCCGAGCGACAACCCGCTCGCCTCCTCGAAGATCGGCTGCAGGTCGTCGGGATGCGGGACGCGCGGCTTGCCGTAGCGCTGCCACAGTGCGCGCAGCACGTCGTCGAGGGAGCGCTGGCCTTCGGTGCGGCGCCGGATGTGGAGGTCGAGCGCGAGCATCGTCAGCCCGCCCTTGAGGTAGTAGCTGACGGTCGTGTTGAGGTTCGACTCGTCGGGCTTGTACAGCTTGATCCACGCGTCGAAGCTCGACTGCTCGAGGCTCTGGTGCGCGCGGCCGGGTGTCGCGAGCAGGCGGGCCCAGTCGTCGAGCAACTTGTCGAGGAAGCTCTTCGCGGTGACGCGCCCGCTCGTCCGCAGCGCCCAGCGATCGTAGTGCGACGTGATGCCTTCCATCACCCACAGGCACGGCGTGTACGCCTCGCGCGTGTAATCGAACTCGAGCAGCGGCTTGGGCGCGATCCGCTTGCCGTTCCACGCGTGGAAGAACTCGTGGGACAGCAGCTCGAGCAGGCCCTCGTAGGACTTGCGGGTCGCCGCGAAGTGCGGGTTGAACAGATTCACGCTCGACGCGCGATGCTCGAGCCCGCCGTACGCGTCGTGCGACAGCATCAGGATGAACGTGTACGTCTCGAACGGCGCCTCGCCGAGCCGCGCGACGTGATCGTCGACGATCGCGGCGAGGTCCTGCGCGAGGCGCTGCTCGTCGAACGTGCCGCCGGGCGCCTTCTCGCCCCAGATCGCGAGCTTGACCGGCACCTTCGCCGGCACGTCGTAGAGGCGCGTCGGCCCGAGGTGGATAGGATGATCGAACAGCTCGTCGATCGACGACGCCGAGTAGCGCGTCCCCTCGCGGCGCAGCGCCGTGGTCAGCGTCCACGCGGCGGGATAGCCGCTCACCTCGACTTCGATCGCCGCGTCGCGAGCGCTCGCCGGATAGATGAACGTCGCCGGGCCGTGCAGGAACGCGTGGTCGTGATCGATGTGGTTCGTGCGCACCGTCAGGTCGTGGCCGTAGAGGCCATAGCGGACGACCAGCTCCTTCGCCCCGGCGCGCTCGATGCGCCAGGTCTGCTTGTCGAGCTTCGTCGCGCGGCGCGGCTGGCCGTCGTCGCCGGTGACCGTCAGGTCACGGACAAACCGCGCGTAATCGCGGATCAGGTAGCTGCCCGGGCACCAGGCAGGCATCGTCACGTCGACGTGGTCAGCATCCGGCTGAAACCGCAGCTCGACGGTGGCGGTATGCGTGGCTGGCGCGTCGAGGCGGACCGCGTAGCGAAGGGACGACATGGGTCGGACTTACCATAGCTGCTATGCTCAGCGACGTGCGGCATGCCCTGGTCCTCGTCGGTACGGCGGCGCTCCTGACGAGCGCCCACGCCGCGCCGCGTCCAGGCAAGGTCGTCCGCATCGAGCGGCGCACGCGCGGGCCCACGGGAATCCCGCGGATGTGCACGGTGTCGGCGGGCGACGGCAGCGGGTTCTGCATCACGACGAAGGCCCCCGATGTCGGCGATCACCTGCAGGTCGTCGATAACCAGCACGTGCTCGGCGTGATCCGGCTGACCCAGGTCACGGTACTGCCCGATGCCTGCAACCAGAACACGGTGTGGATGATCCAGTGGGCGCTCGAGAGCGGCGACCTCACGCGGCCCGACGGCGCGATGATCGGCGTGCTCGACGGCGGCATCGATCCGCGCAGCGGCCATCTCGTGCAGGTCGATCGCTCGCCGACCGGCCATCCGTTCGGCAACGACCAGGTGTACGCGGTCGACGCCAACGGCGACGGCGCCGCCGACACCGAGTTCGTCCAGTTCGCGTGTGATGACGGCGGCACGTTGTCGCCCAACGCGACCGGCTCGTGCATCGAGGTCTGGCAGCAGACCACGCCGCTCCACTTCGAGCGCACGCGAACCGACCGCTTCCGGAATTGCTACTGATGGACCGCCGCGAGCTGTTAGCTGCCGAGCGCGGCACGTTGTTCAAGGAAGCGGAGACGCGCGTCGCGCTCGTCTATCCGAGCCCGTATCGCGTCGCGATGTCGTCGCTCGGCTATCAGCAGATCTATCGCACGCTGCACG
>JAFAOG010000318.1 GCA_019237945.1 Deltaproteobacteria bacterium | reverse complement strand
TCCGCGGGCCGAAGAAGCCGAAGAGCTTGCCGCGTGCGCTCGATGTCGATGATGCGTTCCGGCTCGTCGAGGCGCCCGGGGCGACGGGCCGGACGAGTCATCGCACGCTGTCGGCGGAGGAGGCGTCGCGCCAGCAGCTGCTGCGGTTGCGCGATGCGGCGATGATGGAGCTGATCTATGCGACCGGGCTTCGCGTGAGCGAGGCGTGCGCTCTCGACATCACCGACATCGATCGCGATCGCTATGGCGTGCCGATCGTGCTCGTGCGGCGCGGCAAGGGTGGCAAGGCGCGCGAGGTGCCGCTGCACAAGCAGGCGGACGAGGTGCTCGCGGCGTACCTGCCGGCGCGGCGCGGGCTCGGGGCGAGCGGCGCGGCGCTGTTCGTCAACGCGCTGGGCGAGCGGCTGACGCCGCGAAGCGTGCAGCGCATGGTGCGCGCGTGGTCGATCGCGGGTGGTGTGCACGCGAAGGCGACGCCCCACGGGTTGCGTCACTCGTTCGCGACGCACCTGCTCGATGCCGAGGTCGACCTGCGCTCGATCCAGGAGCTGCTCGGTCACGCCAGCCTGGCGTCGACGCAGATCTATACGAAGGTGTCGCTCGATCACCTGATGAAGGTGTACGACCAGGCGCACCCTCGCGCCAAGAAGACCTGAGCCGGGCTAGGGGCAGCTCGTCGCGAGCGGGCACGCGGGCCAGCAGGCCTGCCAGCAGTCGGGGTCGGCGCAGCCGGCGGCGCCGTCGCCATCGGCGTCCTCGGTGGGCGTGCAGGTCTCGTCGGGGAGGCTGCTCGTCAGCTGGCGCTCGAGGAAGACCTCGCCGACGCCGTCGGTGATCTCGAGCGCGAGACGGCCGCGGCTGCGCTCGACGACGCCGTAGATCGAGCCGGCGAACGGCATCTCGCCGATCTCGCGGAACGCGCCGCCGCGGCGCTCCCACAGCTGGGCGCCCGCGTTACCGCTCAGCGGGACGAACAGGATCGATGCGCTCTGCAGCGCCGACGTCACGGTGTACGGGCCGACCGGCGCGAACGCCGAGGTCGTCCACTGATCGCCGGAGAGCTCGACGACTCCGGCCGTGCCGATCGCGACGAGGTCGTGCGTGCCGAGGTCGTACGCGCCGCTCAGCGTCCCCTGCGGCGTGCCCGGCGCGATCAGCGACTGCGCGGTCGCGGTGCTCGGAAGCAGGAAGCTGCCGACGTTCGAGACGCTGAGCACCCCGCGGCGCTGGAAGTCGTAGGCGAGCGTCTGCGACGGGCTGATCGTCGCGAGCGGTTGCCAGCTTGCGGCGAGCTCGAGCACGCTGCTGCCGTCGTACGCGAGCATTGCCCTGCGCACCGGGTCGTAGACGAGCGTCGCGTACTGCGCGGGGTGCGTCGTCGAGAGCTGCTGCCAGCTGCCGTTCCACGCGTAGGTGCCGCTCGTCGTGTCGGCGAGCACGATCGCGTCGCGCGCGAGGTCGTAGGCGAGCGAGCCGCTGGCGCCGGGCTGGACGATCGGGTGCGGCACGGTCGTCATGCCCGCGAGATCGAGCACGTCGGTCAGCGGCAGCGGCGCGCCCGCCGATGGCGTGGATCCGCCGGCGATGCCGACGACGTGGCGACTCGCATCGTGCCAGACGACCGCGTTCGCGCGCGCGGGGATGCGGGCTCGCGTGTCGTCCCAGCTCGTGCCGGTCCACGCGAGCACCTCGGTGCGCGCCGCGTTCGGATCGGCGCCGCCGATCGACAGCACCTGGCCGCGGTCGGCATCGTAGACGAGCGCGTGGCCGTCGTGGCCGGCCGGACTCGTGCCGATCGAGGTCCAGGTCGTCCCGTTGAAGATCCAGGTGCCGCCGCCGCTCGCATCGGCGACGACGACCGTGCCGCGCGCCTCGTCGAAGGCGGCATGCGCGGCGCCGACGAGAAACGGCAGCGCGTCGACCGTCGTCCATCTCGCGCCGCTGGCATCGAGCGCGAGGGTGCCGTAGTAGCCGTTGCTCAGCCAGAACACCGCGCGGTGCACCGGGTCGTAGACGGCGTTGTACACGGAGACGGGCGCGGTGCCTGACTGCACGTCCTCCGTCCACGACGTGCCGTCCCACTCGGCGACGACGAGCGCGGACGCGCGCTTGCCGACGAGCACGATGCGCATGCGATCGCGGTCGTACGCCGCGACGAGCCATTGATCGACCTCGGGTGCGAGCGCCGACGACGTGCTCCACGCCGTGCCGCTCCACAGCCAGGTAACGCGCCGACCGACGACGACGAGCTGGCCGTGCGCCTCATCGAACGCCGCGGTCGACGGAATGTTCTGCACGACCGCCGGCTCGATCGTCCACGCCGGCGCTTCGAGCTGGCAGCGCGAGTTGCAGCCGTCGTGCGAGGCGAGGTTGCCGTCGTCGCAGGCCTCGCCGAGCGTGCCGTCGACGACGCCGTTGCCGCAGCGCTCGTCGGAGCGGCAGTCCGCGGAGCAGCCGTCGCCGCCGACGTGGTTGCCGTCATCGCACTGCTCGCCCGGCTCGACGACGCGGTTCGCACAGCCGGGCACGAGACACACGCCGGAGAAGCAGGCGCCCGTGAACGCGGCCGTCTGGCACGCGGTGCCGTCGGCGAGGCCCGCGCACGCGGTGAGCTGGTCGGGCGCGGCGCAGCCGTGATGCGCGGTATCGCAGACGAGCCCGGCGGGGCAGGCGATGCCGTCGTCGCAGCGCGCGAGGTGGTCTTCGATGCAGCCGGCAAGCAGCAGTGCCGCGCCGATCAGCCAGCCTCGCATGAGGACATTCTATGCTACGACCTGCCCGTGAAGCGCAGCCCGGAAATCCATTCGACGACGATCCTCTCGGTGCGCCGTGGCTCGCAGGTCGTCGTCGCGGGAGACGGGCAGGTGACGCTCGGCAACCAGGTCGTCAAGGGTGGCGCGCGCAAGGTGCGGCGGCTCGGCGAGGGCCGGGCGCTCGGCGGCTTCGCCGGCTCGGCGGCCGACGGCATGGCGCTGTTCGAGCGCCTCGACGACAAGCTCCGCGAGCAGCGTGCACCGCTGCGGCGCGCCGCGGTCGAGCTCGCGAAGGAGTGGCGCACCGATCGCGCGCTGCGCCGGCTCGAGGCGATGCTCGTCGTCGCCGACGCGGAGAGCACGTTCATCCTCTCGGGCTCCGGCGACGTGATCGAGCCCGACGACGGCATCTGCGCGATCGGCTCCGGGGGCGGCTTCGCGCTCGCCGCCGCCCGCGCGCTGCTCGGTGCGACCGAATTGCCGCCGCGCGCGATCGCCGAGCAGGCGATGAAGATCGCGGCCGACATCTGCATCTACACGAACACGTCGCTGACGATCGAGGAGCTGCCGTGAGCGATCTGACGCCCGCGAAGATCGTCACCGAGCTCGATCGCTATGTCGTCGGGCAGCGCGAGGCCAAGCGCGCGGTCGCGGTCGCGCTGCGCAATCGCTGGCGCCGCCAGCAGGTCGAAGGCGATCTGCGCGACGAGATCGCGCCGAAGAACATCATCATGATCGGGCCGACCGGCGTCGGCAAAACCGAGATCGCCCGCCGGCTCGCGCGCCTCGCGAGGGCGCCGTTCCTCAAGGTCGAGGCGAGCAAGTTCACCGAGGTGGGCTACGTCGGGCGCGACGTCGATTCGATCGTCCGCGATCTCGTCGAGGTCGCGGTCAAGCTCGTGCGCGACGAGGAGGCGAGCAAGGTCCGCCCGCGCGCCAAGGAAGCCGCCGAGGATCGCCTGCTCGATCTGCTGCTGCCGCGCGGCGGCCGCACGTTCGCCGGCGAGTCCGATGCGACGCGCGAGAAGCTCCGCACGATGCTGCGCGACGGCAAGCTCGACGATCGCGAGGTCGAGGTCGAGATCAGCGACGAGGCGAACCCGTTCATCAATGTGCTCGGCGGCCAGCCCGGCATCGACGAGAACGCGCTCTCCGGCCTCAAGGACATGTTCGGCCAGTTCGGCCGCAAGACGAAGCGCCAGAAGCTCAAGGTCCCGCAGGCGTGGCAGGTGCTGACGTCGCAGGAGACCGAGAAGCTGATCGATCAGGAGGCGGCGACGCGCGAGGCCGTGCGGCGCGCCGAGAACGCCGGCATCGTGTTCATCGACGAGATCGACAAGATCGCGACGCGCAGCGATCGCCACGGCGTCGATGTCTCGCGCGAGGGCGTGCAGCGAGACCTGCTGCCGATCGTCGAGGGCTCGACCGTCACGACGAAATACGGCCCCGTGAAGACCGACCACGTGCTGTTCATCGCCGCCGGCGCATTCCACATGGCCAAGCCGAGCGACTTGATCCCCGAGATGCAGGGCCGCTTCCCGATCCGCGTCGAGCTGCAGCCGCTCGCGGCCGAGGACTTCGTCCGCATCCTCACCGAGCCGACGAACGCACTCACGCGCCAGTACGCGGCGCTGCTCGCGACCGAGGGCGTGACGATCCAGTGGACCGACGATGCAATCGCCGAGATCGCGAAGATCGCCGCCGACGTCAACAAGCGCACGCACGACATCGGCGCCCGCCGCCTCCACACCGTGCTCGAGCGCCTGCTCGACGATCTCCTCTATAACGCACCGGATATTGGCGCTCAGACGATTCCGATTACTCCTCAGTACGTCCGCGAACGGCTGGGCGCTCTCGTCGCAGACGAAGACCTAACTCGCTACATTCTTTAGTGGTATAGCCCTCGGGGTGATGACCCAAGCCGACCTCCTCGCACTCGCCGATCAGGTTCTCCTCAAGAACAACAAGCCCCAGCCCGTCGTGCTCTCCAAGGGCCGCGGCTGCGAGGTGTGGGACGTCGCCGGCAACCGCTACCTCGACATGACCGCGGGCATCGCGGTGTGCGGCCTGGGGCACTCGCATCCCGAGTTCACGCGCCGCGTGCAGAGCCAGCTCGAGCGGCTCGTTCACATCTCGAACCTCTACTACAACGATCAGCAGATCCAGGCCGCGAAGGCGATCGTCGATCGCTCGTTCGCCGACCGCGTGTTCTTCTGCAACTCGGGCGCCGAGGCGAACGAGGGCGCGCTCAAGCTCGCGCGACGCTACCAATCCGTCGTCGCCGGCGCGCCGCAGCGGACAAAGATCATCTCGACCGTCGGCAGCTTCCACGGCCGCACGTTCGCGACGGTCGCGATCACCGGTCAGCCGAAGTACCACGAGGGCTTCGGCCCGCTCGTCGACGGCATCGAGCACATCGCATACGGCGATCTCGACGCGGCGACGAAGGCGCTCGAGGGCCGCCACGCGTGCTGCATCATTGTCGAGCCGATCCAGGCCGAGGGCGGCATCATCGTGCCGCCGCCGGGCTACCTCGCCGGCCTGCGCCGCCTGTGCGACGACACCGGCACGATCCTGATCTTCGACGAGGTGCAGACGGGCGTCGGCCGCACCGGCCGGTGGTTCGGGCACGAGCACGACGACGTCACGCCCGATGTGATGACGCTCGCGAAGGGTCTCGGCGGCGGCGTGCCGATCGGCGCGGTCGCGATGACGGAGAAGGCCGCGCTGGGTCTGACGCAGGCCGCCGGCGGCGCGGTGCCGCACGCGACGACGTTCGGTGGCAACCCGCTCGCGTGCGCGTCGGCGATCGCCGTGCTCGAGATCATCGAGGCCGAAGGCCTGCTCGAGCGCGTCACGCAGTCGGGCGAGTACCTCGGTGGCAAGCTCGCCGAGCTCGTCCGCGAGTTCCCGGGTCACGTCACCGGCACGCGCGGTCGCGGCCTGTTGCGCGGCGTCGTCGTCGCGGGTGCGCCCGCGCAGGTCACGGCGAAGGCGCGCGAGAAGGGCATGCTGCTGTCGGTCGCCGGCAGCAACGTCGTGCGGTTCGCGCCGCCGTTCATCGTCGAGCGGCCGCAGCTCGACGAGGCGGTCGGGATCCTCCGGAGCGTCCTCGCCGAGGGCGCGGGCAAGGCGTCATGAAGCCGCGCGGCTTTCTCACGCTCGGCGATGTCCCCGTCGAGCAGTGGCCGGCACTGTTCGATCGCGCCGCGTACCTCAAGGCGCATCGCAACCAGACGACGCTCGCCGGCAAGAGCGTCGCGCTCGTGTTCGAGAAGGCGTCGACGCGCACGCGCGTGTCGTTCGAGGTCGGCGTGTTCGAGCTCGGCGGCCACGCCGTCGTGTTGACCTCGCAGGGCAGCCAGATCGCGCGCGGCGAGCCGATCGAGGACACCGCGCGTGTGCTCAGCGGCTACTGCCAGGGCATCGTGCTGCGCACGTTCGGTCAGGAGCGCGTCGCGACGCTGCAGCGCCACGCGAGCGTCCCCGTGATCAACGGCCTCTCCGATCAACATCACCCGTGTCAGGTCGCGACCGATCTGTTCACCGTCCGCGAGAAGCTCGGCCGCATCGACGGTCTGCGCTACGCGTGGATCGGCGACGGCAACAACATGGCGAATTCGTGGATCGAGGCGGCCGGGTTGTTCGGGCTCGACCTCCAGCTCGCATGCCCGGAGGGTTTCGGGCCCGATGCCGACATCCTGCGCGCGGCGCGTGATCGCCAGGCCCGCAGCGGCGGCTCGATCACGATCACGAGCGATCCGAAGGCGGCGGCCGCCGGCGCGCACGTGATCTCGACCGACGTGTGGGCATCGATGGGCCAAGAGGACGAGGCGGCGGCGCGCAAGAAGGCATTTGCCGGGTACTGCGTCGACGCGGCGCTCGTCCAGCGCGGCGCTCCCGATGCGATCGTGCTTCACTGCCTGCCGGCGCACCGCGGCGAGGAGATCACGGGCGACGTCCTCGATGGACCTCACTCGCTGGCCTGGGTTCAGGCGGAGAACCGTCTCCACGTGGGCAAGGCCATCCTCGAGCACGTACTTCTTGATAGAGTTTCGGGGTGAGCACGGTACCGGCCGAGATCGCCGGGCTCGGTTCGTCGGCGATGAAGCTGCGAATCAGCCCCGGCTTCGATCCGCTCAAGGCCCAGGTCGGGCCCGAGGAGTACTTCGTGCTCTCGCGGGTCGACGGCATGCTCACGATCCGCGAGGTCCTGCTGCAGACGGGCCTCCCGATCGACCGCGGCATCCAGATCCTGACGAAGCTGCGCTCGATCGGCGCGCTGCTGCTGCCGGGCGAGACCACCGCCCCCGCGCCGGGCTCGCTACCACCGCGCAGCGCACGCGGCGATGCGACCGCCACGCCGGCGAGGCCGATGACGCCGCCGCGAGGCGTCGGGATCCCGCCGCGCGCGAGCACCGCCCCGATCGCGCCGCCGCTCAGCTCGCGTCCCGCTACGCCATTTCAGCCGGGCATGCCGCGCGAGCAGCACGGCGTCAACGTCGACTCGCCGACGAGCCGGTTGCCGCCGAACCTCAAGGATGTCTCGCTCGACGGCCCGACGATCAAGCGCACACCCGAGCAGCGCGATGCCGAGGTCAGCGTCGTGCTGCCGCGTCCGACCGAGGCCGAGCAGGCGGCGCTCGCCGAGGCGATCGATCTCTCGCATTCCGAGAAGGTCCGCATCCTCGCGATGGCGCGGCTCGTCGACGGAGCCGATCCGTGGGCGCTGCTCGGCGTCGAGCGCGGCGTCAACGACAAGACGCTCAAGCGCGCCTACTTCAAGCTGTCGAAGGACATCCATCCCGACCGCTTCTACGGCAAGCAGCTCGGCACGTTCGGCGATCGCCTCGCGGCGGTGTTCGAGGCGGTCAGCCGCGCGTACGCGAAGCTGACGACGCCCGAGAAGAAGCCGACGGGTCGCACCGGCGTGCAGCAGGCGATCGGGAGCGAGCAGCCGCAGACGCCGCAGGAATACGCGAGCGAGCTGTTCGACCGCGCGTGCGGGCTCGAGGTCTCCGGCGATGCGCTCGGCGCGATGAAGCTGTTCGCGGCGGCGGTGCGGATCGATCCGCAGACGCGCTACCTGCGGCGCGCGGCGAGCTGTGCGCTCGCGGCCGGGCAGCCGAAGACCGCCGTCGAGTATGCGAAGAAGGCGCAGACGCAGGCTCCCGACGATCCGTCGAGCGCACGCCTGCTCGCGGCCGCATTCCGCGCCGCCGGCAAGCTCGCCGACGCCGAGGAGGTGCTCGTGATGGCGATGGCGCTCAAGAGCGAGAACGACACGCTGACCGCCGAGCTGCGGAACGACCTCGCCGAAGTGCGCCGCCAGCTCGCGAACGCCGAGCGGTAACCCGCGAACCGCTAGGGTCCCTGCGACGCGTCGCCGGTGACGGTGAGCGTGCGCGTCGACAGCAGCGTGAGCGTGCACGTCATGCCGTCGGGCGA
>JAFAOG010000317.1 GCA_019237945.1 Deltaproteobacteria bacterium | reverse complement strand
CGGCGGGGCCTCCGGGGCCGATCGGTCCCAAGGGCGATGTCGGTCCGCAAGGCCCGCTCGGTCCGCCCGGACCGCAAGGCTCCGCGGGTCCGATGGGTCCGGCCGGCGTCGGTCCCGCAGGTCCGATGGGCGAGCGCGGCGCGAAGGGCGATCCGGGACCGCCCGGTCCGGAAGGTCCGCAGGGCATCCAGGGCCTGCAAGGTCCGCAGGGCTTGCAAGGTCCGCAGGGCGCGCAAGGCCCGAAGGGACCGGCCGGTCCGAACGGCGCGTACGGCAACAAGAGCGATGTCGCGCGCAAGGAAGCGCGGATCTCCGTTGGGCCATCGCTCGTCGCCACCGCCGTCGCGAGCTGCGAGCGCGCGAGCGATCTGCTCGTTACCGGCGGCTGCTACGCGGATCCGCAGTGGATGGCGCAGCTCGTCGCGTCGCGTCCGGTCGCGATGACCGATGCGAGCAACGCGGCGAGCTGGCGCTGCGACTATCGCAACACGTCGCCGTCCTCGACGATCGAGATCGTCGCCGAGGCGTACTGCGTGCGCCCGCGCGAATAGCTACGGGTGATTCGCGTCGTAGCAGACGATGCCGCTTCCGAAGATCGGCGGCAGGCCGATCGAGAGAGGCATCGTCGTGCGCTCGGTGCCGTCCTTGAACACGCGCACGCCGTTCGCGTTCATCGTCGAGTCGATCGCGACGATCTCGCCATCGGGGCACGCCGCGAGATCGGTGATCTGCTCGGACATGCTCGACATCACGGTCGGCACGAGCGTGCCCGCGTTCATGTCGAACGTGCGGAGCTTGCCCGACTGCGTCGAGAAGTTCGCGTCGACGACGACCGCCAGATACAGCTTCTTGTCGGTGCCGACGGCGATGCTATTGATGAAGCCGCCGAGCGCCATGTTCGACACGCCCGTCGCGCACGTCGGCGCGGTCGTGCCATCGGTCGGCACGCGCAGCAGGCAGCCCGTGGTGTACGTGTCGAAGCTCGGCACGAGCGAGATCAACAGATCGCCGTGGAACACCGAGTCGTCGGGCGACTTCGTGAAGAAACCGGCCGGGTTCTTGTCGGGCATCGTCAGCGCCGTCGCGTGATCGGTCGCCGTGTCGATCACCGCGATCTTGCCCGGGCCGCGCGGCGTGAAGTTCTGATCGAGCAGGCTGCACGCGACGAACACCTTCGTGCCGACCGCATACGCACTGACGCAATCGGGCTTGCCGTCGGGATCGCCGAGCACGCTGCCGAGGTCGATCGTCGTCGCGTGACCGTTGTCGAGCACGACGACGCCGGTCGTCCCCATCGCGGGCACGTACAGCTTCTCGCCGACGACCGCGACGTCCTGCGGGTTGCTGCTCGCGCCCGTCGAGATCTGATCGATCGGCGACAGCGAGTGCGCGTCGAGGATCGTCACGTTCTCGCCGACGAAGCGGTTGACGACGTACAGCTTGTCGCCGATGTGGCGGACGACCGGATCGCTCGTCGCGACGCCGGCGATCGCGTTCGTCTGCATCTCGAGCGTCGCGAGATCGAGACGCGACACGACGCCGGTGCCGCTCGAGAAGTCGGCGCCGAGCATCACGGCCTTATAGAGCGGAGCGGCATTGCTGCCTCCGCTGTCGCCGTTATCGCCTCCGCCTCCGTCGGGCTCGAGCTTCGCGTTATCACCACAGGCAGCAAGGACACATAGAAGGATCAACGAGCGGTTCATGTCAGTGACTCCATTCGAGCGCGAGGTAGAAGCTGCGCCCGGGAAGGGGGAAGCCGGCGTAGTCGGAGAGCGCCGTCGGCGTTTCGGTGAGATCCGGCCGCGGGGCCGGGTTGAGCGGAAGCATCTCGATGCGGGTGTCGGCAACGTTCTCGACGCTGAGCGCGAGCGCGAGGCCCGCCGCGAGCTCGACGCGCGCGCCCGTGCCGACGAGGAGGCGCGCCGGCACGAGCTGGAGGTTCGCCTGGTCGAGGTAGCTGTCGGACTGGAAGCTCGCGTCGGCCCACACGTCGGCGCGGCGGCCGAGCGCGGTGCGCGCGACATCGGCACGCGCGTAGACCTGGTGACCCGGCGAGCGCGGCAGCTCCTTGTTGTTGAAGCTGACCTCCATCGCGTGCTGCTCGGTGACCAGCCGCGTGTAGTTCGCGGTGACGGTCACCGTCTTCGCGACGCGTGCCGATGCCACGAGCTCGCCGCCATACGCCTCGCTCGCCGCGACGTTCATCGCGCGCGCGACGTAGCCGACGCTGGTGATGAGCGCGATCGTGTCGCGCGGGCGCGAGCCGAACCCCGCGGCCTCGACGAACACGCGGTCGATGACGACATCACCCTCGACGATCGCCTTCGCAGGCGCCCACACGACACCCGCATCGAGCGACGGTCCGCGTTCCGGACGCAGCGCCGGCGAACCGATGACCGTGCCGCGATTGCCGAACAGCTCGACGAGCGTAGGCAGCCGCACGTACCAGCCCGCGCTCGCCTTGATCGAGACGTCGTCGGTGACGGCGCCGCGTGCCGTGAGCCGCGGGCTCGGCACGGTGTCCCACCGCGACGCGACCGGCATCGGCGCCTCGGGCTCCGGGGTCGGCAGCGTGCGCACGACATCGAGTCGCACGGCCGGCGTGACGACGATCCGCGCATCGGGATCGACGACGAGATCGATCGACCCCATCACGGCCGCGCCTTCGCGATCGCCGACGATCGAGGCGCGCGTGCCCGCCGCATCCGCATCGCGAAACCGATCCGCGCGCAGCTCGACGCCGCCGTTGAGGCGATGCCGATCGATCGCGGCCTGCCACGTCGACGTCGCGCCGCCCGACAGCGTCAGGTAGCGCCGATCCTCGACGCCGAGGCCGAGCTCGCCCGCGGGGTCGCGCAGCGCCTGCCGCTCGACAAGCCCGTACGCCATCAGGTGCGGCACGTGGACGTCGCCGACGACATCGAGCGTCGACAGCGAGGCACGCAGCGCCGGCGTGACGATCGTCCCGGGCAGGCCCTGGTCCTTGTACGCGAGCCGCACGCCTCCCGCGCTCGTATCGGTGCCGACGCGCGATGCTGCATCGAGCTGCGTGAACTGGTTGTTGCGCCGCACGTCGTAGCCGTCGTCGCGCGGATTCAAGGGCGTGCCCTTGTCGGAGAAGTACGTGTAGTCGCCCGTCGCGGCCTGGTAGCCAATCGTCGTCGACGACCGCAGCGCGCCGTGATCGTCGCCGTAGTGGACGCGCAGGTGCCGCGCGCCGAACGAGCCCGCGCCGAGCGACGCCCGCCACCGCTCGCCGTGCTCGCCGCGCCCGAGCCGCGTCACGAGGTTGACCGCGCCGCCGACGCCCGCGCCGCCGAGCTCGACCGGCACCGCGCCGCGATAGAGATCCACTTCGCCGAACGAGTCGAGCGCAAACTTGCCGAGGTCGGTCGTCACCGCCGCGATCCGCGCGAGCGGCACGCCGTCGATCAGCACCGCCGTGTGGCCCGGCGACGCGCCGCGCACGCTGACGCTCTCGTACGCGCCGAGCCCGCCGAGCGATCGCGTCTGCGCCCCGACACTCGCGCCGAGCGCATCGGCGACCGATGCCGTCGCGGGATGCTCGTCGGGATGGACGACGGTGACGAACGGCGCCTCGTCGAGCGCTCGCTGCCGATCCCGCGCGGCCTCGCGCTCCGACCAGTTGTCGATGATGATGATCGTCTCGCCGTCCGCGGGCGGATCAGCAGCCGCACTCCTCGCAAGGAGCGCAGCGCAAACGATGATCGAGCGTCGACAGGACATTGTCACCCCACGTAACGGCGCGACGGTGAGGTGTCCTGACTTCCGCTTCATCCTTCGCAGCGCCTTCCCAGTTTCCCAGTGGCTGGCTCTTCGCCTTGCTGCGTCGTCCGCGGTCACAGTAGCGGGGGCTGTGCCGGCGTCTCACCGGCTTCCCTGCACTCGTCGGAGCTGTGCGCTTCTCGTCGTCTAGGTTTGGGCCTCCGCGGCGGTCTATACCGCGTATGATCGGCTCATGAAAACGGGGATCGTGCTGCTCGCGCTAGCCGCTTGTAATGACTCGGCTCCGACGAACATGCAGAGCGATGCGCCCGCCGGAAGCAACGCGATTCACGACGCACCGATGGCCGACGTTCCCGGCGGAACCGGCGAGCCGGCGGAGCTGATGGGCATGACGCTCTACACGAACCAGGTGCGCGCGATGGTCGACACGACGGGCGTCGCGGGCGGACCGCTGCCGCCGATGCAGTGGGACCCGAACCTCGCGAGCTACGCGGCGGCGTGGGCCGCGCAATGCCAGTCGAGCAACGGCCAGCTGCTCGATCACGATCCGAATCGCACGAACGTCGCCGGCTACGCGTACATCGGCGAGAACATCTACGCGAGCGGCGGCACCGCGACCGCGATGGGCGCCGTGCAGCTCTGGGCGTCCGAGAAGTCGAGCTTCACCTACCCGAACACGTGCAGCGGCACCTGCGGCCACTACACGCAGCTCGTGTGGCGCGACTCGATCCACGTCGGATGCGCGCTGCACAACTGCTCGAACCTCGCGTACCCGTCGACGATCGTGTGCGACTACGGCCCCGGCGGCAACATCGGCGGCCAGGCGCCGTACTGACTCACTGACCGACGATGTCGGGCTTCATCGGCCCGAGCGCGCCGAGCAGATCCTGCTGCTCCTTGTCGCCGACCTTGAACTTGTCGAGCGACTTCTTGAGATCCTCGACGAGCGCGTTGAACTCGTCGTCGGTGATCTTCATGCCGGTGTGCGCGGTCTTCATGTCCTTGCCCGAGTACTTGCACGGGCCGCCCGACGCCATGCAGATCTGCTCGGTCAGCATCTGCTCGAGGTGCGGGATGTCGGTGTTCGCGAAGCGGGCGTTGATGCGCGTGTCCTTCGCGACGTTCTCTTCGACGAAGTCCTTCACGACCGCTTTGATCGCATCCTGACCGCCGAGGCGGTCGTAGAGCGACTTGCCGCCGCCGGCGGGCGTGGTGTCAGCCGACTTCTTGCCGCCGCCACATGCGGCAAGCGAAATCGCGGCGATCGCGGAAATGAGAACGGTTCGAATACGCATGCCTAATCTCCCCTTGAGAAACCTGTATACGAGCGACGCTCGCACGTGGATCAATGCGTCGCAAGTCATGAAGACCTTTGTCATCACGGGCGCGAACACGGGCATTGGCAAGGTCGCGGCGACCGAGCTGGCGAAGCGCGGCAACAAGGTCCTGATCGCGGGACGCTCGCGCGAGAAGACGCAGCCGGTGTGCGATGCGATTGGCGCGGAGTTTGTCGCGCTCGATCTCGGTGACCTCGCGAGCGTGCGGCGCTGCGCCGAGTCGCTGAAGGGTCGCTCGATCGACGTGCTCGTGTGCAACGCGGGGCTCGCCGGCCATCGCGGCACGACGAAGGACGGCTTCGAGATCCAGTTCGGCACGAACCACCTCGGCCACTACCTGCTGACGCGCCTGCTCGTGGATGACATCAAGGAGCGCGTCGTCATGGTCGCGAGCGACTCGCACTACGGCGCGAAGGGCATCGACTGGGCCGCGCAGCGCGAGAAGACGAAGAGCGTCACCGGCTATCGCGAGTACGAGGTCTCAAAGCTCGCGAACGTGCTGTTCGCGCAGGAGCTCGCGCGCCGCGTGCCGCGCCTACACACGTACGCGCTGCATCCCGGCGCCGTCGCGACCGACGTGTGGCGCCGCGTGCCGCCGCCGTTTCGCTGGGTGCTCAAGCGCTTCTTGCTGACGCCGGAGCAGGGCGCGGTGTCGATGCTGCGCGCCGCGAGTGATCCGGCGCTCGCGAACGATACGGGCAAGTACTACAACCCCAAGGGCGAGGAGAAACGTCCCAGCAAGCGCGCGACGCCCGAGCTGGCGCGTGAACTATGGGAACGCTCGGCGGAGTGGGTCGGGTTACCATCGTGACATGAGCGTTGTTGCCGTCGCCGCGGTGCTGTCGACGATGCACTACGAGGGCGACGTGACGGCGGCGGGCGGCGACTACGTCGACGTGCCGTTCACGGTGCCGGCGGGCGCGGTCGAGTGCGACATCGCGCATACCGACGGCTCGGACTACGTGATCCTCGACTGGGGCGTGTGGAATGCCGACGGCAGCTTCCGCGGCTGGGGCGGCGGCAACACGGAA